>CALVYJ010000026.1 GCA_944372075.1 uncultured Clostridia bacterium | reverse complement strand
TTTGAGAAGGCGGGCGCGTGCAATGCCGACGCGATCAACGCGCAGATGACTGCGCGCGGCAGCGAGATCATGGGGTATACCGCGCTCAACTACATGTGTTTTCATTTTACCTGCCGCAGGGAAGAATTTATCGGGCAGATAAAATTGCTGTTTTCGATGCTGAAAGAGCAGTCGTTCGGCAAAGAAGAGCTGGAAAAGGTGTTGCCCGTCATAAAAAACGAAATTTTCGAGTACGATTTTTACGATGCGCGGGCGGCAGACCTGTTGCGCGAGCTGTGGTTTGATTCGCGGTTCATCAATCCCGTTTTGGGGAGCTACTCGGTACTGGAAGAGCTCACGCTGGAGGAGATCAAGCAAGAGCGCGCCAAGCTGTTCAACAAGAATATGGCGATGTTTTTGGCGGGTGCGTTTTCCAAAGAGGACGTGCAGGCGGTATTGGATACGTTCGGTACTTTGCCCCTTCGAACGTTGCGTACGGAGCCGGCGCGGCAGGAGGAGAAGGTGACGACGCCCGTCAACAGGCTGGGAAGGGGCAGACAGATGCAGGTGTTGGTGACCTATCACGTCGAGCGGGCGTCGGAGGAGCTGAAGATGGCTGCGCACTGGCTGCGGAGCGCGCTGTTCGACGGATTGGACGCGGCATTTTTTCAATTTTTCAACGCGCGCGGGTTCCAGTTTTATTCGGTGGACGGCAACTACAACATTCGCGGCGACGAGTTGATTTTTTCCTATTTGGTACACATTGAGAAGAAGGATCGCAAGCAGTTTGATCCGCTGATCGATGAATTTGAAGAGTACGCGAAGCGCACGCCCTTTTTGTCGCTGGTCAAACCCTATCTGCACGACAACATCGTCTTTTTATACGACAATCCGGAGCGGCTGTGCGGTCATTATGTGGATACATGGGCAGATTTTTCCCGCCCGATCACGCTCGAAGAGGAGCAGAGAGTGTGCTCGCACTTTACGGACGAAACGCTCAAGCAATATTGGCAGCAGATCTCTTCATCGCTGCGCCGCATCTTTTATATCGGAAGATAGAGCAAAAAAATGCCGCCGCGCGGCACCGAAAAGGTGCCGCGCGGCGGCATTTTGGACAATTACAGATACGATTTCAGAGTCTGTTCGTATTCTTGTTCCATGTGCAGAAGTTCGTCCGCGATTTGGCGGATCTGATCGTCCGCGCCTTCGCTGTCGTTGAGCGAGCGGGTGAGCGCCGTGATGCCCATTACGGTTCCCTGCGTCAGCATCTCCGCGATGTGCGCGCGCGAATTGTCTTTGAGCGTGTTGAATTTGATGGATCCCCACATCATCGCCTTTTTGATGGGGCCGGGTTCCTTTAATTCAATGTCGTTGTCGCGCGCATACAGCGCCGCCTTGCCCGAAATGCGTTCGTAACCGTCGTGCATGCGCTTCAACTCTTCGCGCAAAGCCTCGTCTTCCGTTTCCGGCATTACGTCCGATATGGATTGCAACGCATAGTGCGTGTTGCGATACACTTCGGCAAGCAATTCGCTGCCCGATTTCGTTTCTTCCATAGCAAGATCCCTCCGTTTGCTTAACCTTCGCCCCTTCAGTATGTGCATTGCGGCGCGTTTTATTCCGTCGGCAGAAGGCCGATCGGGCAAATCAAACCGAAAAGGCGGTCGGAAAGGGAGCGAAGTCGCCGCACAAACGGCGAAGTTGTCGGGCAGGCGGCGAAGTTGCCGCACAAACGGCGAGGTTGTCACTCAAACGGCGAAGTTGTCGGGCAGGCGGCGAAGTTATCAGGCAAGGCCTTCGGCTTTGCAAAGGCGGAGCGCGCTGGCGATCACCTTATCCATGTCGTAATACATATATTCGCCCAATCTGCCGCCGAAAATGACGGAGGGGCAGTTCGATTTAAGCTGTTCGTAGCGTTGGTAGAGGGCGGTATTTTTGGCGTCGTTGACTGGATAGTAAGCCTCCATGCCGTCGGAATATTCGGCGGGGTATTCGCGGGTCACTACCGTTTTTGGCTGGTGACGGAAGTTGAAGTGTTTGTGTTCGATGATGCGCGTAAAGGGCACGTCGTACTCGGTATAGTTGATGACGGCATTGCCCTGAAAATCGGGTTGATCCAAGATTTGCGTTTCAAAACGCAGGGTACGGTACTCCAGTTTTCCGAACCGATAGCCGAAGAACTCGTCGATCTTGCCGCAAAAAACGGTTTTGGAAAAGGTATGGCTCGTCGATCGAATGAAGTCGAAGTAATCGGTATTGAGGAGGACTCGGGTATCGCCGAGCATATTTTGAACCATGTGCGTATAGCCGTGGACGGGGATGCCCTGATAGGGGTCGTTGAAATAGTTGTCGTCGTAGGTAAAGCGCAGGGGAAGCCGTCGGATGATGAAGGGCGGCAAGTCCTTGCAATCTCTGCCCCATTGTTTTTCGGTATAGCCCTTCACGAGCCGCAAATAGACGTCCTTTCCGACAAGGCTGATCGCCTGTTCCTCTAAATTCTCGGGCGTTTTTCCGTGCAGGCAGGCGCGCTGTTCGTCGATGATGGCTTTGGCCTGTTCGGCGTCGGTCACGCCCCAGAGCTGTTGAAAGGTATACATATTGAAGGGGAGAGAATAGAGAGTCCCCTTGTACATGGCTTTGACGCGGTTGACAAAGCCGTTGAATGTGTCGAAGCGATTGACGTATTCCCACAGAGCGGGGTCGGAGGTATGAAAGATGTGCGCGCCGTACATATGAACGTCGATGCCTTCGACGGATTTGGTATAGATATTGCCGGCGATATGGTCTCTGCGCTCGACGAGCAGGCAGGTTTTTCCGGCGCGGCGGGCGTGTTCGCAAAAGACGGCGTTAAAAAGTCCGGCGCCGACTAAAAGATAATCGTAATGCATAGGTACTCCTTGCGAAAAGAAATAAGACGGGCATTTTTTGTCAAAATGTGAAAAAAAGCACTGCGCAGCGTCTGACGTGCGGTCGGCGACGGATGCGCAGCGCGGCTAAACTCGCAGGCAGAATCGGGCATGGAGCATCGTTTTTGCGAAGCGGCCATGCTCGCGGTTCGAATCAGGCATGGAGCATCGTTTTTGCGAAGCGGCCATGCTCGCGGTTCGAATCAGGCATTGAGCATCATTTTTGCATAGCGGTCAAAAATGAGTTTGGCATCGCCGTCGGCAACCAAGTGACCGCGTTCGATCCAGATGGCTCTGTCGCAGAGGTTTTTGACCGATTCGCTGTGCGAGACGATGAGGAAGGTAAGGCCCTTTGCTTTGAGTTCGGTCAATTTCTGGTAGCATTTTTTCTGGAAGGCCATATCGCCGACGGCGAGGATCTCGTCGATGAGCATGATTTCCGCCTCCATGCTGATGGCGATGGAAAATCCGAGCCGGGCGAGCATACCGGAAGAGTACGTCTTGACGGGCGAATGGATGAAGTCGCCCAATTCGGAGAACTCGAGGATCTCCGACAATTTCGCGTCGATTTCTTTCTTAGTATAGCCCATGATCGCGGCATTGAGGTAGATATTTTCGATGCCGGTGGCATTTCCGTCGAAGCCTGCTCCCAGCTGCAGAAGCGGGGAGATGCGGCCATAGGCGCGGGCATAGCCGCGCGTAGGGCGCAGGATTCCGGAAACGATTTTGAGCAGGGTACTTTTTCCCACGCCGTTTCTGCCGATCACGGCAACGGCCTCGCCCTTGCGGATCTGAAAGCTGATGTTGCGGAGGCAGACGAATTTTTCATGTTTGAGGTCGCCCTTAAAAGCGCGCGTGACCAACTCTTTGAGGGAGTCGACGCGCACGTCGTATTTTGTAAACTTCATGGTCACGTTTTTCACGTCCAAGAGGACGGAATCGTCGCGATCGGGTAAATTTTTATCTTTCTTCATGCGCTCTCCTTTAGAGTTTTGCCGCGATTTTGTTTTTGACGGAGGACATAAAGATGCAACCGATCAAGAACATAACGGCGGCGAACCCGTAAATGATGACGTGTTCCTGTACCGAAGGCAAAACGCCGGATAAGAGGCTTCGGAAGTATTCGACATAGTGGTACATGGGATTGAGAACCATAATTTTCGAAACGGTCTCGTTGTTCAGGCGTTCCACGGTATAGAAGAGCGGGGTCAGGTACGTCCAAAGTGTCAGCAGGACGGAGTAGATGTGTTCGATATCCCGAAAAAAGACGTACAGGGCGCTCAAGAAATAGGATAATCCCAGCGAAAAGAGCGTCACGGCGGGGAGCAGGATGAGGATAAACACGATCTGCCAATGGAAGGAAAAGTCGTTGGAAGCAAAGCGGATGAGTCCGACCAGAAGCAGCGCGACGAAAGAAAATGCGAACGTGACCAGCGACGAGATGACGTTTGCCGCCGGAAAGAGGCGGATGGACACCTTGGTCTTTTGGAGCATGTCGCGCTGATGGACGAGGCAGGGCAAAGACCCCGCCGTCGAGGTGCGCATGATGTTGAAGATGATGTTGCCCGACAGAATATAGATGGGATAATCGAGCGTGATCCCCTCCGTTCCGAAAATGGAGGAAAAGACGAACATCATCACGAGCATATTCAGCAGGGGATTCAGAACCGTCCAAAGCACGCCGATAAAGGAACGGTAATATTGATTTTTTATATTTCGACGCACGAGCAGTCGAAGGAGGTAGGCTTGCTGCCAAAATCGCTGCAATCCGTTCATACTTTTCATAAAAACTTTCTCCGTAGCGGCGGACAATGGCTTGAACTGCCGCAGTTTATGATCTCTCAACCGATAGACTGTATCCAATACCCGATCGATCGCATCAAACGAGCGACGGATCGCATTCAGACGGGATGCCGAACCCCTTTTCGCGCAGAGCCGATTCATACAAGTCGCACAGGAGATGGCCCTGCAGGGAAATATCGTAGCCGGCGTCGCGCAGTTTTTGCGTACAAGCCTGCAGGCGCGGACGTCTTTTCTGCATGGCGTCTGCCCAACGGGCGACGTTCAGCGGCAAAAATTCCGCTTCGCCGCAGATATCCGCTTCGCGCGTCACGGCGTCGGAAAACAGGCAGGGAAGACCCGTTGCCTGCGCTTCCGCGGCAACGACCGGCATTCCCTCGTAGCGCGAGGGCAAAACAAATACGTCGGCGGCGCGGTAATAGGGCAGGGGATCGCAGGGCGGAACAAACCGCACGGCGTTTTCGATCGCACGGGCGCGAGGCTGTCTTATAAGATTGGCTTTATCCTGGCCGTCCCCCACGAGCAAGAGGGTGGAGGGCATACTGATTCTGGCGCGCGCGAAGGCGTCCAGCAAGAAGGCCAAATTTTTTTGATATACGAATCGCCCGACGAACAAAAAGATTGTTCCCTGCAAGCCGAGCTGCGCCCGAAGGGCGTCGCGTTCGGCTTGGTCAGCGGGGGAAAAGCGATCCAAATCGATCGCGTTTGGCAACAGGATGGCCTGATCCGCCTTGTTTCGATATAAATTTTGCGCGGCGAGTTTTCCGCAAGCAAGGCGCATCGTCGCGTTTTTGGCGGCAAACGGCCGCAGCAGAGCTTTGACTGCCGCATGGTCGGAGTTTTTGTCGAAGGTGCTGTGCGCATGACAGATGCGAACGGGCACGCCGGCGCGTTTGGCGGCAAAGAGCGAAAATGCGGAGAGCGTCGTCATGTGCGAATGCGCCACGGCGTAGCCGCCTTCGGCGAGCAAGGCTCGGAGGGCGGGCACGGCTCTGTAAAATTGCGTATCCAGCCGCGGGATGGAAAAGACGCGCGCCGCCGGATCGATCTCATGCAACTGCGCATCGAGAGGCGAGGGCGCATAGGTAAAGAAATCGAAGACCCAACGGGAGGTATCGGCATGGCGATAATAATTCAGAATGCAGGAAACGACGCCGCCCAGCGAGGCGTTTCCGATGATCTGCGCGGCTTTGAGTCTGCCGTCCTCGCTTCGCCGCAAAGAAAAGCGCCCCATCAGTGCAAAGCAGAGGGGCGCAACTGCGCGACCGTTTTGGGTTGCACGGTGTAGCGACGTTTGACCTCGCGTTTCAAACGCCTGTATTCTTGTTCCGTGACAGGTCGTAAAAATTTCCGTTCGCCCATGAGCACCACGCCGATCGTCTTGAGGATGATCTTGACATCGAGTAAGAAAGATGCGTGCATCGCGTAGTAGGCGTCGTAATATTTGCGGTCTTTCATGTTCAAGTAGCCGTTTCCGCAAACTTGTCCCAGTCCCGTAAGACCCGGTCGTATTTCAAATTTTACCATTTCCCAATCTTCGTAATCGCCGTCGAAAACGGGCAACAGGGGTCTCGGCGCTATAATGCACATCTCACCCTTGAGAACGTTCAGCAGCTGCGGAAGCTCATCGATCTTGAATTTTCGGATGATCCTCCCTACTTTCGTGAGATTCGGATTGTTGTCCTTAATGACGCGTTTGTTTTTATCGTACGATACCGTTTCGCTCTTCATGGAGCGGAATTTGTAGCAATCGAATTTTTTGCCTTCCGCGCCGGTTCGCCTCTGTTTGAAGATTACGCTTCCGCCGTCTTCCGCTTTGATCGCAATGGCTACGCCCAGCATGAGCGGCGAAAAGACTACGATACCGACAAGCGCAACGACAAAATCGATCGCATACTTGAACCGTATGTATGTCTTGTTCATTTTTTTCAACCTTTCCTTTGGTTGCCTGCGTTCCCGCCACAGGAACGTTTTTCACCTTAATTCTTTATACGCGACGAATATTATATCATATCTGAATAAATCAGGCAACCTATTTGCTTTCATTTTTGTTTTTTTTCCATCAGCTCTTGGCGTATTTCGTCGCTTTTTCTCGGTTTTCGCATGGGAACGTTTGCAAATCTGCCCGCTATCCTTCAGTTTTTCCCATTTGCGGCAAAAAAATACCCCCTGTTCGGCGTTTGAAAGAGGCAGGTTCGCGGACAAAAACGCCGCAACGACCGAGCTTCCAAAAAACTTCTCCCCTTTCGAAGGATGTCGTCGCTTATGAAAAAATGACGTTGCTAAATATTTTCCGAAATGCCGCGCCCTGCGTGCGCGTCTTTATCAGTATGCCGCAAGAATATGAAAAGAATGTAAGCTGTTTGCGAAAATCATGTAAAAATTTGAGTCTGAAAGATTCTGTCCGGTCGAAATCTTCGGCTGCGGGAGCAAAAGGATGAGTCGACCTGTCGGCAACCGAGTCGAAAGGATGAGCCGATCTTTCGGCGGGGGCGGAGCGGTATGCTGGGCGAATCGGGGCGAAAGGCGGCGGGCGGAATTGCCGATGGCGGCGGGCGATGCGATCTCGGTGCGGATTTGAAAAGGAAAAGCGGCAGCCGAGAGGCTGCCGCAAGAAAGTTGCACGATAAACGAATCCGATCGAATGACTGATCAGCGGGTGTGGGTCGCTTCGGAAAGTTTATAGACCAACGTACCCAAATTATACCCGAAGGGCGATTGGATCTGCAAGGGCAAAGCGTAGAAGGGGCTGTTGTTGTCGCTTGTCTTCTGCGCGATGAGCATGGTATGCGCCGTACCGACGTTGGAGCCGCCGGATGCGATGGTGAGGGAAACGTTGGCATAGCGAACGGTCTGTTCGCTGGCCTGGTCGGCGTCGAGGGCAAACGTAAAGGGCGCTTCGACGACTTCCGAGCAAGACAGGGTTACGTTTTGTTTACCCGTTTCGCCGCTGACGAAGGTGAGGGTATTGGAGCTGTTTGCGGAATAATCGATGCCGCGCGCGGCAAAAAGGAGTTGCGTCTTATCGATGCACGTGTATTGTTTTGTCAGGTCCTTGAAGGTGATGCTTGCCGTATTGAGGAGCTTTGTCTTGTAGAGGTAGAGGTTGTCGTTGACGCGCAGCTCCTCGTCCGAAAGATCCTGCCAATGGTCGGTATAGGTAACGGTAGCGGATTTGCAGTCGGTGCCGTAGTCGATGACGTAACCGTAATTGAGCAGCTGTACGGATTTTCCGTTCATGGCGGGGCTATAGGAATAGTATTCGGATTTGCTGTACAGGGGTTGCAGATTTTTCTGATTTCCCAGGGAATAAAACCAGACTTCGGTAACGACTTTTGCGGGATCGTCCGCGTCGGAGGATTCCGTATCGAACTGTCCGCCGAAGGATAGCACGTCCTCTTCGGCGCCGTTGCTTGCTACGTAAGTATAGGTCGCGCTCAAGGTGAGCTCGGCCTTCATGTGGTAGACGGCGTAGCAGGTGGAGCCGTCGCCCAAGTGCGACCAAGTGGGCAAAAATTCCGTTTCCTGCACATAACTGCTGTGCTCGGGGTCGACGGTGATTTTGCTGATGGCGTCGTGCGTAAGGGAGTTGTTAAAGCTGACGTCGTATTCGAGCCGCTCGTAGAAGGAGGGATCGTCGATGGCAGTCGGGTTTTTGAGCCAATTTGCGGAAAGGCTGGTGGGAACCATGGCGCTGCAGCCGGAAAACAGGAAAAGACCTGCCGCCGCGATGGCCAATAGAGTTGTTTTCTTTTTCATATTGAAATCTCCGTTATTCTCCGTGATCGTATAAGATTGGAGTATAGTATAGCATAAATTGCGGATTTTGTAAAAACAAAATGCGGGCAAACACTTAAAAAATCGGTGAAAATATGGTATAATGAAAAAAATTCCGGACGATAGGGCGCGGAGCGTGGGCGGCATTGTCCGGGCGATCGAAGGAGAAAAGCGAGAGTACGCCATGAAAATCAAACTATACGTAGCGCCAACGTTGTCTGCCGCGATGCAGTATTTGCGCGCGTTGCCGACGGGGCAGAAGAACCTGGTATTTTGCGAGGACAGGCTGACGCTGGAGGCCGAGCGCGCGGTTGCGGAGGCGCAGGGGGCGGCGTTTGACACCAAAATCACCACTTTTGCGCGGTTTTTGAGCGACGGCGCGGCGCGCAAGGTGCTGTCCAAGCAGGGTTCCGTGCTGGTGATCGGCTCCATAGCGGCGAGGCTGGCGGAAAAGCTGCAATGTTTCGGAAAAAATCCGACGGGCTGTGCGGCGAGTCTGTACGAGACGATCGCGCAGCTTCGCGCGGCGCTGATAACGCCGCAGATGCTCGAGGAAGCGAGCGACGAAGCGGAGCCGATGTTGAGCAAAAAGGTGAGGGACATTGCGTGCGTTTACAGGGAATATCTGGCGTATTTGGAGAAGGGGTATTTAGACGAGAGCGGCGTGCTGGCGTTGCTTCCCGAGGCGATCGCGCGGGAGGACAGGCGAGGTACGAACATTGTATTTGCGGGGTTTGACTCGTTCACGAAGCAGGCGGCGGAGGGCATCCGCGCGGCGATCGAGAGCGGCGCGAACGTAACGGCGGTGCTGTTGGGCGGAAAGGAGGCGGCGTACACCGACGAGGCGATCGACGCGTTTGAGAGGTATGCCGAGCGCGCGGGCGCGCTCTGCGAGAAAATTTATTTGCCCTCCGATCTGAAGGGCGAAGCGGAGATATTGCGCCGAGCGCTGTTCGATCCGATGCGGCGCGAGCCCGTTCAGACCGATCGCATACGCATCTTCGAGGCGTCCGATCCGGAGGACGAATTGCGCTACATTGCCGCCGCCGTTCGCGGCGAGATCGCGCGGGGAGCGCGGTATCGCGACATTGCCGTCTACCTTTCGGATATGCGCGCGTATGCCGTGCCCTTGCAGAAGGTATTTCAAGAGTATGCGATACCCTATTATGCCGACGTAAAGCGGAGCGCCGTGCGGCATCCGCTGTGCAAGTTTGTGTTGGCGTGGTTCGCGATGTTGGCGGACGGGTTCGAGGCGTCGGATACGGATGCGTTTTTATCCAATCCGTTTTTTGGAAAAGAGAAAAAAAACGTGGATACGTATCGCAATTATTTGTTACGGTATGCCAATTATCGCGGCGGTTGCAGGCGTGCGATCAAACGGGAGCAGGATTCGTACGAGCTTTTGGAAGAGATGCGTACGCGGCTGACGGCGAGTTTTGAGGGCGTAACGGCGACCATGACGGGCGGAGAATATTGTGAGGCGGTGCGGCGTTTGCTGCGCCGCTACGGCTGCGAAGAGCGGCAGGCGGAGCTGGCGAAGGCGCTGGAAGAGGCGGGGCTGCGCGCGGAGTCGGAATACTATGCGCGCGGGCTGGAGAGCTTGGAGCGCGTCTTGGCGGAGGCGGAGGAGCTTGCCGGATCGGTGAAGATGAAGGCGGAGGAGTTTTCGGCGATGTTGTCGGAAGCGTTGACGGCGCTGGAAATTTCGCAGATCCCGCAATATTTGGACGCGGTTTTTGTAGGGGACGTTTCGCAGAGCAGGCGTCCGACCGTCAAGATCGTGATGGCGGCGGGCATGACGGACGGCGTACCGGCGTACGGTGCGGACACGGCGCTCATCACCGACCGCGACATCGACCGACTGCAACGACTGCGGGTGGAGATCACGCCGAAGATCCGGCAGATCAACGCGCGGGTGCGCGAAAACGTGGCGATGGCGGTCTGCGCGTTCCGCGAGCGGCTGTATTTGACCTATCCGCTGTCGATGGGCGGAGAGGAGCGCAAGCGCAGCGAAGTGATCACGACGGCGTGCATGCTGTTTTCGGACGGCGTCCGTCCGATCGAGCCGATCGCCCGCGCGGGCATGGAGCGCGCGAAGAAAGAGGATCGGGGCAGGTACGAGCAATATCTGGCGAACGTAGCGTCGGAGTATATACCCGCCGTGCGCGAATTGTTGGAGCGCGCGGACGCCTATCAGCGCGGAAGGGCGGAGTTTGACGCGCATACCGGGCTGTACGCGGCGCTGAAGGAGCGAGGGGACGCGCCCGATTCTCTGCTCTTTTCGCAGAAGGAGGCGTCGCCCTTCGTCAAGGAGGCGGCGCAGGTGCTGTTGCGCGGAAAGAGCACGGTATCGCCTACGCTGATCGAGGGGTATTACGGTTGTCCGTACCGCAACTTTGCCGAGCGCGGGCTCATGCTCGCTCCGCGCGAAGAGATGAGCGTGCGGCCCATTGATACGGGCAATTACATGCACGAGATCCTCTATCGCGTGGCGAAGGAGTCGGAGCGGCTGTCCGACGCATCCGCCTGCGAGGCGTTCATTCGCGCGGCGGCGCAAGAGCTGTTGAAGGGGCCGCCGTACAATTTTCTCGCCGATACGGGCATGGGCAGTTATTCGGCGCAGGCGCTCGTCGAGGAGGCGGTCGTCGTCGGGCTGAATATGTATCGATCGCTGTGCGATTCAAAATTCACGGTATTTGCGGCGGAAAGTTCGTTCGGGTACGAAAATTCGGCGTTCGAGGGCATACCCTTGCACGCGGGGGAAACGCCGTTGACGCTGGCGGGCAAGATCGACCGCGTAGACCGCGGCGGCGGATACGTGCGCGTAATCGATTACAAGACGGGCACGGCGGAGGCAAAGGCGCTGCCCTACTATACGGGGCAAAAGCTGCAACTGGAGCTGTATTTGTCGGCGGTGTCCAAGCAGGATAAGCCGGCGGGAGCCTACTATTTTCCGGCGAAGCTGGAATACAGCGGCAAGGAAAAGGACGCGCCCTTTCGGATGGTCGGGTACACGGTGCAGAACGACGACGTGGTGCGCATGAGCGACGCCACGGTGCAGGAGGGAAAAAAGAGCCGCTATATCGACGCATACTTCGGAAAAAAGGGCAAGAAGATGCTCAAAGAGGAGGATTTCGACGCCTTTTTGGAGTATTCCGTCCTGGTTGCGCGGAAATGTGCGGAAGAGACGTTGCGGGGATGTATTGCGGCGTCGCCGTACAAAGATGCGTGCAAGTATTGTCCGTATGGCAGCGTATGCGGGTTCGATTGCGGAACTGCGCCGCGCACGGAGAGCAAGATTTTGGAATCGGAGATCGTGCAGATCGTACGGCAAAGGAGGGACGAGAATGGGCAAGCGTGAACCTACGAAGGAACAGAGCGCGGCGATCGACGCGGCGGGTACGATTCTCGTCTCCGCCTCGGCGGGGAGCGGAAAGACGTACGTGATGGTAGAAAAACTCATTCGACTGATCCTGACGGAGCGGGCGGAGGTTTCCTCCGTTTTGGCGGTCACGTTTACCAAACTTGCGGCGGGGGAGATGAAGGAGCGGCTGCGGCTGGCGCTGATCGAGCGGATCAACGAGGAATCGGACGCATCCTTGCGGCAGCGTCTGCGCGCGCAGTTGTCGGAGATCCCGACGGCGGAGATCTGCACCGTGCATTCCTTTTGCACCAACGTCATCCGCCGATACTTTTACGAGGCGCAAATGGCGGGCAATTTCCGCGTTGCGGACGAGCAGGAAGCGGACAAATTGAAGGAACGGGCGATCACCCTTGCGATCGAAAAGATCTTGGAAAGCAAAGAGGAATGGTTCGTTTCGCTCTGCCGCATCTATGCGGGCGGGAGCGGGTTTGCCAAGCTGAAGAGCGAGATCCTCAAATCGTACGAGAAGGTGATTTCGCGCGCCGATTATCGGGAATTTCTGCAGGCGCAGGGAGAGCGATATACCGAAGAGGGGTTCGAGCAAGTCCAGAGCGAGCTGTTTTCGTATCTGCGGCAGGAGGCGGATCGTCTGCGGGAGCGGAGCGAGGCGATTTTGCAGGAGATGCAATCGTTGCAAGACGGACTGTTCGGCGAAAAGCACGTGAATTTTTTGCAGGAACGCATCGAGTATGCGCAGTCGCTGGCGTGTTCGGCGGATCTCTTTGCGGCGGCGGAGATCTTGCGCAGTCGGAGCCTTTCGCGCAAGCCGGACAACAGGGCGATCAAGAAAACGCAGAACGCCGAGGCGATCGCGCTGGACGAACGGATGAAGTCGTTAAAAAAGTACGTCGATTCGCTGAAGTCGATGTTTGAGTACACCCGTTCGCGCGAAGAGGAGAAGGTTGCGTTTTTCCGTGCCAAGCAGATCGCGGCGGCGGTCGGCAAGGCGGTGCTTGTCTTTGACGATACGTATGCGGAGCTGAAGCGCCGCGCGGGCGTGTTGGATTTTTCCGACCTGGAGCATCAGTGCCTGCGGCTTTTGAACATTCCGCACGTGTGCGAGGAGGTTCGCTCCCGTTACACGCATATTTTTATCGACGAGTACCAGGACGTCAATCCCGTGCAGGAGGAAATTTTGACGCGCATCGCGGGTGAGAACGTGTTTATGGTCGGAGACCCCAAGCAATCCATCTATGGATTTCGCGGATGCAGCGCCGCCTTTTTCACGAGAAAGTTCGAACGGCTGCGCGGACAGGGGCGCGCGCTGACGCTCAACGGGAATTTCCGAAGCTGCGAAAACATCTTGTGCGCGGTCAACGATCTGTTTTCGCAGGCAATGACGGTAAAGACCTGTTCGATCGACTATGCCGGCACTTCGAAGATGACGATCGGAAAAGTCGAACAAATGGGCGGCGAGGTGTACGGGAAGGTCGTCGACGATGAGCCGGAAAAGGAGAAGACGGTTCGCGGCGTCTACTCGGTGGCGGAGCATCTGAACGGGGAAAGGGACGAGTATTCTGCGGAGGCGACGCTCATAGCGGACGTCGTATTGCAGGAACTGCAGAAAAAGCGGCACGATCCGGAGCGGGGGGAAGTGCCCAACGAATACGGAGACATCGTCGTTCTCACGCGCAACAAGACGGCAAAGATGGAGCGGATCGTCGGGGAGCTGGTTCGCCGCGGCGTGCCGGTGGCGGCGTCGGCGGAGGTGAACGTATGCGATTATCCGGAAGTTAAGACGCTGATAGCGCTGCTGCAATATCTGGATAACGCGGAGCAGGATATTCCGTTGGCGGCGTCGCTCAAGAGCGCGCTGGGGAACGTCACGGATGCGGAGCTGGCAGTCATTCGTCTGCACGCGCAGAAGGAGGACACCTTTTGCGCGGCGTGCGCGCGCTACGCGGAGGGGGAGGACGAGCTTGCCGAAAAGCTGCGCGCATTCTATGCGCGGTGCGATCGCCTGCGGCTGGAGATGAACGTATTCAGCGCGGCGGAGCTTCTCGCGCGCATCCTTTCGCAGACGAATATGGAGCTGACGCTGTTGGCGCAGCCCTGCGGAAAAGACCGCGTGCAGCGCATCAATCGGTTTTGCGAGGCGTGCGGCGACTTGAGCGTTACGGAGTTTTTGGAGCAATTAAAGAGCGGCGGGTATAAGATCGGATTTTCGCAGAGCGGCGGGGAGAACGCGGTGCGCGTGATGACCATGCACGCGTCCAAGGGTCTGGAGTTTCCCGTCGTGATCGTAGCGGGGATGAACGAGCCGTTCAGCAGCGAGGACATGAAGGGAATGCTCTTCGACGAAGAGTGGGGCTTTGCGAGCGAAGCGTACGACTTTGCGGAATTGAGTTTTGCGGAGACCATCGTGCGCACGATGGTCAAGAACCGTCTGCGCCGCAAGCGTGCGGAGGACGAGATGCGGCTGTTGTACGTGGCGCTCACGCGCGCGAAAAGCACGCTGTATATGATCTTTTCCAAGGAAAAGGAATACGACGACAGCGATGCGGAGAGGGCGGGCAGCTTTGCGGATTTTGTGGATATTCGGGCGTTTACGGAGAAATATCCGGCGGTCGTGTTCGCGCAGGAGCGCACCTCTCCCGCCGTGCGCATCTTGACGGCGGAGGAGGCGGACGAATCGGCAAAACGGGCGGTCCTTGCGCGCTACCGCAAGGCGTACGCGCACGAAAAGAGCGTGTATCTTCCCGTCAAAACGTCGGCTTCGGCGATCGTGCAGTCGCGCCGCTCGCAGGAGCAAGAGCAGGATTGGCGCACGTCCGAAGAGGGGTATGCAACGCCGTCGGATGCAAAAACAGGCACAGCGTATCACGCTTTTTTGGAATTGGCGGATTTTTCCGCTCCGCCTCAGCAGGAGGCGGAGCGGGTATGTAAGCTGCTTGCGGAAAGGGGGATCGAGGGCGTCGACGTGCAGAGAGCGGCACGCATTTTGCAATTGCCCGTATTTCACGATCTGCGCGGCTATACGCTGTATAGGGAGCGCGAATTTTTGCTGACGGTGCCGGCGGAGCAGCTGTATCCGGGCACGACGGACGATTCCGTCCTCGTGCAGGGCGTCATCGATCTGATGGCTGTGCGCGGCGAAGAGTGCGTGCTGGTGGATTATAAATATTCGTCGCACGACGCCGCTCGCCTGTTGAACGACTACAGGCCGCAGTTGCAGATCTATGCCGCGGCGGCGGCGCGCCGCCCGGGCATCAAAAACGTCAAAGCGTACATTTTGAATATTCTGCGCGGTTTTACCGTTTCGGTGCCGCTGGAATAGGGAGCGACCCCGCGCCCGCCTCTCGGCGGCAGGCGGCGCGGGCGGCGCGTGGAAATCAACGACGCCGCGCTTGTCCCGCAAGCGGCAGGGGGCGCGGTTCGGAGGAAAGCGACAAAAGGACAGAAAAATCGACAAAAGAAGGGGAAAAAAGGCGGGGCGCAGGAGAATTTTTTGGCTATAATGGAAGCGGAAAACGTTTGGAGGTCGAATTGTGTCGCTTCGTATTTGGGAATCAGCTCTGCGCATCGGAGAGAAGGCGGGGGAATATTTTTGTGACGTATCCGTTTGTATTTTGCTGTTGATGCCGTTGGCAATATTTTTTGTCTGGCTGATCGTCTGTATCTGTTCGGCGCGGGCGCGATCGCGTTCCAAAGCGGCGTTTTTGGGGATCGCGGACGTCTGTCTGTTTTTGTTTGCTGCGTTTGCTCTGTTTGCGAAACAGCCGCTTTGGAGCGTCTTTGCCCTTGCGTTTTTGTTTCGGGCGGCGTATTATCCGCTGTATGCGGCGCTGTGTCTGTTTCGCGGCGAGAAGGTGCAAAAGCGGAGCAAAGGCGTTCGAAAGGGCGAAGGGGAAAGCCGAGCGGAGCAACGCGAGGAGCCGAAGCGGACGGCGATCCCGCCGCTCGAGCGGAACGCTGTGTTGCAGCAGCCGCGCATGGTGCGCTGTTATGAAGGGAGTGCGGGCGTTTCGGTCGAGCAGGACGTGCGGTTGGAGCATATCTTTTCGGTGCTGGAGCGATTGAAGCAGATGCCGCTCGGCGCAGGCGATCGGCTGGAAGCGCTCAAGTATGAAGATCTGTTGCAAGTGTACCGCACGAAGGGGAATCTCTCTCCCGAAGAGGCGCAGACGCTCAACGACATTTTGGCGTCCCTCTTAAAGATGATGGCAAAATACAATCTGTAAACGCCTCCTTAAAACGTCCGCAAAGCGTCCGCGCGTTCGCCGCAATGCGCGTTCGAAAGGTTCGCGCAGGCGGGAACGGCTGGAAAAACGGAAAGTATAACGACTGGATGGTCGCAACAAAACGCAAAAATTATAACGACGGGATGGTCGCAACAAAACGCAAATCGGCGCGAAGCGCCCGCTTTCTTCCGAAAGCGGGCGCTTCGCGCTTAAAACGATAAGAGAGAAGAGGTCCACTATGGG
>CALVYJ010000025.1 GCA_944372075.1 uncultured Clostridia bacterium | reverse complement strand
TTCAGATATGCGCACGGAACATAGCCGTAATCGTTGGATTTTGCTCGCCTATTAAAACAAAAATAGCGCCGATAATGACACAATCCGTAGACGTCGGCATCTCCGTATTTCCACGCCCAATATTGCGTCAAAAGCTCACAATATTCGTTTGCCCGCTTTGCCATCTTGCGATCCTCTTCCGTGCCGCTCTGCAGCGCCGCCACTATATCCTTTTGCCGTGCGGGCGTGAAAATTTCGTTTTTAACTTCATAACAGGGCTTATGCGATGAAACATAGATCTGTATTTTTTCTCTGTTTCCGTTCGTCATTAAAATCTCTTTTCTCCAAATGCCGATTCCTTACCTCTATAGTAGCAGAAAATACGCTTTTTTTCAAGCAGATAGGCCAAATCGGTTATAAAAGATAAAAATCGGTACATACTTTGAGTGATACTTCTCTCGCGGAGGATACTTTATGGCAAAGAAAAAAGACAAAATCAAATCTTTAACGGAAGAACAGTACAACGATTATTTAATGGCTTTGAAAGATGAACGCCCTACCATGCTCATCGATAAAGACGGAAAACGCACTCCGCAACGCTGAAGCCATACCCTAACGCCAGTCGGACGGATCCGTTCTTGCGTTTCCTTACCGCAACTTTTCAGATCACAGGGGGCGGCGTCATGCCAATGACGCCGCCCCCTGTTCGTTATGGACGCATCTCTATCGTTTTATACGGATAAAGATTCCTTTTGCTATTTCGCAAATTGAGAATTGTAAAGATTATAATAGAACCCTTGCTTTTCCATCAACTGCGCATGCGTGCCCTGTTCGATGACCGATCCCTGATTCATGACCAAAATCAAATCCGCATCCAAAATCGTCGACAAACGGTGCGCTACGATGAACGACGTCCGCCCCTGCATGATTTTTCGGAACGCCTTTTGAATACGCATCTCCGTCATCGTATCGATGTTGGACGTCGCTTCATCCAGTATCAACATGGGCGGATCTGCCAGCATCACGCGCGCTATGCACAACAACTGTCGCTCGCCCTGCGATATGTTTACATTGCCCGACAATACGGTATCGTATCCGTTCTCCAAATTCCGAATAAAGAAATCACAGTACGCCGCTTTTGCCGCGCGCTCGATCTCTTCCCTCGTCGCGTCCTCTTTTCCATACGCAATATTCCACGCAACCGTCTCTCCAGCCAAAAAACTTTCCTGCAAAACCATCCCGAACATCTTGCGGTAACGATCCAGCGGTATCGTCTTGGCATCGACTCCGTCTACATAAATCGTACCGCTGTTTAAGTCGTAAAAGCGCATCAGTAAGTTGATCAACGTCGTCTTGCCGCACCCCGTAGGCCCTACAATGGCAATTTTGCTTCCCGCCTTTACATCGATATTCAGTCCCTCGATCAGTTTCTGCTTAGGGTCATAGGAAAAACTCGCATCGACGATACGTATATCTCCACGCACATCTTCGATTTGATGACTTCCATCCAGCGATTCGCCCTCTTCGTCAATTACCTCAAAGACGCGCGACGCCGACGCAAACGCATTCTGCAACTGCGTGACGACGTTTGACACTTCGTTAAAGGGTTTCGTGTACTGGTTGGCATAGCTCAAAAATACCGACAACATACCTACCGTAAAACCGCTCAACGCCAAAGCGCCCAATTGCAACGTTCCGCCGCTCTCCGCGCTTAAAATGCAAAAGATCGCGCCCAATACCCCGACAACCGCATAGATCACCGCATTGACAAACCGCGTGCTCGGATTCGTCAGCGCCGAGAAATACTGCGCGCGCCATCCGATCTCATACAGTTGCGCGTTGATCTGTTCAAATCGCTCGCACGATGCGTTTTCTTCATTAAAAAGAATGACCGTTTTTTGTCCGCCCAACAACTCCTTAACATGCGCCGCCAAACTGCCTTGCACGCGTACCTGTTTGCTGAAACTCTTAAACGTGCGTTTGGTTATAAACGCCGCGACAAACAGAGACATCGGCGTCAGCACGACCACGACGATCGCAATGATATAGTTGATCACAAACATGACAACCAAAGTTGCCAAAATGGTCATCACGCCCGTAAATAACTGCGCAACGCCTTGCAACAACCCGTCGGAAACAATGTCTACATCCGTTACGATCCTCGTCATGATATCGCCCTGCGCATGCGTATCGATGTATCGGATCTTCGACGAAGTCAAACTCTCAAAAGCATCCCGCCGAAGATCTTTGACCAACTTGTAGCAAAGACTGTTTACACAATTCCCCAGCAGCTTTTGCGAAAACGCCGCAAACAATACACAGAGGGCAAACCCGCCTACCGTCAGCCATACCCGTTCAAAATCCACCCTTTGAAATCCGATCATGGCATCGATCGCCCAGCCGTACAGTACCGGCCCCAACAATACAAACCCAACATATAAGATGCTGAACAGAAATGCTCCCACGACATACCGTTTATAGGGCTTTACATAGACAAGCAATCGGCGCGTAAGTCCGCGCTTGAATCTCTTTTTATCCGTATTCATGCTTCTACCCTCGATTGTGAATCACAGATTTCACGGTACAGCGCGCATTCCGCATACAGCCGATAATGTTTTCCTTGCCCGACAATTTTTCCGTCTTCCAGAACATAGATCGTATCCGCGTTGCGGATCGACGACGCACGCTGCGATATTAAGATCGTCGTAACGTCGCGGAGCGCCCCGATGTTTTTGCGAACGTTCGCATCCGTCGTAAAATCCAGCGCGCTGCAACTGTCGTCCAACACCAAAATCTCCGGCTTCCCCACGACCGCCCGCGCTATCGTCAGGCGCTGACGCTGTCCGCCCGAAAAATTCTTTCCGCCTTCGTTGACCGGCTCGTCCAATCCGCCCTTTTCATATACAAATTCATAGGCACATGCCGTCTTTAACGCTTCATCCATCTCCTCGTCCGTCGCGTCCGATTTTCCCCAGGAAAGATTGCTTCGCACCGTTCCGGAAAACAGAGTCGCGCTCTGCGGAACAAATCCGAATAAAAATCGCAGATCTTTCACTGCATACTCGCGTACGTCGTACCCGAACACCTTTACGGTTCCGCAACTCGCGTCGTATAACCGCGGCAATAAATTGACCAGCGTACTTTTACCGCTGCCCGTTCCTCCGATAATGCCGATCGTCTCCCCTCGCTCAATTTTGATGTCTACGTCTCGCAACGAGTACTGCTGCGTGCCGGCATATGAAAAACTTACCCCTTCCATTTCAATCGCAGGAGCGCTCAAATCTGCCCGTACTCCTTCTCCGTCTTCGATCGACGAGTGCATATCAAAGACTTCGCTCACTCGATTCATCGACGCATGCGCCTTCGTAAACAGAGACACTAAATTGGAAATCACGATCATCGCGTTCAAAATCTGCGTCATATAATTGATCAAGGCAATGATCTCGCCGCTCGTAAACTCCGCATTGCCGTTCACTTTATACCCGCTGATAAACAAAATGAGCGCGACGCCTAAATTCACGATCGCATAGGTAAGCGGATTTAACCACGCCGATATCTTCCCGATCTTCAGCGAATTATCCAACATATCGTCCGCAGCTTCCGTAAAACGCGCCCGTTCCCCTTCGCGCCTGGAAAAAGCACGAACTACGCGCGCACCTTCCAGATTTTCATTGGTGATTTGGGTGAGCCGATCCAGCTTCCTCTGATTTTTCGCATAGTACGGTACGGTCTTATGCATGATGATCCAAAGCACGAGCCCTACCAGCACGGCGACTCCGCAGACAAGAATGCCGATCTGCCAGTCGATCACAAAACATAAAATCACTGCGCCCACCGCGATAAACGGCGCTCGCACGACCAGACGAATGATCATCGCGACGGCGCTCTGCATCTGGTTGACGTCGTTCGTCGTACGCGTCACCAACGACGCCGTTCCGATCTTATCCAATTCTCGATAACTGAGCGTATTGATGTGCCGAAACAAAGCGTTTCGGACGTTGGTTCCGAAACCTTGCGATGCGATCGAGGCGCTGCGCTGACAGAATAACGCACAGCCAAACCCGACCGCGCCCATCGCCAGCATCACGCCGCCGCCCGCCAATACATAGCCGATACTGCCGCGCTCCGCAATTCCTACGTCGATGATCCGCGCCATGACCAACGGAACCAACAGTTCCAATACCGCCTCGATCCACTTTAATGCGGCGCCCAAAATGCAAAACCATTTGTACTCTTTTAAGTATCCGTGATAACGTTTCACTCTGCTTCTCTCTTATTCGAAGTTTTACTCTACTATTATATATATCCGCCTTTGCAAATGCAAGCAACTGGCGTCGGATTTCAAAAAAGACACGAAAAAAGCGCCTCCATGGCGCTTTTTTCTCTCATAACAAAATACAAATCACTCCGCCTTTCCCCTCGTTGACAATGCGCGTTAGCGCTTTGCGCAACTTGGAACGCGTGTCTTCCGGCATCGTCTTATCCAAAAGACCTTCCCGCGCCATATCTTTGAACGTCTTGCCGAACATATCCGTGTTCCATAACGTCTGCGGGTCTTTTTCATAGCTCTCCACCATTCCCTTTGCGATCTCTTCCCCGCGCGTCGATTCTCCCGCGATCGGGCTTACTTCGCTGTGAACGTCTACCTTTATGATATGATAGGTACACGCGTCCGCCCTTAACCGAACGCCGCATCGCGTGCCCCGCCGATACAGCTCCGGCGAACGCAATTCCATGTCTTCCTCCGAAGGCACGCTCACCCCGTACCCGCAGTCTTCCGCACGCCGGAATGCCTCGCCGTACCGTTCATAAAATGCTTTCGCATCCTTCAAAGACCGTACATACGCCATCAGCCGCAAATCGTCCGGAATTTCCGTACCCGACTCTTCGCTCAATACCCGATAAAACATTCCGTCCTTTGCCGCAAGGTCGCAACGTATGATACCCGCCGCAACATCCGTCTCGCAACTGTCGCAGTATACTTCTCCGTTTTCAAATGCCTGCGAAAGCTTATCGCAATCATAGACGCGCTCGACGCTCGGCGCGATCTCACGAATGCGCGATAAAATTTCCGAAACGATCTTGCTTTCGGCCGGCAATACGCGCATCCATTCCGGTATATTTATATCGATGCGGCATACAGGAAAACAATGCAGAAGACCCTCAAATACCAAGTCAAAATCGTTCGCCGCAAGCAGATCCATCGCATATACGGGCGCACCGTACTTCTCCTCCAAGGCGTCGCACAATTCCAAACACTCCTTCGCGCGCGGCGCATTGCTGTTCAAAATCAAAACGTACGGCTTCTTCTTTGCCTTGATTGCCGCAATACAGGATTCCTCTTCTTCAATCGCCGCACTCCTGGTATTTCCAAACGACCCGTCCGTGACGATCACGATATATCCCGCTATTTTATCCGATTCACAGGATCCTTCTCGAATGTCCAGCGACATCTGCCCTTCGTTTACACGCATAGCGCCCCTTCCCGCCAGGCATTCCGCTTCTTCTTCGACCGCCAGCGACATTGCTTTTGACATCGCCCGGATACACGCAGTTTTCCCTGCGCCCTTTGCGCCGTCTATTCCGATCGTCAGATTACCGCCCGTACGCGCACAAAGTCCTTCATAAACTTCACTCGACATAAAAACAGCCTCCATATACCAAAATTGGTACGGAAGCCGTTTGCCCTAGGCAATGCCCCCGTATCCGCCTGTTACAGTTCAGTATATGAGGGCTGTTTTTCAAAAATGACTATACCCGAAAATTCACGCGTCTTTTTTTCCGTGCGAAAGTTTTTTCACCGACGTATGATGTTCCTCTCCCGCCAAAAGCGCCATGATATTTTTTCGATGCGCAAACCAAGTTAAAAAACAATCAAACAACAGCAGCGCAAAAATCGCAACGACATACCAGTTGCGCATTTCTCCCGCATACCGCAGACAAAAAATTACGCCTTGCACGGCCGTCAGAACGGATACGCCCAGCAGCGACCCCATCGAACCCCATTCGCTCGCCCATATGTAAAACAACGTCAGAACCAAAATGCCGAGCGCAATAAAGAACATCCACCAATATTCACAGCAGAGCGCAAACGTATACATCCCCAACGTGGAGGCAATCCCCTTTCCGCCCTTAAATTTCATTGTAATCGGATAAATATGCCCGACAATTACCGATACGCCGCAAACATACCGAGCAAGATCGGATACCAGAACATCGGTTCCCGCAAAGACGTATCCTTTGAAAACAAGATACGCCACCAGCAAGGGCAAGCCGCCCTTCAGCATGTCGCAAAACAGCGTGATCCCGCCGATTTTCAAACCGAACTGACGACTCATATTCATCGTGCCGGGATTCCCGCTGCCCATCGTCCGAACGTCCTTATGCTTGATTTTCGATATCAACAGCGCAAAGTTAAAACATCCGATCAAATACGACAGGACTGCCATTACGACAAACCAATACCAAATTTTTGAAAACTCTATCTCCATGCGATCTCTTTCGTCTCCCGAATTCTATGTTGGTTAGCCCATGATGCCTTGCTCGTTCTCTCCGCGATTGCGCGTTATGATCTTGATGGGCGTGCCGCTGAAATCAAATGATCTTCGCAACACATTTTCTAAATATCTGCGATACGAAAAATGCATCAGCGTTTCATCGTTGACAAACATTACAAACGTAGGCGGACAAACCGACGGCTGCGAACAATAATAGATCTTTAATCTGCGGCCGTTATACGACGCGGGTTCGTTCGTTCGAACCGCATCCAAAATCAGATCGTTCAACGTACCCGTCGATATGCGGCGATTGGCATTCGCATACGCCGCCTGCGCAACGCTCAACACCTTCTCCGCACGCTTGCCCGTCTTCGCTGAAATATACACCGATTTGAAATAATCCATAAAACTTAAATCCGCTTTCAGCTTATCTTCAAACGAATTGATCGTCTTTGTATCTTTCTCGATCAGATCCCATTTATTCATGACAATGACCGACGGCTTACCCTGTTCGTGCACATACCCCAAAATCTTTACGTCTTGCTCCGTCAATCCCTCGCTGCTGTCTATGATCGCCAAACATACGTCCGCGCGCCGCACGGCGTCAAACGCTCGCAAAACACTGTAATACTCTACATCGTCCGATACGTTCTTCTTCTTTCGAATGCCTGCCGTATCGATCAGCATGTATTTTTTCCCGTCCAATTCGAACGGCGTATCGATCGCGTCGCGCGTCGTCCCCGCCATGTCGGTCACGATCGATCGCTCAAATCCCAAAAGCCGATTAATAAGACTGCTCTTGCCCGCATTCGGCTTTCCGACAAGCGCTATCTTCAACCTGTCCTGCTCCTCTTCATCTCCGCCGTCAAAATGCGCAACCACTTCGTCCAAAACGTCGCCGATCCCCTGCGAATGCTCCGCCGAAACCGCATACGGCTCGCCTAACCCCAGCGCATAGTACTCAAACAGTTTATCGTGCGAAAAATGATCGACTTTGTTCACCGCCAATATCACGGGCTTACGACTGCGACGCAACTTCTCCGCCACATCATAATCCGATGAGGTAAGCTCCTCCTTTCCGTCCACCAACAATATGATCACTTGCGCCATCTCGATCGCCATATCCGCTTGCCGCAAAATTTCGCGCCACATCCTGTCTTCCGATTTCAGCTCGATCCCGCCCGTATCGATCACCGTAAACTTCTTGCCGCGCCATACGGCATCCGCATACAATCGATCGCGCGTTACCCCCGGCCGATTTTCCGTTATCGAAATTTTACGTCCCGCAATTTTGTTGAATAACGTACTCTTGCCTACGTTCGGACGCCCCACTATTGCCACCAATGGATTTGCCATATTCGCTCCTTACCGCTCCTTCACGCTTTGTGACTTCTCGCTCCGCCTTATTATACAAATTTTTCGCCCGCTTGTAAAGAAAAAGCGGCTTGCTTACGCAAACCGCTCTGTCCTTTTTCATTAAAACAGCCCTAAAATCGCGCTGAGAACATAAAACGCCACAGCAACCCAGAAAACTATGACCCACGTCTTACCGCGCGCACGCGCAAACGCAAACGCCCCGAAAACAATGCCAAGCAACAGCGCGATATCCTTGATCAGCACCAATACGTTCAAAAAGCCGCCCGAAACCTCAACCTTGATCAGTGGCAGCAAATTGTTGATAAAAATCAATATCGCAGCCAAAATCAACGTAACAAAACAACATAATTTTATTAAATCGCTCTTTGCCTGCCCTTCTGTTCTTTGTCTCCTTGCCATATGCCTGCTCCTTTTTTCTATATTTTACCGCTTTGAATCGCTTTTTGCAACTCCATGCAGCGGCTTTAACCGTTTTTTCGATCTCGCGTTATATCGACCATTCCGTTAGTTTCGTCAAGAACGATCGTAAATATACACCGCGTCTTCCCCGTCGTTTTCCTTAAATCGAACGGCTATACCTTCCCGATGCGACGTCGGTACATTTTTACCCGTAAAATCCGCTTTGAACGGCAGTTCCCGATGTCCGCGATCGATAAGCGCCAAAAACTGAATCCGCGTCGGCCTGCCCATCGTCATGATTTCCGATATCGCAGCACGCACCGTCCTGCCCGTGTAAACCACGTCGTCGCAGACCAATACCGTCTTTCCGTCAACTCCAAACGAAATTTCGCTTCCGAAAAACTCCACTTCATTGTCCAGCGACGCCAGATCGTCCCGATACAATGCAATATCGAAGATCCCCAAAGGGATATCCCGCCCTTCAATCGCCTCCAGATTCTCTTTTATCCTTTGCGCCACCGTTACACCGCGCGTTCGAATGCCGATTATGACAAGATCCGAAACTCCGCCGTTGCGCTCGATAATTTGATGCGCAAGACGCCGAAAAGTATTCGCCATCCCCTCTTCGTTCATCAATGTCCCTTTAATCTTCATCTCTCGCCTCCGCCTTCTTCCGTTTATTGGATTCCGTCTCGCCCCAACACCTCCAGAACCTGCCGGAAATATTCGGGCAACGGCGCTTCAAACGTCATCCGCTCTCCCGTCACCGGATGCGTCAACGTCAGCTTGCAAGCGTGCAAAAGCTGTCCGTTCAGTTTGAATTTGCAATGCTTGCTCCCATATACGGGATCGCCTACGATCGGATGCCCCATGTATCGACAATGTACGCGAATTTGATGCGTCCTGCCCGTTTCAAGCCGAAACCGTACCAAACTGTATCCCTTCTTATATCGGCGTATCGTTTCAAAATTTGTGGCGGCATACTTGCCTTTCCCTTCCGAAACGACTGCCATCTTAATGCGATCGGTCGGATGCCTCCCTATATACGTCTCGATTCTTCCGCTGTCCTCTTTGACAATCCCTTCGCAAAGCGCAAGATATTCCCTTGCACATGTTTTGTTCGCAATCTGCTCCGAAAGCGACAGATGTGCGGCGTCCGTCTTTGCAACCACCAACAACCCCGACGTATCCTTGTCGATCCGATGTACGATCCCCGGACGAATCACGCCGTTGATAGAACTTAAATTTTTCAGTCGGTACAAAAGCGCATTGACAAGCGTACCGCTCAAATTTCCGTTCCCCGCATGCACCGTAAGCCCCTGCGGCTTATTTACTATGGCAATGGAATCGTCTTCATATACAATTTCAATCGGGATATCTTGCGGGGTAAGATCAAGCATCTGCGGTTCAGGAATCGTTGCCTCCACACAATCTCCCGCATTCACCGAATGCGACGCCTTTCCGATCTCGCCGCGCAACAAAACACACCCGTCATCAATCAATTTTTTTGCCGCCGACCGCGTTATCTGCAAGGATTCCGCAAGAAAAACGTCCAAACGCGCCTGTGCTTCTTGCGCAATAAATCTTTGTGTGTTCATTCCTTTCTTTCTTCAGCGCCATCTTGTTCGTCCGATCCGCTCTGCCCAATCTTTTCGCCTTCTTGTTCACCTTGCGAAAGGCTTTGCGCCGCCTCTTCAATGGCGCGTGCTTCATCCTTTGCCGTCCGACGAAATACAGCATCCGTGTCGACAAACAATAGCGCAATGATAAACATTATTGCACCTACAGTGATCACAATATCCGCTATATTGTTGCTGAACGTCATAAAACTTGCATCGATCAAAAAAGTAAAATCCATAAAAATCAGATCGCGCACATACTGCAATACACAGCGATCAATTAAATTTCCCGCCGCGCCTGCCATTAACAATACGATCGACACCTTCAAAAATCGACGCTTCTTATTTAATTTCAAAACGGCAAAAAACATCACGACCAATGCTAGCGCGGACAATGCAATAAAAACAGGCATCGCCCAAGGCTCATCCGACGCAATCCCGTATGACATGCCGGTGTTTTTAAGCGTATCGATGCCGAAAACCTTGCCGATCCAATAAATCGTAGGAGAATCAATGCTTACATACGCAAACGCGATCGCTTTCGTAATTTGATCGAATAAAACCAGTAAAACAAATAAAATAATATATACCATAGATTCTATCAGACAGAGTACTCTCTTTATCTCCTATAAATTATGTTTCATCCATCAAACCGAGGTTTCGACACAGTTTTTCCAAATCTAATTCACCCTTCGGATTTATTACGTCGTCCAGATTGAAGCCCGTCTCTTCTTCCCCTTCGACATATTTTTCAATCACTGCCTTCGGATCAAATTTTTCAAGCGAAGCAACGTTGCCGTCTTCTACACCGAACCTCCCGCGCTCCTTGCCCAAAAGCGCAGACAAGTTTTCCGCAAACTCAGCATATTTCTTTGCTTCCGACGCAGGGATCGCCCCCGCCATCTGCGCGGCCAATCTCTTCCACTTGTCTGCAAACAGCCGCAACGTGTTCAGCTCCGTCTCCGCCGACATGCGGTACAAATTGACGATCTCTTCGCCCTTCTCCTCCGCTGCGACAATCGCCTTGCCGATCTTGCCCTCTTTCTCCTTATATTCCGCCAAACTTGCACGCAAACTCCTGTTCTCCGCCGTAAGACCGTCCAGCCGATAGTTTAACTGACGAATCTTGATTTCGTATGCCTCACGAATCCCTGCGATCAGCTTTTCCGCTTCTTGTTGTGTTATTTTTTTAGCCATGGTTCTCCCTTATCTGCGATATCAATTTGTTTTTCGTTTCATAAACCTGCTGCGATAAATCTACTTTATAAACGTGCGGGTTGTCTAAACGCTTATATTCGTCCCAGAAACTCTCCTTTTCTTGCTCTGCATATGTACAGATCTCCTTTAACGACGGAAGATCGGAACAAAGCAGTCCGTTGTGCATCACCCTTGTCAACAGCGGCCGAATCGTGTAATCCGTAAACGTGATGCGCTTCCATGTATCTTTGGGATGAAAGATCGTCAAAGGTTTTCCTTCCTCAAAAACCTCATCCCGCATCGCGATCAGATCCGCCTCCGCTTTTCCGCTCTTGTTATCGTAAATTCTGTAAACTTGCTTGAACCCCGGATTCGTAATCTTATCCGAATTGTCCGAAAGTTTAATCTTGGGTATCTCCTTTCCGTCCTTTCTCGTCAAGGATGACAGTTTATAAACTCCGCCCAGCGCCGGCATATCCGCACTGGTTATCAGTTTCGTCCCAACTCCCCAAAGATCAATACATGCCCCTTGCGTCTTTAACGAAGTGATGAGATACTCGTCCAAATCCCCCGACGCACATATGATCGCATCGGGAAATCCGGCATCGTCCAACATCTTCCTTGCACACTTGGATAAATATGCCAGATCCCCGCTGTCAAGCCGAATCCCCTTCGGCTTGTGCCCGCTCTTTTTTAGCTCTTCAAATACGCGAATTGCGTTCGGCACGCCGCTTTTCAAAGTATCATACGTATCAACCAACAACAAACATGCGTCCGGATACATCTTCGCATAGGCAGAAAACGCCTCGTATTCGGAGGGGAAATTCATCACCCAGCTATGCGCATGCGTGCCTGACACCGGTATGTCAAATATGCGCCCCGCCAGTACGTTCGATGTGGATCTGCATCCGCCTATCACCGCGGCGCGCGCGCCATATAATCCGGCATCCGGCCCCTGCGCGCGCCGAAGCCCGAACTCCATCACAGAATCGCCCCTCGCCGCATACGCAACTTTCGAAGCCTTCGACGCTATCAATGTCTGATGATTGATAATATTCAAAAGCGTCGTTTCCAAGAACTGCGCCTCCAACAACGGAGCTTTCACCGTTATGATCGGCTCTTCCGGAAATATCACCGTACCTTCGCGAACCGCATACACATCGCCCGTAAATTTGAAGGTGCGTAAGTATTCCAAAAATTCTTCGTCAAATAATCGCAACGAACGCAAATATTCTATATCGTCCCGCTCAAACCGTATTCCCTGTATATATTCGATCGCCTGCTCCAGTCCCGCGGCTACAGAGTACGTTATTACATTGTTTCGTCGATAAAATAAATCAAATACCGCTATATCTTGCTTTTTCCCGCTTTTCAAATACCCGTCCATCATCGTCAGTTGATACAGATCGGTCAATAACGTAAGATTTCGCTTCGGTTGGCTCATTTGTCTCCCTTCTCCGACGGATTGTCTCCCTTTTCTCTTTCCCTTGATGCAGTATCGGCAGCAGCCATTTTCCGTTTCTTTTCCTCTTCCATATTATTGAGTTGCTCTTTCGTATAATATTTCGGCATGATCGCCAGCGGCTCCCCGTCTACTGCGCCAAACCAACTCCCATGCTTCTTTCGATTGTACACCAGCAACGCAACGAATAACACTGCGCCTCCGACTGCCATACTGATTGCCAATACTTGCGATATTTCCACGTGCGTTCCTAAGATGTATTGCGAGTCTCGCAATGGCTCCATGATCGAACGCACAATTCCGTACCCGAAAAAATACCCCGCCGTTGCAAGGCCGCTCGGCTTTTTCTTGAATTTATACATCAGCGTAAACAGCAAGCCGAAAACAATCAAATTCCAAAGGCTTTCATAGAAGAAAAATGCATAGTGCCAATCTCCCGTCCGCTCAATATATACGGCAAACGGAAACCACTGCATCGATTCTTGATTGATGACTCCGCCATACACCTCTTGATTAAAAAAGTTTCCCCATCTCCCTATCGCTTGCGCCAACATCACACAGGGCAATAAACAGTCCGTAACGCGCAAGAAATTAACTTTGTGCAAAAAACAAAACAATACTACGCCAAGCGCTCCGCCCATTACGCCTCCGATGATCGAAAGTCCGCCGTTGCGAAATCCCGTAAACCATTCCGCCATACTCGTCTGCGGATCCGTCAAACAATAAAATGTCCGCGCTCCGATAATCCCCAACGGCAAAATGCAAAGCAGCAAATCAATCACCCAATCGGTCGGAAAATTGCGACGCTTAAACAAAATCGCCGTAAAAACGGTCGCCAATATAATTCCGCATACAATACAGACCGCATAATAATAAATTTCAAAACCGAATATCGAAAAGGATCGGTTCGGAATATAGTAGTTCGGATCCTTCATTTCTTTGTACTCCCTATTATCTCTTGGCAAGACACCGCCAGTATGCTTTCATATTATACCATGTTCAAACCGTTTTTGCAATGCAAATTCAAACGATTTCTTCGATTTCTTTTTCCTCCTCTTTCTTTCGCCTTTTATCCCTTTCTTTGTATTATTTCTTTCCGTTTTGCAAATTTTTTGTAAAATTTTGAAAAAAAATTACAATACAATATTGACTTTTTACTCAAAAAGGTTTATTCTTAATAAAATCTTATATTAAAAGGAGGGGATTATTATGTTTTGTCAAGACTGCGGTGAAAAATTGTCCTTAAAATTTTGCGACAATGAAGGACTCGTCCCCTATTGCAATGCTTGCGGCGAGTTCAAGTTTCCGCTTTTCAAAACCGCCGTCAGCATGGTTGCCGTAAATAAAACTCAGGATCGCATTCTGATCGCCAAACACATCAACGGCGACTTCTTGCTATTCGCCGGCTATGTTAAAAAAGGAGAATCCGCCGAAAAAACCATCGTTCGCGAAATGAAGGAAGAAACGGGTCTCAACGCGGTAAAACATCGCTATTTGTGTTCTCGCTACCACGAGCCCCGCAATGTTTTGATGCTCGGCTTCATCGTAACCGTTTCCGACGGCGATTTGAAAATCAACACCGATGAAATTTCAGAAGTTCGCTGGTGTACCTTTGACGAAGCGCTGCAAACCGTTTGCCACGATTCGACTGCTGAATTTTTTTTGAAGACTGCCATCGCAGAACTGAAGAAATAAGATTTCCCATGCTTTGTATCCGGCAACCATTCCGTCGCGCTTGCATTTTAACCCGAATTTCGGCTGACGGATCGTCGCTGCACTATTATTGAACGCTTTTTGTTCCGAATTATCGGATAACAAAAAAACCGGGGCGCGCATCTTTCACGATGCACGCCTCGGTTTTTTCCTTGCCCTTACTTTTTCTGGTAATTTTCACAACAAGTACAAGTTTCTGCATCGCAGCTGCAAGTACTGCCCACATTGATATGATCAAGCGTGCAATTCTTTCCTTCGCAGTTGAACATGCAATCCGATACTTCGCAGCCGATTGCGTGATTGATCTTTTCCATTGCGCTACCTCCTGTATCTAGTATGCTCATCTGCTCGCCGTTTATTTACAAAGTCTTGACTTTTTTTTCGATTCATTGTACAATATCTAAAAGCAAAGACATCCCGAGGTATATTATGAAAGTCATTCTCAAACAAGACGTTAAAGGCACCGGAAAAAAAGGAGAAATTCTTGACGTAAGCGACGGATACGCAAAGAACTTTTTGCTGAAAAAGGGACTGGCCGAACAGGCTTCCTCTGTAGCCATAAACAGTTTGAAACTGCAACAGGAAGCCGAAGCGCGCAAACGCGCGGAAGAGATCCGCGAAATTCGCGAACTGGCACAAAAAATGGATAAGAGCAAAGTTACCGTCCATATAAAATGCGGCGAAAACGGAAAAGTTTTCGGCAGCGTTACTTCAAAAGAAATTGCATCTCGGCTTTTAGAAATGGGGTTCGATATCGACAAAAAGAAAATTTTATTGAAAGACCCCATCAAAACCGTAGGCGAATATACCGTAGAAGTGCGGCTCATGGAAAAAGTTTCCGCAAAAATATTCGTTTCCGTCCTTCCCGAAGCTTAAATTGTGACAATCTCTCGCCGCTTGGATCGAAGCCTTGCCCGATCGCAGGTTGATAACACAAGCCCGGGCAATACGTGCCGCATATAAATTATCTTTCTAAATAAAACCGCAAAAGATCGTTCTTTTGCGGTTTTATGATGTCCCGCCGTCAAAACAGCCTCTCGCAAAACTATTTGCGAGAGGCTGTTTTGACATATAATTTCAGATGTGCCGACCCCGTTGGCGCAGGCGCGTTCTCTCGGAGCGAATGAATATTTTTTGTTTTCGCATACTATGCAAAAATAGATTTCCATCGAAAAGGTAACCGCCGATGTTCTCTCTCGATTGTTCCGCCGCATCCCGCCGTTTCACTCCCCTCATTTCCGTACTTCTTCCTGCTCGAAACGCCGAAACTTCCGTCCGACAAGCCGCAACAAGCATTCTAAACAATACGTACCGAAATCTGCAACTCATTTTGATCGACGACGCAAGCACCGATCATACGGCAACCATCTTAAAAGACCTTTCCAAAACGGATCGGCGCTGTCTTTTTTTGCAAAACAGACAAACCCGAGGCATTTCTTTTTGCTTGAATTTAGCACTACGGTATGCCGACGGATCCTTGATCGCCCGTATGGACGCCGACGACGTATCCCACCCGTCGCGCTTGCAAATTCAAGAAAATTTTTTGAAAGACAATCCGCAATTCGATTTTGTCGGCACAGCCGCAAATTTGATCGATCGCAACTATCGTTACGGACTGCGCCGCTTCATGAAGCAACCTTCCAAAGATGACTTGATCGTCCGCAATCCGTTTATCCATCCTACCGTCTTATTCCGAAAAGATGCCTTGCTGTTGGTTAACGGGTACAAAGACACACCCTTTACCCGACGCTGTGAAGACTATGACTTATTTTTTCGCCTCTACGCCGCAGGCTGCCGCGGATACAATCTCCCCCTTCCACTCCTCGACTATTCCGAAACGCAAAACGATGCCTCCAAACATACCGCACGAACCCGATTCAACGAATTTTTGGTACGCTTCCGCGGAAGTATTGCCATTCGTAAACCGATCGGGTGTTTGAAAGCACTGAAAAGTTTAGGCGCAATTTTTTTACCCAAAAAACTTTACTTCAAACTTAAATATTCCAGAAAAGAGAATCAGCTTTTTAATACCCGCTAACGAAACTTTTTTCGGCATTTTTCGAAGCGATCAAGCGGACAGCATCTCTTATACGATCACAGCGCACGAATCCGTCATTTCAATTTTACGATCGTAACGCCGCTTT
>CALVYJ010000024.1 GCA_944372075.1 uncultured Clostridia bacterium | reverse complement strand
AAAATCGTTGCGATTTTATACTCGCCGTGATTTTATACTCACCGTGATTTTATATTCGCCGCGATTTTATATCCGCCGTGATTTTATATCCGCCGCGATTTTATCAATAGAGGCGCCGAAGACAAGGGCGGTTGTTTGCGCATTAAAATCAAGAGTGAGAACCTTTCGACGCAGACAACGGACGTTGAGCGCTGAAAACGGGGAAGGGTGAATCGTCGAGCGCAGAAGATCGGCAAGGACGCTCTGCTCGGCGCTGAAAATCGGAAATATGACGGATCATCGGCGGCGTGCAATCCAGAAAACGGGATTGCACGCCGCCCTCTTTATAAAAACCGCTGGCAATGAAAAACTCGCGAGCAATGAGCCCCGCAGACAATGAAAACCATGCGGGCGATACCCCCCCCTGCGGGCAATGAAAAACTCGCGGTTTATCCGCGGGGAATTTTTAGACACAATAAAAGCGAGCAGATAAAAATCTGCTCGCTTTATTTCATTCAATTACGCATTTCCCTTATCGGAATCATCGTCATCGTTTTGCGGAAGTTCCGTCACGTTTTCATCCGGTTGCGCGGATTCTTCCTCATCGATTTTGTAGATATCCTCATCGGAAATCTCGTCTTCGTCCGGTAAGACGTCGTTTTCGTTGACTTCGCGCTCCGCCTCTTCCAATTTCAGTTTGCGAATATAGCGTTTGCGCTTGTTGTCGTACATGGGCTTGTTCTTAACGTTCTTCTTGCGGATATTGGCAAGGAGTTTACGGATGAGCAGAGCGACCAACGTAAATACGAGAGCGGCAGCCAGGACGATGGATGCGACGAGCAACCACACGTTCTGATCGTGTTCATGGGTATGGGTGGTATCCTCATCGTCGGTAGTGGAGTCATCGGTTGCGGTGGCAACGGTAATTTCGTAAGCCGCGTAGTTAACATACGTATCGTAATACTTGGTGTCGGCGAACGAATAGTTATAATTGAAGTAAGCTACCGTATTGGAATAGGTGGACGCATCGTAGTCGGCATACGGATTGGAGCTATCGGAATAGTTGGTGTCGAACGGTTTATAATCGTCGTCATCATAGAGCGAGAAGTTATAGTAAACGAGCGACTGGCTGTCCGTTCTGTCAATAAATTCCGCAGGATTTTTCTCGTAAGCTTCCAACAATTCGTCGGCATCCTGCATGGAAAGCTCTTGTGCGAAATTGTCCAAGTTTTCGTTTACGAGTTCATCGAATGTCGTTTGATCGAGCGAAGTATAATTTACGACGTCGTACACGACGAAGCTGTTTGCGGCATTTGTCTGTTTGCCGTCGCGGCTGCCGGACCAAACTTCCAAGCGATAATTTTTGCTTTCATCGCCGGTTGCGATAAAGAAGCGAACGTACATCCAATCGGAAACCGTAGCCGTTTCGTTGGTGACGGTAGTCTGCAAAGTTTTGTTTGTCGCTTGCTGTACGACGGCTTTTGTCAAGTCAACGCCGGATTTTGAGAAATCCTGCACTTTTACTTCGAGATCGCCGTCATTATTTTTATAGCGGTAGTAGATTCCGTCCGCCTGTTCCTGTTCGTTTTCCGAAGCATAATAGACGATCGCCTTATCGGAATCGATCAAGTTGCCGTCCTCATCTTTCGCATAGTTGGCGAGATTAGCATACCAGATATTGCCGGAGTGGTTTTTCGTAGCGGACCACAGGCCGTTGCTCTGGAAGTAGAGGAGGATATTGGAATCTTCGTCTACGACGTTGCCGTCTTTATCATAGCGGTAGGAGATACCGGAAGCGAAGGACAGCGCATCGATAAATTTCTTTTCGCCGAAGTCCTTATCGGAACTTTCGATCAAATAGATGTTGGCGACGGCGCCCGGGCTGAGTTTAACGCGGAGGGTGACCTGCGCATACGACGAGGAAGAGATCGAAGAAGTTGCGTTTGCTATAAAGCCGTACGATTGAGCCACGGTGTTGGCGATCAAGAGCGGCTGGTCGCAATCATTTCCGAAGATTTCGTTCCAAAGGTCGTTGGTCAGAACGTCCGTGATGGTAGGGAAGTGCGTTTTCAGCACTTGCATCCAAGCCAATTCATCGGAGTAACCCGAACCTTCTTTGCGGTTGTCTTTCGTATATTCTTTGCTGATAAGTCCGGCGGTAGGATTAGCGTTGATGGTATTTTGCGCGTCATTCTCGAGCATTTCGCCGCCCACATAGACGCTGTTGCCAAATACGCCGGTATAGCTGCGCAAATTCGCAACGTCAGTTTCGATTTTCGAAGAGTCGGTATAAGCGACGGAATCGAAACTGGAGTTTGACGTGACCGTGTTGTCGGTGAGAGAAACTTCAACGGCATAGGTTCCGGTCGATTTTAATGCGAATTCGTCAGCGGAAAGCGTTTGAGCGGACAGACCGGCGATAGCTGCGTAGCCTGCCTGATACGAAGAGAGGGCGCTGCCGCTGATGGTGGTGGGGCCGTAGGAAAATTCCAGACTGAATTCCAGGCCGTCTTTATCGGTCGTATTGGAAACGAAGAAGAAGCACTGCTGCCAACCGTCGAAGATATCTTCGTATTGTTCGAGGGTTTTATCCTCTTTTTTCTGATCGTCTACGAGGTCGACCGTGGTAAGGGTCGTGGTATCGACGGCGCCGATCGAAGTTTCCGTTTCTCCGTTTATGACGGTAGCGGTTAAGCCGGTTCCGCCTTGCAGATCGGAGGTTTTCACCCAGAAGGAGATCAAAAGGTATTCGTCTTCATCGAGGGTGAACAAGTTTCCGTTAATGTTGTCGTTTGAAAGGGTAGCCGTGTACGGAGCGCCCAAGCTGCTATAGAGTACGACAACGTTTTGCGCAGCGCCGCCGAAAGGCAAGTCGTTGAATTTTTCAAAGTCTTTGAGGAAGGCCTTGGTATATCCTGCGGCTTCGGTAAAATCGGAAACCGTTTTGATGCCGGATTTATTCAAGTCGTCCGTTCTGTTCGCGGTCAATTTATTTCCGTTGGGGAAGTAGGTTGCAACGGTGTTACCGCCGTTGGGGCCTCTGTCGTCGCGCGTATCGTCTACGGTGATCGAGCCGAGGGAAATGGCATTGAGTTGCGTAATGTCCAAATTCAGCGAGAAACGATTGTCCGATACTTGAGCGGCATCGATTTTCGCGAGATCAGTGCCGAATCCGAGGGAGAGGTCTAAAGCCTGTTCTGCAGGGATATCCGCGATCGCTTGCGCGAAATCGGAGGACTGCATGAGCGTATATTCGAGGTCGTCGAAGAACGCGTACCCTTGGACATATTCGAGATAGTTTGTGTTTTTGCCTTCTGTCTGGACGCCTAAACCGAGCTCGACGGTAAACGTAGTCGCGGAGTAGGGAGAAGCGTTGATATAGAAAGTATACTGTTCCCAACCGTTATTTTCGGTAATGTCTTTCGTGTCGATATTGCGCACGACGAGCGCGTCTTGCGAAACGCCGCCGACCGTATTGTTGATCTGGATGTAAGCGCCGCGGTTGCCGGAAACGGATACGCCGTCGTTGTAGGTCATATTGGAAGTTTTGACCCAAACGGAGATTTTAGCGGCGGTACCGGCGGCGAGGGTGATGGAAGAAGACGTATAGCGCGCGGCTGTTCCGTAGTTATTGGAACGGTAGTTGTGCAGCATCAAAACGTGCGAACCGTTTGTCTCGTCCTCGGTCTCCTTTGCGGAAAAAGGCGTTCCGGGGTTGAGCGCTTTTGCGGCAGCTTTGATAGCATCGTCTTCGGGATCCTTATCGTCTTCGGCGGCGGATTTTGCGACGTCCCAACCGGGAATATCGTACAGATTGTCGATATCCGTATAATAAGGATCGGGGCGCTCGTCTTCGTCTTTGTCTTTGTAGGTATTGTAATCGTTGTAGGCGGTTACGAATTCGCTCCAATCGAAGGAGGTATCGACGATACCTGATTTTGCGACGGAGGAACTGGCGCTCACGCCGCTGCTGTTGGAACCGGTAGCGCTTGTCCAATTTTCAGGCGAAGCGATGCGATAAGATCCGTCGCTGTCGTTGAAGTACTCAAAATCGGCATTGGCGAATGTTTGAGTATCGGTACGAGTCGTAGTAGACGAATCGTCGTCGGTAGTGTCGTCCTTCGAGCAAGCAGCCAAAAAGAACGAACTTGCAGCTATCAGCATAATCACCGAAAGCAGAAGTGTCGCAATTCTGAATTTTCTTGTTTGTTTGTTTTTAGCCATAGAACACCTTTCACTAATCGTTGTGATTTTAGAAAAAATAAAATCGTACTATCTTATTTTAATATAAAAGGCGATGAAAAGCAAGCAATAATATAGAAAAAAAGGTGAAAATCTCATTAAATTTTCGAAAACGCACAAACTGCGTAAAAAGAAAGCGGGAGGAAACGGATGGAGGGGATAAAAAAGAAATCGGCGCCGACGGCAGCCGGGGGAGCGGTTGGCGCGGTAAACGGTATATTCGGCGGCGGAGGGGGCATGATCGTCGTTCCGTTGCTTACGGGAGTGGGAAAAAAGCCGCCTTTGGTTGCGCATGCGACGGCAATTTTGATTATTTTGCCGGTGAGCGCCGTGAGTGCGGCGGTTTATTTGTGGGCAGGCATGTTCGACATGGAGCTGTTTCTGGCGGTGAGCATCGGGGTTTTGGCAGGCGGGTTTGCCGGGGCGAAGCTGTTGGGGGCGGTATCGCCTGCGGCGGCGACAATGGTATTTGCCGTCGTGATGTTGGCGGCGGGATTGCGGATGATATTTTGAGGGAAGAGAATGCGATTTTTGATATGGCTGCTGGCGGGGTTGGCAGGCGGGATTTTGGGCGGAATGGGAATGGGCGGGGGAACGGTTCTGATCCCTCTGCTTACCATATTTTGTGGAGTACCGCAGCATATGGCACAATCTGTGAATTTAGTTTCGTTTTTGCCGATGAGTATATTGTCGTTGCGCGTGCATGCGAAGAACGGATTGCTGGATGCAAAAGGCGCGGTATGGATGATGATACCGGCGACGATAGTATCGGCTGTCGGGGCGATGTTGGTACAGGGAGTGGCGCAAAGCGCTTTGCGGGTCGGTTTCGGGTTGTTTTTGTGCGCGCTATCGACGTATCAGTTTTATAGCGGGTTGCTAGCCCTTCGCAAGGGCAAGCAAGCCCAGTAAAATTTATGTAAGGCGCGATCAGTTCTTTGCAATTCCTTTACAGAAAAGGTAAAATGTGATAAAATTAGTTTATAATGTACAGGCGCGATGCCCGTATGGGCGCGCGGACGCGTATAAATACGGAGGGATAGATTTGGCTATATTCGGCAGTGGGGTGCATCCCAAAGACTGTAAGAGTTTGTCGAGCGGCGTACCGATCGGGAGGATGGCGGATCCGCAAAAGGTATGGGTGCCGTTGTCGCAGCACATCGGTAAGCCGGCGATACCGGTGGTATCGGCGGGGGAGCGTGTTTTGCGCGGGCAGTTGATTGCGAAAAAGGCAGAGGGGATATCGGCGAATATTTACTCGCCGATTGCCGGAACGGTGCAAGGCGTCGTTGGGCATATTACGGCATCGGGGAAGAAGCGGGATCATATTCTGATCGAGAATGATTTCACGGATGAAGGGATCGATCTTCCGGTGCGGGAAGAATGGACGCAAGAGCAGCTGCTTGCCCGGATCGAAGAGGCCGGGATCGTCGGCATGGGCGGCGCCGGTTTTCCGACGGCGATCAAATTTGACGTCAAGGGAAAGGCGGACGTATTGGTAGTCAACGGTGCGGAATGCGAGCCGTACATTACGTGCGACGATCGGATCATGATCGAATACGGTTCGGAATTGATGCAAGGTGTGCGCTACTGTATGCAGGCGTGCGGCGCGAAGTATGCGGTGATCGGTATAGAGAAAAACAAGCCGGAAGCGATTTCGGCGATCACGGCTTTGGCGGGAAAAGGCATACGAGTATGCCGACTTCGCACGCGATATCCGCAGGGAGCGGAAAAGCAGCTGGTGTACGGATGCACGGGCAGGGTCATACCGGAAGGAAAGCTGCCGGTGGAAGCGGGCGTAGTTGTAGCGAACGTGCATACGGTGTTGAGCGTATACCGAGCGGTGGCGTTGGGAAAACCGTGTTATGAGCGGGTTATGACGGTAAGCGGCAAGGGAGTGCGCGAGCCTGCGAATTTATGGGTGAAGAACGGGACTCCGTTGCGCGAGATAGCCAAGCTGTGCGGCGCGGACGAAGGGAGCGCGCGGATCGTATGCGGGGGGCCGATGATGGGCGAGGCGGTATTTTCGCTGAAGGTTTGTACGGCGAAGACGACGTCCAGTCTGCTTTTTTTGGATGCGACGGAATGTGAAGAGAAGAGTGCGTCGGCATGTATCGGATGCGGAAAATGCGTGCAGGCGTGTCCGATGGGGCTTTCCCCCACGTTTATAGAGGAAGCGTTGTTTCGCAAGGATTATGCAGAGGCAAAGCGGTATGGCGCATCGGCGTGCATCGGGTGCGGATGTTGTTCGTACGTATGTCCTGCAAAGCGGTTTTTGACGCAGAGCGTTCGTCTGGCGAAAAAGATCATAGCGGAGAGGAAGGTATAGAACTATGGCGGAGATATCCAATTACAAAGTAGCAGCCTCGCCGCATGCGTTGGACGGGAAAACGACGCGCGGCATCATGGCGGATGTGCTGATCGCGCTTTTGCCGTGTACGATCTGCGGCGTCGCATATTTCGGGTTGTACTCGCTGTTGCTGATCGTGTTGTGCGTTTCGACGTGTTTTATCAGCGAGCAACTGTACAATAAAATCCGCAAAAAGCCCTATACGTTGGACTTATCGGCCATTGTTACGGGTTTGATTTTGGCGCTGAATTTGCCGCCGCGTGCGCCGTGGTACATTCCGATCATCGGCGGCGTGTTTGCGATCGTCATTGTAAAGATGCTCTTTGGCGGACTCGGCAAAAATTTTGCGAACCCTGCCGCTACGGCGCGCGTATTTTTGCTGTTGGCGTACAGCGGTTTAATGACGCGCTATATCGGCGTGGATATGGCGGACAATTTGTTGTCCGTTGACGTGGTTACCGCCCCCACATATTTGAGCGGCGGCATAGCGGCGTTTCGCGGTTCGTTCTTTGGCGTGCGCGATTATTGGGGGTACGTACTGCAACTTTTGTTCGGAACGGTAGGCGGAAGCATCGGCGAGACGTGTAAAATAGCGATACTTTTGGGCGGGGCGTATCTGACGATACGCAAAGTGATCGACTGGCGCATACCGGTCGTGTATCTCTTGACGGCGGCGGTGATGGTGCTCGTTTGTTACGGGAGCGCTTCCGAGATATTGTTGCAACTGTTATCGGGCGGGATGTTGTTCGGCGCGGTATTTATGGCGACCGATTATGCGACTTCGCCGAAATGGCGGTACAATCGGGTACTGTACGCGATCGGATTGGGCGTCGTTACGGTTTTGATTCGGCGTTACGGAGTGTATCCGGAGGGAACGTCGCTGGCGATCTTGATCATGAACCTGTTTGTTCCGTTGATGGATAAATATATTTTACCGGTGCGGTTCGGGCAGATGACGAAAGCGGGCAAGCGAGCGCCGCAGGTAATGAAGTGGTCGATGCGCGCGGCAAGCGCGGCGTTGGCGCTGGCGCTGATCGTGGCGGTGCCGATAGTCGCGACGCGGCCGCAAGAATATCCGTATGTGATCTCGGCGGAGCGCACGGCGGCGGGCGAATATGTATTCGAAGCGGGCGGAATGTTTCCGATCGGCGGGACGCCGCGGGAGCGCACGTATCGGGTGACGATCGACGCGCAGGCGCGCACGGTCGTTTCCATCGAGCCGATTTCGGAAAACAACAAGGGATATGTGGCGGAACTGACGCTGTTTATCGGAAAGACGCGGCATGAGATCGCGGTGATGAGCGGAAAGGATTTGTCGACGGATTCGGAATTCTCCGCGACGTATACGAACACGGAATTGCGGGAAACGCTCTTGCAATGTTTTGACTATATCGAGGAGAGGGGAGGGAACGCGAATGGATAAAGCGAAATTCCGCTCTATGCTCAAATGTGTGCTTGTGCTTGCGGTGATCGCGCTGTGCAGCGGATTGCTGTTGGGGGCGTTTAACAGGCTCACGTATGTCGACCCGTTGCAATCGGCGTACGATCGATTTGCCGCCGATACGGGGGCGACCTTCAATTCGATGCGCGATGCGGACGGAAAAGTTTACGGGCAGGGAAGCGTCGTTTATTATGCAGTTTCAAACGATGAAGTGTATCATGCGTTTTTGGCGGAAGGCAAGGAAGGATTCGGCGGCACGGTGCAGGTGTACGTCTATATAAAGGACGACAAGATTGACAAAATCGTTATCGGTGAAAACAGCGATAACTATTTATTCAAGCTGGAAGAAGCTGAATTTTACGATAATTTCATCGGCAAGGATGTGTTTTCGCTGGACGTTTTAGGGACGGACGCGGTAGCGGGGGCGACGAAGAGTTCTACGGCGGTGAAAAATGCGGTGAATGCGGCGGTGCGGTATTATGTTGACGGGAACGGTCAGCCGGTGCAGACGGCGTTGCGGGAAATCGCGTCGGGAGGAAAGGAAAATGGATAGACGCAAGGTAAAGGAGACGCTTTTGGGCGGTCTTATCAAGAACAACCCGACGTTTGTTCTGGTTTTGGGTACCTGTCCTACGATCGCGATGACGACGAGTTTGTCGCAGGCGTTTGCGATGGGACTGGCCACGACGTTCGTATTGATTTTTTCCAATTTGTTTGTTAGCCTTTTGCGCAACGTGATACCCGACAAAGTGCGCATTCCCTGTTACATCGTGATCATATCCACGTTTGTGATCATCGTGCAGATGGTGATGCGGCGGTATCTTCCGGATCTGTATGCGGCGATGCAGGCGTTTATCGCACTGATCGTGGTCAACTGCATCATTTTGGCGCGGGCGGAGAGCTATGCGTCGTGCAATAAGCCGTTGTACAGCGTATTGGACGGCGTATCGATGGGACTTGGCTTTACCGCCGCGCTGTGTCTGATCGGGATCGTGCGTGAATTTATTGCAGGCGGCTCGTTTGCCGGAATCAAGATCCCGAATTTTCCGGCGATGGAAGGAGTCGGCGCGAGTGCATTCGGCTTTATAACGTTCGGCTGTCTGATGGCGCTGTTCAATTTTGTGATCCAAAAGGTGAACGAGGCAAGGGAAAGGCAAAAGCGCGCGGTATTGCCGCTTTCGGAAGGAAAGGTTGAAAGAATGGAGGTGGAAGCGAAATGACGGTATCCATTCTGTCGGTGATGTTTACGGCGGTGATATCGCAGAACATCGTATTGTCGCAGTATCAGGGGATCTGTCCGTTTTTGGGGGTATCGAAGAAGCTGTCCAATGCGGCGGGAATGGGATTTGCGGTGATATTCGTCATGGCGATCGCCTCGGTGTTCTGCTGGTTGGTGTACAATCTCGTCTTGTTGCCGCTGGAGATCGATTATCTCTATACGATGGCGTTTATTCTGGTCATAGCCAGCCTGGTGCAGATGTTGGAAATGATCTTAAAGCGGTTTTCCCCCACGCTGTACAGCGCTCTGGGCGTTTATTTGCCGTTGATCACGACGAACTGTGCGATTCTGGGCACGGCAAACAGTGCGGTTGTGTTTAATTCGTATAATTTCGTCTACACGTTTTTTGCGTCGGTGGCGACGGGGGTCGGATTTTTGTTTGCGATTTGTCTGCTTGCCGGGGTGCGACTGAAGACGGACAAAGCGGATATACCGTCCTGTTTCAAGGGATTTCCGATCACGCTGGTGGCTGCTGCGATCATGGCGATGGCATTTGCCGGATTTTCGGGGATATTGGCCTAAGGGAGGACGAACATGGGAACAATATTGATAGCGGGCGGAATCATGTTTGCCATTGCCGTAGTGTTCGGGATCATACTGGTGATCTGTTCGAACGTATTTGCCGTCAAGAAAGACGAACGGATCGAGCAAGTAGAGGAATTGTTGGCGAGATCCAACTGCGGCGGATGCGGGAAAGCGGGCTGCGCGCAGTTTGCGGAAGCGCTGGTGAAGGGTGAAGTAAAGCTTTCCGAATGTCGAGCGACGTCTTCGGCGAACAAGGCAAAGATAGCCCGACTGATCGGCGGCGGCGAGATCGGGGAAGAGACGGTTGCGGTCGTGCACTGTAACGGCGGGGATGCCTGTTATAACAAATACGACTATCAGGGATATGGCGACTGCGCATCGTGCGAATTGATCGCCGGGGGCGTCAAGGCGTGTCCGGTAGGGTGTATCGGAAAGAAGACGTGCGTCAACGTATGTCCGTACGGGGCAATATCGGTCGGCGACGAGGGGTATTCGATCGTGGACAAGGAAAAATGCGTCAGCTGCGGGGCATGTATACGCGATTGTCCGAAAAAGATCATTTCGCGGATTCCCAAGAGCGCCAAGGTCTATATTGCCTGTTCCAATCACGGGAAGGGCAAGGACGTTATGGAATTGTGTAAGCGCGGATGTATAGGGTGCGGGATCTGTGCGAAAAACTGTCCGGAAGGAGCCATTGTGATGCGCGACGGACTGCCCGAGATCGATTACGGGAAGTGTATCGGCTGTCTGAAATGCGTAGAGAAGTGTCCGCGCAAGTGTATAAAGGAGCATTGAAGAGGCGTCAGATGTACAAAAGAAACATTTTGTTTGATTTTGACGGAACGCTGTTTGATACGAGTCCGGGAATTTTGCGGTGTTTGCGCGCGATACTGGAGAAAAACGGGTACGATGCGCATACGGATCGCTGGTTGCATCGGTTTATCGGCCCGCCTATGTTGGAGGCATTGCGGGAATTTTACGAAATGGACGGGCAAGAAGCGGAACGTATCAAGGACGAATACAGGGAGCTGTACACGGCGGAGGGCGTCAAAGAATGTGCGCCGATGCCGGGCGCGCGCGAGTGTCTGCAACGGTTGCGAGCGGCGGGGGCAAAGATCGCGATAGCGACGTCGAAGCCGTATTATTTAACGGAAGAGATTTTGCACCGGTTTGCGTTTTACGATTATTTTGATGCGATATGCGGAGCGGAATCGGACGCGCATTCGGGCAAGGCGGAAATTGTACGCCGCGCGATGGAACGATTGGATGCGCGAGCGGAAGACACGGTGATGATCGGGGATCGCAAATACGACGTATTGGGCGCGAAAGCGTGGGGCGTACCGTGTATCGGGTATGATTCAGGGTTTGCCGAGCCGGGCGAATTTGCGCGAGCGGGTGCGATAGCGGTTGTGAAAGATTTTGCGGCATTGGAGAAGATATTGTTGTCGGAATAAAGTTCTATACAATATAGAGGCAAAAATCGAAAAGGGGTTGTGCAAATTGTACAACTCTTTTTTTATAAAAAAGTTGTCGATTGTGTATAAAAATAGAAAAAAAGTTAATAATTGACAAAAAAACTGTTATAAGATTTCAAATTGGAAAATATGACGGAAATTTTCAAAAAAAATGCACAAAAACGTAAAAAGGGACTATACAAAATAACATTTGGATGCTATAATAAATATGGTTTATTTTAGATTTTACAGTAATGCGCAAGGGTGCGCAGGTTCAGCTGTTATTCTTGACATCAGAGGTGGCACATTGGAAAAAATAGGAATTATTGATTTAGGATCAAATTCGGCAAGGCTTGTCATCGTCGAATTATTCGGCGAGGGGCACTACATGGTCGTAGACGAGTTAAAAGAGAGCGTACGTCTTGGCCAGGATATGGAACGGGACGGATTTTTGAAGCCGCAGCGGGTAGCGGAAACGATCAAGACGTTAAAGATGTTCAAAAAGCTTGCGGACGCGAGCAAAGTGGATCGAATTATAGCCGTGGCGACGGCGGCGGTACGACGGGCAAAGAACCAGCGCAGTTTTCTCGATGAAATACAGGCTACATGCGGAATCAAGGTAAAGGTATTGAGCGAGGAAGAGGAAGCGACGCTGGTTTATAGGGGTGTCATCAATTCGATGGATATACCCAAAGGCGTCATTTTGGAGATCGGCGGCGGCAGCACGAAGATTGTATATTACAATCGTCGGAACATGTTGAATTATGTGACGTTGCCGTTCGGGGCGGTGACGCTGACCGATCTGTTTAAGGATGACGGATTGTCTCCGGAGGAGCAAACGGCGAAAGTCGAGGAATTTTTCACGCAGCAGATGGAAGCGATCGAGTGGCTCAAGGAAGTAGATCCGGATGCGCAGATGATCGGGGTCGGCGGTTCGTTCCGCAATATATTCAAGATCAGCAAGATGGTGCGCAAATATCCGTTGGACACGGTGCACAATTACGTGTTGCCGACGGAAGATTTTGAGTCGATCTATGACATGATCAAGGTTTTGGATCTGGATAAAAAGCGCAAGATCAAAGGATTGTCGTCCGGCAGAGCGGATATTTTGCCGGCAGCTTTGGCTGTCGTAAAATCGTTTACGCGGTACATGAAATTTGAAACGTTTACGATAGGCGGTTCGGGGCTTCGCGAAGGGATCATGTTCAACCAGGCAATGCCGATCACATTGGAAAAGCCGATCTCGGATATTTTGGGGTACAGCTTAAACAGTTTGGTGCGGTACTACGAATGTGACGAAGCGCATGTGGAGCATGTGGTGAATTTGTCGGTACAGCTCTTCAAGCAACTGCGCGTACTGCATAAATTCCCCCGCCAGTATCTCAAAATTCTGAAGGTGGCGGCGACCTTGCATGATTGCGGCAACCGAGTCAAGTTTTATAATCATCAAAAGCATAGCTGTTATATGATTTTGAATGCGACGCTGTACGGGATCACGCATCGTGAAATTGTACTGGCTGCGTTTGTTGCGGGCTGCCACAAGAAAGAAGACATTTCGCCTTTGGATTGGATGCGGTATAAAGATATCGTGCAGGAAGAAGATCTGGAGGCGGTGCGCAAATTGGGCGTGATGTTGCGGATAGCCGAGAGTTTGGATCGAAGCTGCAGCGGAACGATAAAGGGAATCAACTGTGACGTTTTGGGAGATTCGGTCATAATGAAGACGGAAGTAGACGGAGACGCGTCGTTGGAGATCCGCGATGCGATGACGGCGAATGCCGAATTCCGCAAATCATTCCGGAAGAATTTAGAAATTTTGTAAAAAAGAGGATAGCCGCAAAGAGAGTTTGCGGCTATTATCCGGTATAGTCGAGTGAATGTTATATTGGCGAGCGCAAGTCCGCGCAGAAAGCAGCTTTTGGCGCAAATAATAAAAGAATTTACGGTTTGTCCCGCGCAGGGAGAGGAGCGAACGGATTGCTCTTTGCCGCCGGAGCAAATCGTCGTAGAATTGGCAAAGCAAAAGGCGAAAGAGGTATATCGGAAAAATCCAAAAAGCGCAGTTTTGGGCGCGGATACGATTGTCTATTTTGAGGGGAAAGTGTTGGGCAAACCGAGTGACGCGGAGGATGCCAAGCGAACGTTGCGGTCGTTATCGGGCAAGACGCATTCCGTTTATACGGGGTGGTGTCTGATGGCGCCGAATGCGGAGCGAAGCGGAGCCGTGCGATCGGACGTAACGTTTTGCAAACTTGACGAGGGATTTATTTCGGAGTATGTCTCGAGCGGTTCGCCGTTGGATAAGGCGGGGAGCTACGGGATACAGGATGATGAGAGGATAGTAAAAACTTATCAAGGCAGTTACACAAATATAATCGGGTTGCCTGTAGAAGAAATACGCGAGCAACTGCGCAAAATCGGAGTGCAAACAAATGATTAAATTGGCGATTGATTTAGGTTCATCGGTAACGAAAATTTACAAGATCGGCAGCGGAATTGTGTTGGCGGAGGCAAGTTGTGTTGCCGTTGCGTCGGGAAGCAATACGGTGAAGGCGATCGGAGAAGAGGCGAAGCATCTGATCGGCAAGACGGCGGAATTTACGACGATCGTATTTCCTGTCTTTGAGTCGGATATCGTTCATGAAGAGATGGCAGCAACGATGTTGCGATACTTTTTGAAAAAGATCAACGTACGCAAATCGCAGGCGCGTCGTGCGGAAGCGATCTTCAGCGTTCCGTGCGGCGTCGAGGATGCTTTGCTGGATAAATACTATCGATTGGCGAATGCGTGCGGACTCGGGTCGGTTCATTTTGTGGAAGTGCCGTTTTTGTCGGCATTCGGGCAGAATCTGACGTTGAGCGAGAGTTCGCCGGCGTTTGTGGTAGACATTGGCGGCGGCAGCACGAATATTGCGGCATTCTCGTTGGACGGAATCATTGCGGGGATCGGATTGAACATCGGAGGCGGAAATATTGACAGTCATATCATCGACGAGGTGGCTGATTCGTTCAATTTGAAGATAGGCTTATTGACCAGCGAGAAGCTGAAGCAGACGGTAGCGAGTTTATACGAAGCGGACAATGAGAGCATGGTGGTCAACGGCAGAGACATATCGAGCGGGCGGCCGCGGTCTGTGGCGGTGACGTCCAATGATATTTTCCCCTGTATCAAGGTATTTGCCGATAAAATCGTAGAATATACCGGAATGGTTTTGGCGAAATTGCCTGCGGAAGTGTCGGCTTCGATATGGCACAGCGGGATTTATCTGTCCGGAGGCGGAGCCAAGTTGATGGGGTTAGACGATTATTTGGCGCGCGCTTTGCAGATGGATGTGAATGTGGCGGAGGAACCGCAGATGGCAGTAGTGTTGGGAGGCGGAAGGACGATCGGAAATCCGGATGTTTTGGAGACTGTACGCATAGATTATTAAAATGAAACGAACAGGTTTATGAAATATTGATGAGGGGGGGATCGGAAAATGGAAGCGGTAAAGACAGAGAAAAAGGCGCAAAGAGAGGAAAGGTTGAAAAACATCCGATCAATAATTGATATGTATGGTTTGCGAGCGATGGCGTTTATTGCGGCGGCGGTCGTGTTTGTGATCGGATTTTTTATGCAAATTCAATATAAATCGACCGAACAGGTGCAGACAAAATTGACGGCGGATATATCGATCGATGCAGACATAACCGGTTTAGAAAATATGATGGCGTTTGAAATTTCATTCGATCAAAGCATGTACAGCGGCGTCGGCGCTTTGTTTGTCGGGTTTGATTTGGAAGAAAACCTTGAGCGGCAGAAAAGGATCATGGAGGTCATGGAGGCTGACGTCGGCAAGGTGATTCAAGAAAATTTCGACTTATTGCTGGAATTGGGATTGTTGTTGGAATCGCAAGATGGCGATACGGAGGGCAGGGCGGTGGAATTGCTCGACGAGTTGAGCGATAAACTTGCGGCTTCGTTCGGGAATGTTAATTTAGTCGAGTTAGACAGACTGGAAGCGGAAATTGCAATTGCGACGCAAGAAGAGCAGGTTTCCGAATCAATGATAAAACTGGCAGACGAAACGATCATTCGAACTGCGCTTTTGGCGGTCAGCGGAGCAATTTACACATATTTGCAAGTGCTGTCGTTGTTGTATGTGATTATCGGGCTGGTAAATTTTACGAATAAAAAGCCGGCGAGCAGTAAATTCTTTGTACTGTATTTGATCGGATTTTTTGCGCTGATGTTGTTCAGTCAAATTACGGCAACGGGATTAAACGGCGCGGCGATCGCTTGCTTTGCGATCGTTGCGGCGATGTGCTTTATGTATTTGCTTGGGAAAGCTTTTGTGGAAAATACAGAGGGCAAAGCGATAGTGAACGGAGCGATCGGAATATTGTCGGCAGGGTTCTTGTTTGCAGCGGCTTGTCTTTTCGCCGCTCCCATGTACGGATTTGGTGTTTCGGAAGACAAGTTGGGGGCGCTTTTAGGCTATAACTGTTTTAACGGGTATATCTTTGCGGCAGGGGAAGCGTCGGAAATCATAATCAAGTTGTTTATACCGCTTTCGATATCGTACATTGTCGGTTTTTTGATCGTTGTGGGAACGATGTTGGTGTTGATGTTTGACGTGCGAGGCGGAAAAATGGGAGGCATGATCTGTTCGTTGGTGGCAACGGGGTATATGGCTTTGCAATATTGCGCCTTGAGTTTGATTGCCGCACTAGCAGGGACAGAACTGATGTTTGTCGGAAAAGAAATGCTGGTTATAGCGATGCTTTGTTGTATTGCGGTAATTGTCAACGCCATTGGAAGCAAGGTGGCGGCTGTAATGGAGGAGCGCTCAAAAGACAAGCAGGCGAGCGGCGGCAATGTTGACGAAACGAATTTGAAACACGCGGAATCGGATCAATGAAGGCAAAGGGGCACAGGGTTGAAAAACAACTTCGGTGCATTGTACAGATTTGAAAAAACAAAGTAAAAGCTCTCGGACGGGCAAATCCGGGAGCTTTTGCATATAGACGGATCACGCGAAGGGTTTATAAAAGAAACTGAAAAAACGGTACTGTGCATTTGCTTTTTTTATAAAAATATAGTAAAATAAAATATAGATGCGGATGTGGCGAAACTGGCAGACGCGCCGGACTTAGAATCCGGTGGGCAACCTTGCAGGTTCAAGTCCTGTCAT
>CALVYJ010000023.1 GCA_944372075.1 uncultured Clostridia bacterium | reverse complement strand
TCAAAGGTAGACCAAGTTGCTTGCGGGAAATTATTTCGTCATGCCTTCCTGGACGGCTACGGCACAAGCAACGGTCATACCGACCATCGGGTTATTGCCGGCGCCGATCAAGCCCATCATTTCCACGTGAGCGGGAACGGAAGAAGAACCCGCGAACTGTGCGTCGGAGTGCATGCGGCCCAACGTATCGGTCATGCCGTAGCTTGCGGGGCCTGCAGCCATGTTATCGGGGTGCAAGGTTCTGCCCGTGCCGCCGCCGGATGCGACGGAGAAATATTTTTTGCCGTGTTCGACAGCCCATTTCTTATAGGTGCCGGCAACGGGGTGTTGGAAGCGGGTGGGGTTGGTCGAGTTTCCGGTGATGGAGACGTCGACGTCTTCCATGATCATGATTGCGACGCCCTCGTTTACGTCGTCGGTACCGTAGCAACGGACTTTCGCGCGTTCGCCGTCGGAATAGGGGGTCTCTTTGACGATAGTCACTTTGCCGGTATAGTAATCATACTGGGTTTGCACGTAGGTAAATCCGTTGATTCTGGAAATGATATAAGCGGCGTCTTTTCCCAAGCCGTTGAGGATAACGCGCAGCGGGACTTTGCGGACTTTGTTGGCGTTTTTGGCGATGCCGATGGCGCCTTCCGCTGCGGCGAACGATTCATGTCCGGCGAGGAAGCAGAAGCATTTTGTTTCTTCGCGCAGGAGCATGGCGGCGAGGTTTCCGTGGCCGAGACCGACTTTGCGCTGATCGGCAACCGAACCGGGGATGCAGAATGCCTGCAAACCTTCTCCGATGGCTTCGGCGGCATCGGCGGCTTTGGTGCAACCTTTTTTAACGGCGATCGCGGCGCCGAGCGTGTAAGCCCAGCCGGCGTTTTCGAACGCGATGGGCTGAACGCTTTTTACGATATCGTACGGATCGAAGCCCTTTTCATTGCAGATGCGTTTTGCGTCTTCGAAGTCTTTGATGCCGTACTTGTCCATAACGGGTTGGATCTGTTTGATTCTTCTTTCGTATCCTTCAAAAGTGATAGCCATAATTTCGCACCTCCTTACTGCTTGCGGGGGTCGATGTACGTGACCGCCCCGTCGGCCTGGGTAAATCTGCCGTAATGGCCCTGCGCTTTTTTGAGGGCCTCATTGGCGTCCATTCCGCTCTTGATGAAATCCATCATTTTCCCGAAGTTGACGAACTCGTAGCCGATCACTTCGTTGTTCTTATCCAGAGCCATGCGCGTGACGTAGCCGTCCGTCATTTCGAGGTAACGAACGCCCTTTTCGGCGGTCGAATACATCGTGCCGATCTGCGAGCGATTGCCCTTGCCGAGGTCTTCCAGACCTGCGCCGATGACCAAGCCGTCGTCGGAGAAAGCCGACTGGCTTCTGCCGTAAACGATCTGCAGGAACAACTCGCGCATAGCGGTATTGATCGCGTCGCATACGAGGTCGGTATTGAGCGCTTCAAGCAATGTTTTTTTGGGCAAAATTTCTGCGGCCATAGCGGCGGAGTGGGTCATGCCCGAGCAACCGATGGTTTCGACGAGGGCTTCCTGAATGATGCCTTGTTTGATGTTCAAGGTAAGTTTGCAAGTGCCCTGCTGGGGAGCACACCAACCTACGCCGTGCGTGAGGCCGGAAATGTCTTTGATTTCTTTTGCCTGGATCCATTTCCCTTCTTCGGGGATGGGAGCGGGGCCGTGGTAAGGGCCTTTGGCAACGCAAATCATCTCTTCTACTTCGCGTGAATATTGCATTTTAGATCCTCCGATAATTGATTTCGTAGTGAAAAGTAGTTTTACCGAAAATGATTATACCATAATTTATAAAATTTTTCAATATTTTCGAAGAAAGAAAGCGAAGAGAATGAAAAAATTTTCGAAAAGGCGGGGAAGGGGCTGCGATATGTTTACAAATTGGCGGGAATATGCTACAATAACAAAAAAATCAAGAAAAAAGAACGGAGAAACGGACATGGCGAAAAATGTAATGGACACACTCAGAGAGAGAGGGTTTATCAAGCAGACGGTGTACGAAGAAGATCTGTACAAGATGTTGGGCAGCGAGAGTGTACCGTTTTACATTGGGTTTGACCCGACGGCAGATTCGTTGCACGTAGGGCATTTTATGCAGTTGATCGCGATGAAGCACATGCAGATGGCTGGTCACAGGCCGATCGTGCTGATCGGCGGCGGTACGGGGATGATCGGGGATCCGTCCGGCAGGACGGACATGCGTTCGATGATGACGCGCGAGACGGTAGATTATCACTGCGAGTGTTTCCGCAAGCAGATGGCGCGGTTCATTGATTTTGAAGGGGAGAACGGCGCGATCATGGTCAACAATGCAGACTGGCTGGCGAGCTTAAATTATATCGATTTTCTGCGCGAGATCGGCGTTCATTTTTCGGTGAACAAGATGCTGACGGCGGAATGTTTCAAGTCCAGGTATGAGCGCGGCTTGTCGTTTTTGGAATTCAATTATATGCTGATGCAGGCATATGATTTTCTCGTGCTGTTCCGAAAGTACGGATGCCGGCTGGAACTGGGCGGAGACGATCAATGGAGCAACATTTTAGCGGGCGCGGATCTTATTCGGCGCAAGGAACAGCAAGCGGCGTTTGCGATGACGTTCACGCTGCTCACGACGTCGGACGGGCGCAAGATGGGCAAGACGGCGAAGGGAGCGGTGTGGCTGGACGAGAACAAGACGACGCCTTACGAATTTTACCAGTACTGGCGCAATACCGACGATGCGGACGTAGAGAAGTGCTTAAAACTCTTGACGTTTTTGCCGTTGGAGCAGATCGCGCAGCTGTGTGCATATAAAGATGAGCGCATCAATGCGGCAAAGGAGACGCTTGCGTACGAACTGACGAAGATGGTACACGGTCAGGCGAAAGCGGACGCGGCGCAGGCGCAGGCAAAGGCGGCGTTCGGCGGCGACGCGGAGAATATGCCGACGGCGGAGATTTCCCGAGAGACGGCGACGGTTGCGGATGTATTGGTTGCGGCGAATGCGGCGAAGTCCAAGAGCGAAGCGCGCAGGCTGATCGAAGGCGGCGGCGTGAAGGTAGACGAGGAAAAAATCGACAACGCGAATGCGCAGTTGCCTGCATCGGCAATAGAAAAGGGCGAGTTTATTCTGCACAAGGGAAAGAAAGTCCACATCCGCGTAGTATTGAAATGAGTTATCGAAGCGTATATGCGCCGTGCGCATATGAAAAGGTGATCGAGCGATCGCGGTTTATCGCGAATTGCGCGCATGCGGAGAGTGAGGAGCAGGCGCGCGCGTTCATTGCGTCCGTTCGTGCGGAGCATACTTTGGCGACGCACAACTGCTACGCCTTTGTGGCGGATAAAAAGGGAAACCTTCTGCGCTTTTCCGACGACGGCGAGCCGCAGGGTACCGCGGGCATGCCCATTTTGGACGTATTAAAGAACAAAAAGCTGTTTGAAACGGTGGTCGTCGTTACGCGTTATTTCGGCGGGATCAAATTGGGCGCGGGCGGTCTTGTCCGCGCCTATTCCGGCACGTGCGCCGAGGCGCTCGATCGGGCGGATATCCGCGAATATACCGCCTGCCGGGAATTGTTTTTGACTGTCGCGTACGAGAACTTCGATGCGCTGAAAAAATTTCTTTCCTCCCATGATTGTGCCGTGAAAGATACCGAATATTCGGACAAGGTGCGTACCTTCCTGGCCGTAAAGTCGGCGTACGTACCTCTTTTTTTAGAAGAAATACAAAATTTTATGGCGGGTCGCGTTGCGGTGGAAGAAGGAGAGGAATTTCTCTTTCCCTTTGCCTTGCGGTCGCACGAGGGGGACTAAAATGATCACCGTGCGTTGCTATCGTTGCGGAAAAGAATTTTCCGTCCGCGAGAATATTCGAACGGATATCTGTCCCGCTTGCATGGCGTTTATCGACGTGGCACGCGCGATTTCCGAACAGGAAAAAACAACCGCGCAAAACCCGGAACTTTCAAAATCTTCCGAGCAAAGTTTTGAAGCGGCGAAACCTTTCGCGCAAAGCCGTGAACTTCCAAAACCTTCCGAGCAAAATTTTGAAGCGGCGAAATTGTTTTTACGTTCGGCGGGCGAGGCAAGGCAGGGAGGGGCGATGAGCGAAGCGAACGTGCTTGCGTCCGAGCGGGAAGCGCATGGCGGGTCCGTACGAGAGGGCGGGCAGGCGTTCGATGCAAAGCAATCGGATTTTATGCAGGCGCAGAAGTTATTGGATCGCAGGGAGTGGGACGAGGCTGCGGCGGCTTTCGAGCGGTGTCTGGGCAGGCAGGAGAGTTGGCAGGCGCATTTCGGGTACGTGTTGGCAAAGACGCACGATCTGCAGCAATTAAACCGATACGGCTCCCTGCGTTCGCACGTGAAGGCGGCGTTTGAAGGGATGCCCGAGCAAGCGCGGCTCGAGTTGGGCAAGCAATATATACCGCGATTGGAGGAGCGGCGAAAAAATCTGGAGCGCTCGATCGCGGCGCTAAACAACGCGCCGCAAGAGCAAACGGAGGAGGAAAGACCTGTAAGCCGCGATAAATTCGGCAAGATCATGGTGTTTTTGGTATTGTGCGCGTTCGCGGTCGGCAGCATCGTTTTGAATTATTCGAACGGCAGGATCGGGGGGATCGTGACGGGGGTTGCGGCTGTAAGCGTGCTTATCTGCATTGTCGTTGCGGCAATTTTGCTCGCGACGGGAAAGAAACAGCGGAACGAGCAGGTACATAGGGACAGGATCGCCCGAAAATCGCAGACAGATGCGCAGCTGAAGGATTTGACAGAACAGCGGGACGCCGTCGATAGCATTTGCGGCTATCTGAAGTTTTGACGGCGGAATGGAATCGAGGTGCGGCAAAGAGCTTGTCGGTTGAGCGCAATTGCGAGGCGGAAACGAGTGGAATCGAAAAAATCGATCGACTTTATTTGAATTATGTGAATTGCAAATTATTTACAAACGGCGGGGCATGTGCTATAATAAAGGAGAAAAGGGGCGGAATACGCTACGAAAAGAAGAAGGAAAACGAAGATGGAATTTATCAAAGCGAAGACGTTGAAAGAAAAGCCGGCAGATCAGAGCAAACTCGGGTTTGGGAAGATCTTTACCGATTATATGCTGACGATGCGGTATCGGGACGGGAAATGGCAGGAAATGAAGATCGAGCCGTACGGGCCGGTGGAATTTGACCTTGCCACGACGGTATTTCACTATGCGCAGGGGATTTTTGAAGGGTTGAAGGCATTTCGGAACGAAAAGGGCGAGATCCGCGTATTTCGTCCGGAAGAGAACTTCAAGCGGATGAACCGGTCGGCGGAGCGCATGTGTATACCTCTGATCGACGAGAAGCAGGTTTTGGAAGGGTTGTACGAACTTCTGAAGATCGAGCGCGAGTGGATTCCGACGGCGCCGGGTACGGCATTGTATATACGGCCGAGCATCATAGCGACGAATGCGGCGTTGGGCGTACATGCGAGCAAAGAATATTTATTTTTCATCATACTCTCGCCGGTGGGGAGCTATTATGCGCACGGATTGGCGCCGACGCGGCTTTTGGTGGAGGATTATTATACGCGCGCTACGGTCGGCGGAACGGGCGAAGCGAAATGCATCGCAAACTATGCGGTGAGCTTAAAGGCGGGCGAAGAGGCGGAAAAGAAGGGCTTTGACCAGGTTCTTTGGCTGGACGCGAACGAGAAAAAGTACGTTGAAGAAGTCGGCTCGATGAACATGTTTTTTGTGATCGACGGCGAAGTTGTCACGCCCGCATTGGTGGGGTCGATCCTTCCCGGCATCACGCGCAAGAGCAGTATCGAGCTGTTGAAGGCGCACGGCTATACGGTGAGCGAGCGTCGCGTTTCCATCGACGAGGTGATCCGGGCGCAGGAGAACGGAACGCTGAACGAGGCGTTCGGTACGGGAACGGCGGCGGTCATATCGCCGGTCGGGATGATGGAATACAAAGGGCAGGATTATTCGGTCAACGGCGGGCAGATGGGCGCGATCACGAAATGGCTGTACGACACGATTACGGGCATCCAGTCGGGCAGGCTGGAAGATCCGTACGGATGGGTGGTAAAATTATAAATCATGTTTGAAAAATTGTTCAAAAAGAAACCGAATGAAAGGGCGATCCGCGCGTTTTGGAAGACGTTTGAGGAGAGGGCGGAGCTGTACTGCGACATTCTCAACAACGAGGCGGAAGATAGCGAGGATTATGTCTGGATGATGGGCATGATCTACAAATCGCTCAAACCCTGCGTATTGGATACGACCGTGGGTTGTTCCGTTCGTTTCGATCGTCAGCGCGACCCGAAGCGATTGATATTTTTGCATATGAACGATGCGTATCTTCGGGCGGTCGGTGAAAAAATGCGAGAAAATTATCCGCAGTCGCTTGCGGGAAAAATTGAATTTGCCGTAGAGGAATAGCGGCAACGCAACGTGTTTCCGCACCTGATTTCAGGTGCGGAATTTTTTGAAACGGGGGAATAGTATGGCGCAAATTACGGCGATCACGCCGCAGGCAAAGGACAAAAATCGGGTAAACGTCTACGTAGACGGGCGATTTTATTGCGGGATGCGATTGGAGACGGTGCTTTCCTGCCGCTTAAAGGAAGGGGACGAAGTGGACATCGGGCGCTTGGACGAGATCCAACTGGAGAACGAGCGCGCGCAAGCGCTGGACAAGGCGCTGACGCATCTTTCTGCGAGCATGAAGACGCAAAAGCAGATGATGGATTTCTTAAAGAAAAAGGGGTACGTCGATTCTGTTTGCGAATATGTTTTGGAAAAATTGCGCGGATACGGATTTGTGGACGACGTGCAATACTGCGTACAGTTTGCGGAGACCGCGGGCAAGCGCATGGGGGCGCGGCGGATCGCCTCCGAGCTGAAGATGCGCGGTGCGGACGAAGAGAGTATCGAGCGGGCGCTTGCGGGGTTGACGGGGGAAGCGGAGACGGCGAAGGCGGTTGCAAAAAAATACATGAAAAATCGTGCATACGACCGCGAGACGTTGACGAAGGCGTATCGGCATCTGCTCGGAAAGGGATTCGATTACGAAACGGCAAAAGAAGCGCTAGCGTCGTTGGGGGCGGAATCGGAAGAAGAATAAAGGGGGGAAAGGGTGTATGCGCAACGTATTGACATGTGCGCAGATGCGCGCGGCGGACAAATATACCATGCAGGAAGTCGGGATCGGCGCGCAGGAACTGATGGAGCGTGCGGGCAAGGCGATCGCCGAGGAGACGGCATCGCTGTTGGAGCGCACGGGCGGCAGGAGCGTTTTGGCGGTTTGCGGAGGCGGAAACAACGGCGGAGACGGCTGGTGTGCGGCGCGCATCCTTGCGCAAGAGGGGTATGAAACGGCGGTATATACGCTGACGGACAAATGTTCGCAAGACTGCGCGGCGCAGCGAGCCCTGTATGCGGGCAAAGTCTATTCCAATTTTCCGAAAGAGCATTACGACGTGATCGTCGACGCGATATTCGGCACGGGATTTCACGGCGTTCCGGAAGGGATCTATGCGGATGCGATCGAGCGCATCAATGCGAGCGGGTCTTTGGTGGTGTCGGCGGATATACCCAGCGGATTAAACGGGGATACCGGCACGTATTACGCCTGTGTGAAGGCGAGCCGCACGGTAACGCTCGGCGAGTTGAAGGGCGGGCTGTTGTTGGGAAACGGCGCGGACGTATGCGGCGAGCTCATCTGCAAGGATATCGGGATTCGTCTGCCCGAGCGTGCGCAGGCGGGCATGAGCGAGGCGGAAGACTTTCGGAAGTTGTTTTTGCCGCGCAAGAAGAACACGAACAAGGGAAATTTCGGCAAAGCGGTCATCGTTGCGGGCAGTCTCGACTATTCGGGCGCGGCTCTGTTGTCGGCGTCGGCAGCGCTGCGCGGCGGATGCGGATATACGCAGTTGATTTTGCCGCAGGAGCTGTTTCTTCACTGTATCGGGAAATATCCGGAGGTGATCTTGACGGGTGCGCCTTCGCAGGACGGCGGACTGCGGTTTGACGAAGCGTTTTATCGGGAGAAGATGCGCGGAGCGGACAGCATTGCCGTCGGGATGGGGTGCGGCGTATCGGAGAGCGTGTATGAAATCCTGCAATTTCTTCTTTCCGAGTATCGCGGCACGCTTCTCATCGATGCGGACGGTATCAACAGCATTGCGCAATACGGTGCGGACGTTTTGCGCGAGAAGGGATGCCGCGTCATTTTGACGCCGCATCCCAAGGAATTTGCCCGACTGTGCCAAAAGGAGCTTTCCGAGGTATTAACAAACGGGGCGGTGCTTGCCAAAGAGTTTGCCGCCGAATATGGGGTGGCGGTATTGTTGAAAGGGCATACCAGCGTCATCACGAACGGAAATTTCACCATCTTCAATACGGAGGGTACGCCCGCTTTAGCCAAGGGCGGAAGCGGAGACGTCTTGTCGGGTCTGATCGCATCGCTTGCGGCGCGCGGCGCAAGCGCGATGGAGGCGGCCTCCTGCGGGGCATTTTTACTGGGAAGAGCAGGATGCCTTGCCGAAAAACGGTTGGGGGAATATTCTGTCACGCCGAGCGACGTCATCGGCGAGCTGGCAAATGCGATTTTGTCTTTGAAAGATTGACCTCGCGGGTATAATTGTTCGTTGCGACGGCAATACTAGTTTCGGAAACCATTTCCGAACGGTTAAGAGTGCTCTTACATATACTGATAGGGGAGGGTTTTCCGAAAGAGAAAGAGCGAGGTAGCAACGGACAATGGAAATTAAAAGGGGTGAGCTGTATTACGCCGATTTAAGCCCGGTAGTGGGCAGCGAACAGGGCGGCGTGCGCCCCGTGCTGGTGGTGCAAAACGACGTGGGAAACAAATATTCCCCCACGGTGATCGCCGCGGCAGTAACGAGCAAGCTGACGAAAGCAAAACTTCCCACGCACATCGAGATCGCCGGCAAACCGTTTGGTTTGCAGCGCGATTCGGTGATTTTGCTGGAGCAGATCCGAACGCTGGATAAACGGCGGTTAAAGGAGCGGATCGGCGCTTTGCCCGATTCCACGATGCGCCGCGTAGACGGCGCTCTGCTCATCAGCATTGGCTGTGCCAACGCCCATTCTGCGGCGGAATCCATGTAAAAACGGCGGGCGCGCGGCAAATTAGCCGCGCGCCTTTGGATTACAGCCTCGCCGCGCAATAGGTCGCTAACCTATAAGACGCTAACCCCTAAGACGCGATCTTGAAGGCGATGCCCGTTTACGGGTGGGCAGGGAATTTACCTTTTAGGGTAGGTGCAAACCGCCGGTTGCATCGGCGGTTTTGACGATCGCAAGCGCCGAGCGTGCTTCGCACGGCGGCAAGGGAAAACGGATGGACGGAAACGAAAAGGACTCGGAATAAAAGAGCGGGCGCCTCATATTCTGTGCGGCGCCCGCTCTTTTATGGCGCGGCAAACGCGAGGGCGTTTGCCGCGAATTTCAAATGCCGTTCGGCGTACCATGCACGCGGCGCATTGCGGCGCTTTCAGCGTCGGGTCGTCCAAAGCAACGGGTTTTTGCTAAAACGCGGCGCATTGCGGCGTTTTAGCGTCGGATCAGCGAATGGTATTGCTGTAATTATAAATTTTTTCCAACAAACCGTCGGAGATCAAGTTGCGATAGCGGCCCATAAAGACAAAGACTTTCAAAAAGAATTCGCGGTTATCGCTGCCGACGCGGTAAGCAGGCAGGCGTTTGTTTTCGCCGTAGATCCGCGAAATGAAGAGTCGGTCGAACTCATCCTTTTCGGCGGGGGTCAAGCTATTGATGAACGCATCGGGGGCATACCCTGCCGCATAATAAGGGGAGGATTGCTGTGCGTACGGTGCGTTGTTCGGATAGGGCGGAGCCGTTTGGAAAGGCTGCGACGCGCCGTAGGGCGGGGCGTAAGGATATGACTGGCGCGGCTGTTGCGCTTTCCGTTCCTGTTCGGCGGCGTAGTCGGCATATTCGCGGTTAAATCGGCTGTCGTACGCGGCTTGATTGAAGTTAAAGGATTCTTCCGGTTTTGAATAGACTTTTTCGTCGCGGATAGCGCTTTCGTAGGCGGGGTCTTCGCCGCGCGCCCTGCGTTCGAGCTCTTCGATGGTAATTTGCGAGGCTTCTTCGAAGGCGCGGTTGGCGGATTCGGCCTCTTCCTTCGCCATTTGCTGTGATTGGGCGTCGGGGGAAGGCTGTGTCGATTGAGCAGATTGCGCGCCCAAATCGGCGAACATCATCTGGTTGTTTTCATCGAAGGAAAAGGCGGCGTCTTCCGCGGCGTCTTCTTCCGCTTCCCTCTGCAATTTACGCGAATGCAGGATGCACAGAAGGATCAAAGAGTAGGCAAACTGAACGGCGGCGATGCCGACGTATCCGAGCGTTCCGGGGTATTGCAAAAGGTCTGTTGCGGAAGCATAGACGGCGAGCGCGACCAAGCCGATCAAAGCGATCAGCAAGAGGATTGCGGAGCGGAACAGATCCAAACCGCAGGAGCGGGGCAAGATCATTCCGATGACGGCCAAGCCGAGGTTGACGAGCGTCGCCCACGCGAGGATGCGGAAGACGTGCGCGGCGATGCGGAAGCGCAGTCCGTCGCCTTCCGTCGAGAGGCCGAACAGATCGTACAGCGTGTACTCTTCGAAGAATTTAGCGAACATGAGCAGCAAGAAGGCCGCTGCCAACAGGAGCGAGACCAATTTAAGGCCTGCCCTGCCTTTATACGATAAAAAGGAGAGCGCGATCAGAGCGATGCAAGCCGACAGCAGCGAAATGCCGGTGGCATTGAAGGAGAGGATCGTGTCGGGATCGTAGAAGATGTCTTGCGGGAGCAAGTCGAATTGACGCAGGGCGACGCCTGCAAAGAATGCGTTTGCGCCGAGACATACAAAGATCTTAAAAAAGTTGAGGGCGGCGATGCCGGACTTTCCGGCGAAGAAAGCGGCGACCGTACAGATCAAGAGGACGACGTACATTCCTATGCAAACGATCAGTGCGGTCTTTTCGGGCATCGCGCCGACGAAGGTGCCTTTGAACAGATCGAGGATGAGCGCAAACGTGCTGTTCGAATAGCCGAGAGGAGCCGGAACAAAGAGAAGAGCGGTAAACGCGGCGAAGATCAACAGGGACAGAATCAGTCCCGGAAGCGTTTCTCGTTTATTTTTGGGCGGAATTTCTGTCGTTTCGTTGCTTGTCATAGAAGATACCCCGTAGTAATTATTTTCTGAAACGCCGCCGAATGCGCGCGCAAAGGCTCGCAAACGGCGCGTTTACAGATATAATTTTACTATAGTTGGTCGGTACTGTCAAGTACAGGCGAAAAAAATGTCCGCAAGCGGCGGAATTTTTGCGGTCCGCTTCAAGCCTCTGCGAGCGAAGCGTGCCGCCGCGAGGGCGAAAAGAGCATCCTTTGCGGATAAGTCGGCGCAGGCGAAGGCGCAAAATTCCGAAAGCGTCATCAAAAAAACGGGGTGCGGGCGTGCAAGCGCAGGCGAGGCGGCGCGCGTAAAAATTTGCGGATTCTTGACCGATGCGAAAAAATCATTGATATTTAACGGGTTTTGCTGTATAATGAAACAAGACGAGAAAGCGGTATTGCCGCACGGAGGCAGAGGATACATGAACAATGAACTGAAAAAGACATTGCGAACCATCTACGACAATACGGGGATTGAGTTATTTGTGTACACGGCGGGCGGCGAACCCGTTTTCGATCTTTCCCGCAAGCGAATAGCCGTCGATTTCGACGGGATCGCACAGAGGGACGGAAATACGCGGTTCAAGGCGGTTTTCAAGGCGGAGCAATACGTTTTCGAGATGGCGGGCGCGACGGGCATCGAAAAGAACTATGCGTTCATGCTTGCGGACATGATCGAAAACTCCTCCAACCGAGCGGTAAATCTGCCGAAGGGGGAATATGCGCGGCGGATCTTGTTGGGAGAATGCAATGCGTCGGACATCCAGAAATATCGCGTTAAATATTCGGTGCCGGATCTTCCCTGCTGCTGCCTTGCCCTGCATACGGACGGAAAGATCTCGGATGTGATAACGCTGTTGTCGCAATACGGAGAGAACGAAGCGGATTGCGCGGTTACGATCTCCGGAAAAGACTGTGCGTTTATCAAATTTGTCGAGTCGGAATCGGAATACCAAAGCTCGGTGGATTTTGCGTCTTTTCTCACGCGTTCGCTGCTCGAAGAGCTGGGCATACGCTGTCGGGTGGGTGTAGGCGGCACCTTTCGGCATTTTGAAGAGATCGGCGCGTCCTATCAGCAGGCGAGCGCGGCGCTGCGCATGAGCGCGCTGTTCGAATCGAAGGGCGAGGTCCACAGCTATCGCGAATTTCTGCTGATCAAAATGCTGGAAGATATTTCGAAGGCGAAGTTATCGGAATATCTTTCGATCCTGCTGGAGGGAGACGCGCGCGAGTTGCTCAAGGACGAAGAGATGGTCAACACGGCGGAGGAATTTTTGGAGAACTCGCTCAACGCGAGCGAGACGTCGCGCAATCTGTATATGCACCGGAACACGCTCACCTATCGGCTGGACAAGATCGAGCGCGTGATGGGATTGAACTTGCGGAAGTTTTCCGATGCGGTCACCTTTCGCGTCATAACCATTCTGAATAAACTTGTATAAACGGTAAGAAAAATTTGTTACGGGAGTAAAAATACAATGGACGTATATGAAAAATCGCTCAAACTGCATGCGGAACGTCGCGGGAAATACGAAGTGCGTTCGCTGGTTGAAGTCAAGGATCGGGAATCCTTGTCGTTGGCTTATACGCCGGGCGTGGCGCAGCCCTGCCGCGAGATCGTAAAGGACGCGTCGGCGGCGTATTTATACACGCGCAAGTGGAATACGGTCGCGGTCGTTTCGGACGGCAGCGCGGTGCTGGGACTGGGAAACATAGGCGGACTGGCGGGATTGCCGGTCATGGAAGGCAAGGCGATTTTGTTCCGCGAGTTTGCGGGGATCGATTCGGTGCCCATCGTCCTGTCGGGGCAGGAAGAAGACGAGATCGTCAAGGCGGTCGAGATGATCGCCCCCACCTTCGGCGGGATCAACTTGGAGGACATCTGTGCGCCCAAGTGTTTTGCCGTCGAGAAGAAACTCAAGGAGCGGCTGGATATTCCCGTCTTTCACGATGACCAGCACGGCACGGCGATCGTCGTCACGGCGGCTCTCATCAACGCGTTGAAGCTGGCGCAAAAGCAACTCTCTGCGGTGCGCATCGTCATTTGCGGTGCGGGCAGCGCCGGCATCGCCATCTGCAAGCTGTTGCTGGAGAGCGGTGCGAAAGACGTCGTCATGGCAGATCGCGCGGGACTTGTCTGCGAAGGGGAGCCCTGGCTGACCGATGCGCAGGCGGAAATTGCAAAAGTCACCAACGTATCGCATATTCGCGGAGAATTAAAGGATGCCGTAGCGGGCGCCGACGTATTTATCGGCGTTTCCAAACCCGGTCAGCTTTCCAAAGAGATGGTCAAGAGCATGGCGGAAAAGAGCATTGTCTTTGCAATGGCGAATCCCGAACCGGAAATTTATCCGCAGGACGCTCTGGACGCCGGCGCGTTTATCGTCGGAACGGGCCGCAGCGATTTTCCCAACCAGATCAACAACGTTCTCGCCTTTCCGGGCGTATTTCGCGGGGCGCTGGACGTGCGCGCCCGCGACATCAGCGAAGGCATGAAGGTAGCGGCGGCGCAGGCGCTGGCGGCGTTGGTCGGCGAGGACTTGACGCGCGAGAACATCATTCCGTCTGCGTTTGATCGGCGCGTAGCGCCCGCCGTGGCGAAGGCGGTAGCGGAGCAGGCGCGCAGAGAGGGCATCGCGCGCGCTTGAGCGCGGGCATATGCGCGGCGGTTTGCCGATCGGAACGCTGTATCGGCAGAAAAAAGCGGCAAACGCGATTAGAAAAGAGAAAAAGGGGGAACACTATGACGTATGCGCAGATGCTTGCCCTGGCGCGGTCGAAGGTACGTCCCGTTCAGCTGGGGGAGTTCGATTCCACGGGCGTCGTGGCGGCGGTATTGGAAGGCGCGAACGGGAAATATTACGCGGGCGTGAACATCGATCTTGCCTGCGGGCTCGGTTTTTGTGCGGAGCGAAGCGCCGCGGCGGCGATGGTGACGGACGGAGAGCGTCGGATCAAGCGGTTTGTGTGCGTCGACGTTTCGGGAAATTTGTTGCCGCCGTGCGGTGCATGTCGGGAGTTTTTGCTGCAACTTGCGCCGGAAAACGCGCGGGCGAGGTATCTTGTGCAGGAAGAGCCGGAGCGGGAGCAAGAGCTCGCGGAGCTGATGCCTCTGCCGTGGTTTGACTGGAAGGAAAAGGAATAAGAGATTAGGAGTAAAGGGATGGATCGACAGAACAGCCCGTCCGATCCGAACGGATTTTCGGACGGATCGGGGCAGACGAATAAAACCAAGCGGAACAGGCAGATAAAGATCGTCGTCGGGGTGATTCTGGCGATCGTGGTATTGGCGCTGACGTTTTTTGCCGGGATCATGAGCGCAAAGCTGTTTTACGGCGACGGATTGCGCTCCTTGCTGTGGTTCAAAGATCAGATCGAATCGGACTATTATCAGGATATAGACGAGGAAGATTTTTGGCAGGCGGCGATCGACGGCGTGGAAACGCTGTTGGATCCGTATTCGCAGTACTACACGGCGGATGAATACGATGCGATCGTCAATGCCGATCAGGGCATCATGGACGGGACGGGTCTTTCGTTCTTTTCGGGTACGAATACGGTTGTGCGGGTGGCGCTCAATTCTCCCGTATTTTTTGCGGCAAAGCAGGCGGACATTTCCATCGAGACGGGCGTATCGCTGACGGGGATCGGCGGAGCGCAAGACGCGTTGGTGAACACGTTTACGGCAAAAGCCATGCAGGAAGAGCTTGCAAAGTACAAAAGCGGCGATGTCGTATGGCTTCGGTTTACGGATGCGGGCGTGCAGAACGAAGAGCAGCTCGTGCAGGCGCAGAGCGCGACAGTTGCGGTGCAGTTGTCGACGTATATCGAGAGCTATGTATTGTATGCGGCGCAGGGGAAGGCGTGGGCGTATCTGTATGCGCAGGCAGGCAGCGGAACGTGGACGGACGTTTCGGAATACGTATCGCTGGACGAGCGCGCGACGGGCAAGACGGCGGTACTGCGTTTGATTGAATTTAATGCGGGGGCGGCGCAGGAATTTGAGCGTGCGTTGGAGCAATTTTCTTCGGACGGGCAAGAGAACCTGTTGTTGGATCTTCGCAACAACGGCGGCGGGAGCGTATTGATCTTCCAAAAGATCGCGGCGCATCTGTTGCGTACGGGCAGTCGGAACGACGTCGTCATGACGGCGAAATACAAGAACGGAATGAGCGTCAATTACACGGTCAACGAGAGCGATTTCAGCCGATATTTCAGCGGGAAGAAGATCTACGTCGCGGCGAACGGAAATACGGCGAGCGCGTCGGAAGCGCTGTTGGGCGCGATGATCAGCTACGATACGATAGCGTACGAAGATATTTTCCTGACGGATACCACGGAGACGGAAGCGAAGGCAGACGGCGTGGCGCGCACGTACGGAAAGGGGATCATGCAGCAATTTTTCTACAATTCGTCGTTGGGGGCGGCAGTCAAACTGACGACGGCGCAGATTTTCTGGCCGAACGGCAAAACGATCCACGGCAAGGGCATCACCACGCAGGACGGCGCGCGCGCAAGCTACGCCGCCAGCAACGGCGAGTACGGCGACCCGGAATTGACGCGCATCCTCGCTTCGATCGACGGCGCGGTCGCATAGCACAGCCCCTCCCGATGGAAGCGGCTTTTCGGCAAACTCGAAAAAAGGATTCTGCCTGTTCGACGGCAAAATTTTGTGCGGCGCGCTTGCCTGCAGGCGGATTTCGTCCGTGAAACGCGCACGCTCTGCCTATCCGCATAAACTTGAATTGTAAAATCAAATCGCCGTAAAATCGGATTTTGAAAATCGGATCGGCATAAAACGGAACGGTTTGCAGAACAGCGGTCTTGCGAGTGCAAGACCGCTGTCCGTACGGATCTCGGCGCAAGCCGACGCACAGCCTCCCGCAACACGGTTGCGGGAGGCTGTGCGTCGTCGGGCGGACTATTCGGAAAAATAGCGAGTGAGGGCGAAGATGATCTCCTTGTCGGCGATCCGTGCGATGGGCGCGAGGGAATCGGCTTGCGCGCACTCCGCGGGCGCGGGGGAAGGGTCGGCGCGGAACAGCGCGGAGAAGGGCGTATCTTGGGATTGAGCGGAGAGGATCATGCGCGAGAGCTCTTTCAGGTCGGGCAACGCGCCGCCGGAGAGGGAGCGAATGGTCTTGAATTGTGCGGAGAGAGCTTGCAGCGTTTGCAGGGCATTGGCGATGTCTTGCCCGCGGATGGCGCCCAACTGCAGGGAGCGCAGTCGTTTATCGTCGGCAAATTTTTTTAAGTTGTCGTTTTCCAACAGATCGAGCAGCCTTTGCAGGGGGAAGTCGTTTGCGGACTTACCGGCGGAAGAAGCGGCAAACAGCAGAGCCAAGAACAATAATTCCATCTTTGAATCTCCTTTCGGCGTTGCAAAAGCAAATTTCGCCGCATATGATAGGATTGTAGACATTTTGGAGGTGGATATGCAAGATTTTAACGAATATGCAAAGAATGCAAAGAGTGCAAAACAAGGGGAAGGCGCGCAGGATATGAAGCAGACGGCAGATGCGATCGCGCGGGCGTTCGAGGGGAAAGGCGAGGCGGATATTTTGCGGGCGATCTACGCGGAGGCGGAGCGAAGCCGAAAAGCGGGAACGCTGTCGGATGCGGAGATCGACAATTTTTACGCGATGGTCGCTCCGATGTTGGACGGCGCAAATCGAAAAAAACTGGATCAGATCGTAAAGAAATTAAAAAAGATGGATTAGGTGCGATTGCCGCGCGGATCGATGCGATC
>CALVYJ010000022.1 GCA_944372075.1 uncultured Clostridia bacterium | reverse complement strand
ATCTCCCTTCGATCACGCCCGGCTCGATCGGTAAATTTATTCCCAATCCCGCCATAAGCGCTTCGATATCGACCTTGATATAAATTCCGGACAAATCCGTTCTGAAATCTTGCAATATCGAGGAAAAATCCATCGATAAGATGGACGCCACGACTTCTTCCGTCGTTGCAAAAGGCAACTCGACAGAAGGAAGCGCCCCCGTAAATTCACGCAACAGTTCTTTTGCTTCCGAAACGGTAGAGTGAATCGAAATATTGGAGAACGTAAACCATACGTCTTCCCCGATCAACGTAAACGCTATGGGAAATTCCGTACCCGAATATGTAAACAGCAAATTGCCACAGACCGACAGGTCCGGTTTTAATGCGACGATCAGATCTCCTTCCAATTAAAAATCTTGCGTGCAATATTCTATGCCCAAATCAAATCTGCCCTCTTGGATAAGCATATACAGATCTTGAATCAAAGGATACAGATCGATGCAGGCATCGGTATTAACTTCAGGCATTTCCCGCTCTTGCGTCGGCATCGTCACAAAAAGAGAAACAGGCACGTCCAACACGTTCAATTCCGACTGAATTGACTCGCACCGAATTGACTCGCCTTCGGTAACAAAATGAAAGACGATCGGCAAGTCGAGTACTCCGAGAGGCAAACGGCACTCTAAAACGGCTCCGTTTGTCGTCTCCGTCAAGACACCGCCCGCTATCGATTGTTCCAATGCCTGCATGTCCAACTGCAAATTATCCGCCGAAAACATAGCGCCGATATCTTCCAGCCGAACCTTCCCGTAAAAATCAAAATATTGAATAAAGACCGTATCCTCTCTATAGAGAATCTGCAAATCCCCTAAAGATACCTGCAGCTCCCGTAAAGCGCCGGACTGCATTCGAACACAGGCAACTCCGGACACAGGCTGCCCCGCTACCGTCGCATCCAAGACAAAATACGACGCGTCGGACGTCAAAACCGGAGCAAACGCCTCCGCCAAATAATCCGCAGCTGTCCTTTCTTCCTCTTGCGGCCCCGTAACATCCATATCGGCATAGTTTATAAAATACGTCTGATAATCGCTTACATCCACCTCGCTTTCGGCATACGAATAGGTGACGACATTATGCCCCGTACATTCCGCCGTAAATCCCTTTTTGGATTTGTAAACTTCGTCCGTCTCTAATTTGTTTAACGTCCAATCTTCCGAAAAATAAAAGGTCAGCTCCGCCGATGAAAATTCCGGATAATCGTCCAGATCCCCCATGGTACGCATCTGTCGCTTATAATACTGCGTCGCATCCTGCATTCCCGTCTCCGAATCTGCCGCAACCGAAAGCGAAACGCGCAAAACATATCCGTCCGCATCCTTCTGCGGCATTGCGTCTGCCGTCAACAGCGTCTTTTCCGTCACGACGTAATCGGAAAATTCCGTCGCCCATAACCCGTAACGGCTCGTATGCTGTTCGCGCGTCAAAATTTCCGAAGGCGCACCCGATGACCATTCCGTCTCTAACCCGTTCCAGTCGTCTTTGTTATCCGACGCCGCATTGCGTACAACCGCTTTATTTGCTCCGTAAAAACGCTGCATCGCTTTGGACGGAGCAAACGAACTGCCGCTCGAACTGATCGTCGTCACTATCAAGATCCCGTCTTTATAATCCTTGCTTCCGACTACATTCTGCGTAACATTCACCGATCCGAACAGCGCCGACGCTTTTGCCGTTGATGCGCTCTCCGAATGATAATACGCTTGCTTCGAAAGCCTGCCCACAATATACCCTATATTCTCCAATGCCGTGTGATCTTCCGGCTTGCTGCCATCTTCAGGCGGCTCTAAACATATACTGTATCCCTGCGGCAACGGAGCCCCGTTCCCCTCCATCTTGCTGTTGAATAAATGAAAAAATGCGAAAACGGCGGATACCGCCACCAGTACCGCCACCGCTATGATAAAGATTTGTTTTTTACTGATTTTTTTCGTTTTTGAATTCATGAAAGTCCCTGCTTGTCATAATTTTTTATTACATTGTCATTATACCCATTCTGTCATATATTGTCAAGAAAATCATGAAATATTATGACAAATTCTGCCATCTATTCCCTGTAAAATAATTGCGCTATACTGTCCGGCGCCACCCCCCCTATAATTATTGTTTTTCCTCCCATAAAAATCATGCGCGCCTTTTTATGCTCCCGAAAATCGTGCGCGCGTTCAAAAATACAAGCGCATACCGTCTCGCAGAGGATGCACCGCTCAAAAATTTTGAGCGGTGCATCCTCTGATTTATGTATACAAAATACCAGCCGGACTGTTCGCATAGAGTCCGATTTCTCAATAAAGGGCGAGATTGCGCACCGTAAAATCGTCGCGCAATCTCGCCCTTTATTTTTGCAATATTCACTGTTTGTTTCAATCGATCGACTCGTCCTCGCTGTTTTCAGGTCGCTTGGATACCGATTCGGGTTGCTTTGTCAGATATTCGTCCACGGCAGTTTCTACCGCGTCGCTCAGCTGGGTAAAGGGTTGAAATAAAGTTTCCAGCCTTGCCTGATCGGGTTTTTTCGTGAAAAATGAAACAACGGGAACAAGTATAAACCCAAGCAGCATCGTCCATGACCCGACATAAATCGATGACTTGAACACATATCTGTAAAGAAAGCAATCCAAAAACGCTTGCGGCAAAGACGACGCCGTCAACGATATGACCAGCGCGGCTACGCTCATCAAAACGCCAAATCCGAAACACACCCAACAAGCGGCCTTCGTCGTCTTTTTCCAGTATAAGCTGTACAAGTACGGCGCTAAAAACGCTCCTGCCAGCGCACCCCAACTTACCCCCATCATCTGGGCAATAAACGATAATTGAAACGTGTCGTACAAAATCGCGATCACCGCGCTGATCGCTATGAACAAAGCAACAAACAATCGAATCAAAAACATTTGCGATCTGTGGGATAGCTCTTTCTTTTTCGTGCCTTTAATCAAATCCAATGTTATCGTCGAACTTGAACTCATCACCAATGACGACAGCGTACTCATCGAAGCCGACACAACCAGTATCAATACCAGGGCAATCAACAGCACCGGCAAACTTTTCTGCAGCATCGTGGGGACAATCGTATCGTATCCAACGGATACATCCGATACAAACAACCTGCCAAATCCTCCGAGAAAATAACAGCCGCCGGCAACAACCAATGCAAAGATCGTACTGACGATCATGCCCGTCTTGATCGAACTCTCGCTCTTGATCGCGTAAAACTTCTGTACCATCTGCGGCAATCCCCATGTCCCCAGACTTGTCAAAATAATCACCATGATCAGTCCGTATAAATCCGGCCCGAAAAAAGAAGTGTACGCGCCTTGCTGTTCTCCCGCCGAAATTTGCGACAAATCAATGATCGCCTGCGATATCCCGCCTTGATTCAACAAAACCGCGGCAACAATGATCACGATCCCGAACAACATGATAATCCCTTGAATAAAATCGTTCCATACCGTTGCCATGTAGCCGCCAACCAATACGTACACCGCCGTCACAGCCGCCATGATCACTATACATACCCAATACGGAATCGAAAACGCCATCGCAAATAAACTTCCCAGCCCCTTATACAGTGATGCCGTATACGGAATCAAAAATATAAAAATTATAACGGACGCCGCAATTTTTAACTTGTCGTCTGAAAATCGCTTCCCAAAATAGTCCGGCATCGTCGCCGAATCCAGCTGTTGCGTAATCACACGCGTACGCCTGCCTAGAATCGCCCACGCCAATAATGACCCGATCAGCGCATTCCCGATCCCGATCCACGTAGCCGCAATTCCGAAGTTCCACCCGAATTGCCCCGCATACCCTATAAAGATTACTGCGGAAAAATAACTCGTGCCGTACGCAAACGCCGTCAGCCACGGCCCTACCGACCTCCCGCCCAATACAAATCCTTGAACCGACCGAGAACTGCGACTGTTCCGTACCCCTACCAGAATCATCACGGCAAAATACGCAACCAATAACCCAACGTATAAGATTACTTCCATATCCCCTGCTCTCTTCTCCCGTAACTGTTTTTTTTGGAATATTTATGCAATATATAGAATAATTATACATATATATTCGCTGTTTGTCAACGATATTTTTAACGTTTGCATCGTAATTTTTTGAAATCGGACACAGAGCGCAAAAGTAAAACGCGATGCATGTTCAATGCAACCTCAAATAAACGCGCGGCGAAACAACCGGAACAAACGAAAAGGATAAAGAATTGCGGATAAAAACGGAAGCGCGCAAGGGTGCGGAGAGCAAATGCTCTCCGCACCCTTGCGCTTCAACCGTAAAAATATGCAACCGGCTAACCGACATTTTTCTTAAATATTCGCACCGCAAACGGAGGGAGATAGATATCGTTCAAATTTCGAATTTCACCCGTCAAAAGATCCGTACCCTCCGCTTCTTCCACGCGTACCGTTACGTCCTGATCGGAAATGTTAAACGCGCAATAGAGCCGTTCAGAATCCGTTTCACGCTTGTAGCACATATATTTATTGCTTAGGACACATTTTTCGTAGGTGCCGTATGCCAACGCGGAATGCGACTGCCGAATCCGATTCAACGTCTGTATAAACGCTTTCAACTCCACATTCTTATTTTCATCGATCTCCCAAATCGCCGGCCTTAATTTATAGTCATTATCCGATTTATCCCCTTCCGCAGCATTTTCGGAACCATAATAAATACAGGGAATCCCCGGCATCGTATACAGGATCGCATACATCGCGAATATCTTTCTCTTATCGACCAGAGCGGTATATGCGCGTATCACATCGTGATTGTCTACAAAATTAAACAGATTTTTTCCGGTGTACAGACACCAAGGCTGCGATCCGAACAAGCGCTCCAGCGAATGCTCTATTTCAAACAGATTGTCCGAGTTCAATGCGGACGTCAACCCCTTATAACATTCATAATTGGTGATCGAGTCCAGTCGCTCCCTTGTCAGGTTTTTGACAAAATTTTGACAATGTATCACTTCTCCCATCAAAAAGAAATCGGATCTGCGCGAGCGGACAATGTTTCGCAAAAACTCAAAAAACCATTCGGGCAACAAATAACTTACGTCCAACCGCAGACCGTCGATTTGAAATTCGTCGATCCAAAATTCGACCGCCCGCCGAATATAGTACGTAACGCCCGGACTCTGCAAATTTAATTTGACCAGCTCCATGTGACCTTCCCAACCTTCATAGCGGAAGCCGTCGCCATATGGACTGTCACCGTTGAAATCAATATAAAACCAATCCCGTTTGTCCGATTTCTCGCGATCCCGCTTTACCTCTTCAAACGCAAAAAAACGGCGCCCGACATGATTGAATACTCCGTCCAATACGACGCGTATCCCCGCATCGTGAAAGGATCGCACGAGCTGTTTGAAATCCTCGTTATCACCCAAACGCCGATCCGCTTTGAAAAAATCTACCGTGTCATACCCGTGCCGTTCGCTCTCAAACAACGGATTGAGCAACACAGCCCGAAACCCGCATTCCCGCAGATACGGTATCCTCTCTTTCAGAACGGAAAGACGGTGCCGCGTCTGACCAAAATCGTTTTCACGCTCCGCACCGCAATACCCCAACGGATAAATTTGATAAAATACGCTCTCGTCAAACCACATAGTTTGTCCTGCCCCACCGATAAATTTGCCCTCTTTCCGCGGCATCCCGTTTATTATACCATCAATTCCGCCAACCGTCAATAATTCCTAAAAAAAAGAAACTCTCCGCCCTTTTATGTTGACTTTTTACGCAAAAAAGCGTATTATTTTCCGTGGCATATAGGGAGGTAGATCGTATGGATATTACGAACATTTTTTGGGATCTGGCTATCATTCTTTTATCCACAAAATTATTGGGAATGCTCATGCGCAAATTAGGTTTGCCGCAAGTTGTGGGCGCCGTTATAGCAGGCCTGCTGATCGGCCCCGCTATTTGGGGATTATTCGATTTGCCTTCTCTGATCGATCCATCGCCAGAGGAAAGTCAATTTTTAGACGCCATCGCCGAGATCGGCGTCGTGTTGATCTTGTTTTCCGCAGGCTTGGAAACCGATACGCATGAATTAAAACATTCCGGTTTGTCCGCCACTTTGATCGCTTTTGGCGGCGTCATCGTTCCGATGGGATTGGGATTTCTCGTCGCCGTTCCCTTCTTGGGCGGCTTTTCCGCTTTAAGCGACTCGACTATCCTCCTCGACGCCGTTTTCGTCGGCGTGATTCTAACCGCAACCAGCGTCGGAATTACCGTCGAGACATTAAAAGAAATGGGAAAACTAAACGGCAAAGTGGGTACCACGATCTTGTCCGCCGCAATCATCGACGACGTGATCGGCATCGTCGTGCTCTCGATCGTCATCGGCTTCAAAGACGCGTCGGCTAATCCCTGGCTTACGATCGTAATGACCGTCGCATTTTTTGCCTGTGCGATCTTCCTGGGCTTTTTTATAAAAAAACTGTTTCGCTTCCTCTCCGAACGCTACGATCATACCCGCCGTATCCCCATCTTGAGCTTGGTCGTATGCTTCCTTTATGCCTTTTCCGCAGAAAAAATCTTCGGCATTGCCGATATCACCGGCGCTTATGTCGCCGGGATCGTCCTCAGTTCCCTGCGCGATACCTCCTACATAGACCGCAAAGTCGATATAAATTCTTACATGATCTTTTCTCCCGTCTTCTTCGCCAACATCGGAATCGGCGTCAGCTTTGCCGGGTTTTCACCGATTTTGCTCCTGTTCGCTCTTTGTTTCGTGCTGGCCGGTATTCTCGGGAAAATTATAGGATGCGGCAGCGTGGCTAAATTATGCAAAAATAATTGGAAAGAAAGTCTGCAAATCGGCTGCGGCATGATCGCCCGCGGCGAAGTCGCCCTCGTGGTGTGCAACAAGGGTATCGAGGGCGGTCTCTTCGCCGGTACAGTCATCGACCCGATCGTACCCGTTATCATGCTCGTCGTCCTCTCTTCCCTATGTTGCCCTATCCTCTTGAAAATTTTATTCAAAGATAAAAATACCTTGCCTCTTACTCCCGCCGCTTGTCCGCCCGCCGACAATCCGCCTGCCCAAACAGCCTAATCCCATACCGCGATTTTATACAAACAAAGCGCTCCTTGGCAGGGCGCTCTGTTTGCTTTCTGGAAGGATCGCATCGCTCCCGATCGCTGCTTCTTTACAATCCCCGATACACACGGCGACTAAAAAGCGCAGCCGCCCGCAAAACTTTTTGCGGGCGGCTGCGCTTTTAATTTTCAACACTGCCGTGTCGATTATAATATCTTTTCCGACAACAACTTGATTCCCTTTTCCTGCAACAGTTTGATCGCACGGTCGGTATCCTCAATGCGCATGAGTATCTTTGCCGTATTTTGACTGGTCAGTACAAACGAATACAGATATTCGATGTTGATTTTCTCCTCATCCATCAACGCCACAACCTCTGCCAAAGCGTTGGGACGATCGCTCACCTCGACGCCGATCAGTTCCGTGATCCCTACCGTAAACCCTGCGTTTTTCAAAATTTTGTAGGCTTTTTCATTGTCTCGCGCAATGAACCGCACAATCCCGAAGTCCTTTGTGTCGGCAATCGACAATGTGATAAAATCGATCCCTTCCTTTCCCAATGTATTGGTTAAATTGAAGAGTCTGCCCGGACGATTCTCCATAAATACGGAAAGTTGCTTCACTAACATGTTTCGTTTCCTCCTTATCTTGTTCACTCGCGCCTGTCTATCACGCGAACTGCTTTCCCTTCGCTGCGCCGTATCGAACCGCTCTCACACAGTTTGATCCTCGCGCTCAGCCCGATATACGAATTGACTTCCGTTTCGACCTTCTTGCGGATCGTTTCAATGTCCGATACGCGATCCGGCGATAAATTGCCGGCAAGTTCAATGTCGATCTCCATTACATCGAGATTGTTGATCCTGTCTACATAGATCATATAATGCGGCGATACGCCCGCAACGTTCATTATGGCCGCCTCTACCTGCGACGGGAATACGTTTACTCCGCGAATGATCAGCATGTCGTCCGAACGCCCCTTCACTTTGCTCATCTTCACCGTTGTTCTGCCGCAGGCGCATTTTTCATTCGTGATCGTACACAGATCGCGCGTACGATATCGAATCAAAGGCTGACCCGTCTTGGTGATCGTAGTAAACACCAGCTCGCCTTCACTGCCGAACGGCAGCGGCTCTAACGTCTCCGGATCAATGATCTCCGGAATAAAATGGTCTTCCTGCACGTGCGACCCGCTCTTTTGCATACACTCCATGGATACGCCCGGCCCGCTGATTTCCGACAGTCCGTAGATATCCAACGCATCGATGTTCAGCAAACGCTCCAGCTCTTCACGCATTTGATACGTCCACGGTTCCGCGCCGAATGCCCCGCCTATTAAGCTAAAATCTTTTATATCCATCCCGGCTTTCTGGATTTCCGTGCCCAAAAAAATCGCGTACGAAGGCGTGCAGCATAAATGCGTCGCGCCAAAATCTCGCAACAACGTGAGTTGACGTATCGTGTTCCCCGCACTCGCAGGAACCGTGCTCGCCCCTATCTTTTGCGCTCCGTAATGCGCGCCCAATCCGCCCGTAAACAATCCGTATCCGTACGCGACGTGCACCAACGAATCTTTCGTCACGCCCGCCATCGCCAACGAACGCGCGGCAATTTCTGCCCATACGTCGATATCGTTTTGCGTATACCCGACGACCGTCAACTTTCCGGTCGTCCCGCTTGAAGCATGTACCTCAACGATCTCGCTCTTCGGCGCCGAATAAAATCCGAACGGATACGCCGCTCGCAAATCATGCTTGACCGTAAACGGCAATTTGTACAGATCTTGCACGCTCTTAATATCGGAAGGCTTGAGCTTGAACTCGTCCATCTTTGCCCGGTACGGCGCACAGTTCCGATACACATACTCCACCGTCTTACGCAAACGCTCACTCTGCAAGTTTTCCATTTCCGATCGCGTCATGCATTCGTATTCCGGACGATAAATATAATCCTTTAACTTCCCTTTCATCCCTTTTTCTCCTGCCCTTATACTGCCGCTTGTACCGCTGCATACCCGAGTTCAAAAGCCTTTCGATTCATCTCGATCGTCTTTTGCGGTATGCTGTCCAGCAACGCCTTTTCAAACGCCTGCTTCTCTAGATTCAGTCTCTTGCAGAGTGCACCCAACATCACGGAATTTGCAGCCTTCGCATTCCCCGCTTGCAACGCCAGCTCCAACGCATCGACTCCGACCCCGCGCAATTTCTCTTCCAGCCCCTGCGGATATTCCGCCGCCCCTGTAACGACCGGCATCGGCATGATCTCCTGCGTCGAATACAGTATTTCTCCGCCTTCTCTCAAATAATGCGCATAGCGCATAGCCTCCAGCTTCTCAAATGCCAAAATAAAATCCGCATACCCTTCGTCGATGATCGGCGACGCTATCTTCTCTCCGATCCGTACGTACGTCATTACGCTTCCGCCTCGCTGCGCCATGCCGTGCACTTCGCTCAATTTGACGTCATGTCCCTTTTCCAAAGCATATCTGCCTAAAACGCGGCTCGCAAGCAACGTCCCTTGCCCGCCGACTCCGACAATCAAAATGTCCATTGTCATTGCACCTCCCCGTCGATCGCTCCAAACTTGCATACGCCTTGGCACAATCCGCATTCCGTACACAGCGATCCGTCGATCGTTATGCCTTCCTTCCCGTTTACGATCGCCGGACACCCCAACTTCAAACATGCCTTGCATTTCTTGCACCGCTCGTTCACCTTGAATCCGCGATATAATTTCTTTGTCAGCAGTACGCACGGCTTTTTGGCGATCACAACCGACACCTCGTCCCTCTGCAACGCAGACTTGATCGCCTGCTCCGTCGCCGTAAGATCGCCCGGATCGACGGTTACGACATCCTGCACGCCGACAGCGCGGCATACCTGCTCTAAATTCAATTCATACGTCTGTTCGTTTTTGATGGTTTTACCCGTCGCGGGATGATTCTGATGCCCCGTCATACCGGTCGTTCGATTATCCAAAATCACAACCGTGACGCGCGCTTTGTTATAGACGGCATCGATCAGACCGGTTATCCCGCTGTGAATAAACGTCGAATCCCCGATAACCGCAACCGAATGTTTGTGCGCGTCTGCATCGGCCTTGTCAAACCCGATCGCCATTCCGATGCTCGCACCCATACACACGACGGCGTCCATCGAGCCCAACGGCGGGACCGCGCCCAACGTATAACACCCGATATCGCCCAATACGTTCAGTTTCAGCTTGGACAGTATGTAAAACACGCCGCGATGCGGACAACCGGCGCAAAGAACCGGAGGCCGCGCCGGAACCGGTTCCGCTTTCACCTGCACAGTCTGCCCCAATACCTTTTCGCGAATCAATTTCGCAGAAAATTCTCCGCAAAGGGGAAATAAATTTTTCCCCTCCACTTTGATTCCGTGCGCCTTGATCTGCGTCTCCAAATGCGGCGCAAGTTCTTCCGCTACGATGCACCGCTTTACGCTCTTTGCAAATTCTTCGATCAGGGAGTACGGAAGCGGCCATACCGTTCCCAGCTTCAATATGCTTGCATCGGGCAGCGCTTCCTTGACATACTGGTATACGCCGCCGGCGCAAATTATGCCGAGATCTTTGCTTCCTTGCTCAATACGATTGACGGGAAACGCATTGGCATCGTTCGATATCCGCTCCATCCGCGCTTCCACCGTCGTATGCTTTACGCGCGCATTCGCAGGCATCATGACATATTTCGCAATGTTGCGCTCATATGCGCACACCCCTGTCTCTCTTCGATCCTCCAACTCCACCAAACTCTGCGAATGCGCCACGCGCGTCGTTATCCGCAAAATTACGGGCGTATCGTATTTTTCCGAAAATTCAAACGCATATTTCGTGAAATCTTTGGCTTCTTGACTGTCCGACGGCTCCAAAACCGGGATTTGCGCACTGACCGCCGTCAGGCGCGTATCCTGTTCGTTCTGCGACGAAAATACGGACGGATCATCCGCAACCGCAATGACAAGCCCCCCGTTGACACCCGTATACGATGCCGTAAACAGAGGATCGCAGGCAACGTTCAAACCGACATGCTTCATCGAAACGATGGTTCGAGCACCGCGCAACGACGCGCCGATCCCCACTTCCAGCGCAACCTTTTCGTTCGGCGACCACTCGCTGTAAACTTCATCGTACCGCGCCAGCTCTTCCGTAATTTCCGTAGACGGCGTTCCCGGATATGCCGCGGCTACGCTGACTCCGGCTTCCCATGCGCCACGCGCTACCGCAAAATCTCCCAATAATAATTTCTTCATGTTGTACACCCTTCCCGCTGCTTTTTGCCTTCTCGTTTCTTCTATTGTAATATTATTTTTTGCGCAAGTCAATCACTCGCTTGACCTTTCCTTCCGAACGCTTGATCGAAAACGGTTCTACCAGTTTGACTTTAACATCGATTTGCAGAACCACACGCAGTTTATGGCGAATTTTATTGACCAATTCCTCCAGTTTGAAATAGTCGGTCAATAAATTCGAATCGTCTACTTCTACGCGCACTTCCAATGTGTCCATATAATTTACACGATCTACAATGATTTCATACGTCTTGCCCAGCTCTTCCATACCCATCAGCACGCTTTCAATTTGCGAAGGAAATACATTGACGCCCCGTATGATCAACATGTCGTCCGTCCGCCCGACTACCCGCGCCATCCGCGCAAGCGTCCGCTTACATTTACAAGGCTCATAGGTGATCGACGTGATGTCTTTCGTCCGATACCGCAAGATCGGCATACCTTCTTTGGTAAGCGTGGTCAAGACCATTTCTCCCTGCTCGCCTTCCTGCAATACGCGGTTTTTCTCTACGTTTACGATCTCCGGATAAAACATGTCTTCGTTGATATGCATTCCCGCTTTTTCACGGCATTCCCCGGCAACCCCGGGCCCGCCGACTTCCGTAAGTCCGTAATTTTCCGTCGGAAACGCTCCGAACAGCTTTTGCAGAGATTCATGCGTCTCTGCTGTGGATGCCTCCGCGCCCATGCAGACAAGCCGCACCTTTAAGTCCTTCAAAATTCCCTCTCTCTTCGCCGTCTCCGCCAAATACATCGCATAACTCGGCGTCGCAATCAGAGCCGTCACCCCAAAATCGCGCATCAACAACAACTGTCGCTCGGTGTTCCCGGAAGACATGGGCACTACCGTCGCGCCAAGCTTTTCTACTCCGTAATGCAGACCGAAGCCTCCCGTAAATAAGCCGTACCCAAACGATACTTGAAAAATATCTTCGTCCGTCGCCCCAGCCATCGTCAGAATACGCGCTATACACGTCGACCAGTTGTCCAGATCGTTGCGCGTATACCCGCCGACGATCGGCTTTCCCGTCGTACCGCTCGATGCGTGCAACCGCACAATCTGCTTCATCGGCACAGCAAACAATCCGTACGGATAATGGTCGCGCAAATCATCTTTCGTCGTATACGGAATGTTCTCGATGTCCTTTAAGCTCTTGATATGCTCCGGCTTTAAGCCGATTTCGTCAAATCGCTTTTTATACATGGAAACATTTTTGTACGCATAGCGCACAATATGCTTCAAACGCTCCAACTGCATCGCCCGCAGTTCTTTTCTGTCGATTCTTTCTATTTCCGGACTAAACATTTCTCGCCTTTCGCCCCTTGCAAAACAGTGAATTTTATTACGTTGTATTGTATCACGTTTTGTTTATTTATGCAATCCATTTCCGCAATTTTTATAAAAAATCTTCAAAACAACCCCTATTTTCAAATTTTGTATACATTAAAACGCATAAATATACAGCATCTTCGTTGTCGAAACGTAAAACATTTTTCCGGCTTCGTTTCAAAACGCCGAAAGTTCGGGCGCATAAAAAAAGCCGCAGTCTCTCTGCGGCTTTTTATGCAGAATGCTTCCGCATCTGTCGTTCTTTACAAAAGTTGTTTTCTTTGTTCCTCAAACGAAAGGGGCGACAAATATTTGGGGGCAATGTCAAACGCGGTTACGGCGCCGCGCATCCCTTCCGCATACAGCCGAGCGACCGCGCGGGCAAAGGCGACCAATACGCTGGATGTAAAATTCGGATTGCTGTCTAATTTTAAGGAAAATTCCATCAAGAAACGGTCGCCGATCGCCGAAGTTCCCGAGCGCAAAACGAATCCGCCATGCGGGATACCGCTATGATTCTTTTGCAATTCCTCCTCCGAAATAAAATGAACAGTCGTATCGTAATCGGCAAAATAATTTGGCATCTGCTTGATTTCTCGCTCGATCCGTTCAAGATCCGCTCCCTCTTCCGCAACGACAAAACATTCTCTCGTGTGCTTTTCGCGCGTAGTCAAAACGGGATTTTCGCCATTGCGAACCCTCTCGAGCGCACTCTCGACCGGAATGGTATATTGGCGCGCGTCTTTTACGCCTTTTACGCGGCGAATCGCATCGCTATGCCCCTGGCTTACGCCTTTTCCCCAAAACGTATACGTATTTCCCTGCTCCAGCGATGCGCCGAAATACAACCGCGCCAGGGAAAACAAACCCGGATCCCAACCGATGCTCATCGCTCCGATATGCCCCGATTCTTTTGCCGCCGCATCCAACGCGTCGAAATATTCCGGAATTTTTGCATGGGTATCGAAGCTGTCGACCGTATTGAACATCTTTACGATCGCAACCGATTGCTGCGGAAGATCCGTGGCGCTGCCTCCGCACAAAATCATTACGTCGATCTGTCCTTTATACTTCTCAATGTTTTCGATCGCATCTACTTTTATGGGCAATATCGTCTTCACCTCTGCCGGATTCCGCCGCGTAAATACCGCAACCACTTCCATGTCTTCATTTTGCGACGCTGCATATTGAACGCCCCTGCCGAGGTTTCCGTATCCCACAATTCCTAATCTGATTTTTTGCATTCCGTTTCTCCTCTTCGTTCCTTTTTGATCGTTTCATATGATAGTTTTGTTCTTGCCGCGCGCCGTTTCTCGCGCGCAAAAACAAACGCTTTACACCTTAAAACTCCTTTTCGGCAAGCACGTTTCCTTCCAGATCCTTTAACTTCATAATCGAATTTTCCAACACAATATAGCTGCGCGGCGTGTTCTCCTTCGGCAAGGAAACCGATCCGCAGTTCGCTACAATCAAATCTCCCTCTCGCTTAATAAATCCCGTGTGAAAATGTCCGTATATAAAAACATCTCCCGCATTGCGCGGCAGCCGATCAAGATTATAGCGATCTCCGTGCTGCAAAAATATCTTTGTATTTCCGCTGAAGACCACCGCCTCCGCCACAAAATCGAATTCGGATATTAAAGTATCCACATCGCTGTCACAGTTGCCTTTCAACACCGTCAACTTGTCCGTCATACCGTTCAAAATTTTCGCAACTTCCATCGGATTGTACCCTTGCGGAAGCGGATTGCGCGGCCCGTGATTGTAAATATCCCCGAGCAAAATCATTTGATCGGCTCTCTCTATGTCAAACCGCTCCGCCAATTTTTGCATATAAAATTGCGAACCGTGAATATCCGCTGCTATTAAAATTTTCATGCAAACCTCGTCTATCCAACGCCGCCGCGCAAATTCTGCGCGGCGGCGTTAAAATCTATTTCAAACTAAATTTATATGCCGTAACCGAATGATAAATTTTGTTCTTTTCAAACATGCAATCTCCTAATGCAGCATATACCGGTACGTTTACGCTGTTGGGAATAAATTGCGTTTCCATACAGAATCCGTAATTGCGATTGTAAAACGCCGTCTTGCCCTTTTGACTCAATCCGTTGCCCGTATACAACTGCAACGCCGGCATGTCCGTAAAGACTTCCATCACAATTCCCGTTCTCTCGCTTTCCGCTTCCGCTACCTTCCCATAAAGTCCGGCTGCCTTGTTCAACACATAATTGACGTCGTATCCGCCCTGTATCCGCAAGTCCGGATCTTCATCGTCTCCGATGCGTTCGCCAATCCGGTGCGCTTTCCGGAAATCAAACGGCGTACCCGCAACGTCTCGAAATTCTCCGTGCGGGATCAGCTTTTCGTCCGTCGGCGTGATCCGATTTGCATCGATCGTCAAAAACGTATCTAATACGTTTCCCGAACCTTCTCCGTTCAAATTGAAATATGCATGATTTGTCATGTTGATCGGCGTCTTTTTATCCGACATCGCCGCATATTCGATCCGCAATTCGCCGCCCACAAACGAATACCGCACCTGCACGCGCAAATTGCCCGGATAATTCTCTTCGCCGTCCGGACTGGTTATGCTCAATGCCAATATGTTCCCGTCATGCCCTTCGTAAACATAATTCCATATCTTTTTGTCAAATCCGTACTGCCCTCCGTGCAAATGATTGCCGCGATCGTTGCAATACAGCGGATATTCGATTCCGTCTACAACCAGATGACCCTTGTCGATACGATTTCCGACTCGACCGATCAACGCGCCCAAATATCCGTCGTTCTTTTCATAGCTCGCCATGTCGTCATACCCCAAGACAACATCAACAGGTCTGCCTTCCTGATCCGCTATCTTTAACGACTGTATGATCCCGCCATAATTGAGTATCGTCGCTTCGTTTAAGCCATCTTTGATTTTGAACGCCAAAACATCCCGACCGTCTGAAGTCTTGCCAAACACACTCGCGTGTATCATATTCCGCCTCCTCCTCTTTTATATCTGTTGCTCTGCCAGCTCTTCTATGTTCAATCGCACCGCTCCGGGTATCCGTACGCTTGCCGTAAACACATTGCCCGCACCAAATATTTTTTCCATCTGTGCAACATACCCCGGTACCTCCGCATCCGCCAAATACGCCAATACGGTTCCGGCAAATCCGCCGCCGTGAATCCGAACAGCTCCGTCTCGAATAATGCGCTCCGAAATATGCATCGCCAACGCAATCGGTTGTTCCGCACTCCCCGGAACATAACAGTTCTGCAAACATTCTAAACTGCTTCTGCCCGATTCCCCGATTTGCGCAAGAAACCCCGCCGCGTCTCTCTCTTTGAGCGCTTGCGCCGCTCTCGAAACCCGTGCGTTCTCTTCGTAAAAATGCAACGCACGCAAAATTGCCCGCTCCGAAACTTTCGTACGCAATTTCACGATTTCCGCTAAAACTTCCTCGTATGGAACGTCGCGTAAAAATTGCTTTCCAAAACACTCGGCTACCGCGTGCATCTCCTCTTTTATCGCCGCATAGTGCGCCGTAAGTTTGGCATGCGAGCCGCCGGTATTGGTAATTACCAATGAATATCCTTGCAACGGCGTCAATGCCTCTATCTCGGGATTTGACGGATCCTTAAAATCAATTCGGTTGATCCCTCCCAACGCGATACCCGATTGATCCAACAATCCGCACGGCTTTCCAAAGTATATGTTTTCCGCAAATTGCGATATGATCGCCTTCTCAACGCTGCCGACCGCGCCGCCCGCGTACAGTTGATTCAAAATTTCACAGATCAACAATTCGAACGCCGCCGACGATGAAACGCCGGCACCTCGAAACACCGTACTTTCACAGTACGCCGTAAACCCGCCGACTTCCAGTCCTCGATCGCAAAAGCCCTTCAATACGCCGCGCACCAACGCAATGCTCTTTCCATATTCCTGCTCGCGTACGCTTAAATCGTTTACGTCAAGCTCAAACGGCGCATACCCCTCGGAAAAAATTTGTATCTTGCCGTCCGTTCGAGATTTTACCGCCGCCAAAACATCGCAACTGATCGCCGCAACGATGACGTTCCCATGATTGTGATCGGTATGATTTCCGATAATCTCCGCCCTGCCCGAAGCCGAGTACCATGCATCCGGCTTTTCGGCGGTACTCTTTTCAAACTTCTCCGCCAACGCCTTCACACGGGCAATAAAATCTTTTTTTCGGACACTTCTTCCGTACAATTCCTGCAATTGCATGCTACCATCGTCCTTTACTATCTTTTTTCTGATGAATTGTCAAACTAAGCGCAACACTTTATAAGATTTTCTTGAAACAAATCTTGTGGAGATTGGTAATGTAAAA
>CALVYJ010000021.1 GCA_944372075.1 uncultured Clostridia bacterium | reverse complement strand
CTTGCCCTGCTCTTTCAAATCTTCGCAAAAGCCGAGGAGCTCTTCCATCGGAAGAGCGGGATCGTCGCGATGCAGCCAATAAAAATCGATGCGCTCCAGTCCCAGCGTGCGCAGGCTCTGCTCCACGTCTTTGCGAACTTCCTCCGCTCGCACGCGGCTGACCTGCGGCGCCGAAAAATCATAGTGCCCGCCCTTCGTTGCGACCATCACCCGATCCTTGCCGCGCTCTTTCAGATACTGCCCGATCAGCCTTTCGCTGCCGTTCGTACCGTCTATCCAACGACAATACACGCTCGCCGTATCCAGAAGATTGCCGCCCTGCTCGCAGTACGCGTCGATGAGCCGAAACGCCTCGCGCTTGGCGACCTTGTATCCGAAATTTACCGTCCCCATACATAAACGGCTGATTTTTACACCGTCTACTTCCACTCTCCGCATATGCGACCTCGGTTTACCCTTATTCCATTCTGCTCGCGATCGCCTTCAGAAACGCGCGCGATTCCAACTTCTTGGGAACGATCCCGTCCGCATGAAACAGCGCGATAAGATCGCCCGTCATCTCGCCCTCTTCGATCGTGCGCACCGTGGCTCGCTCCAACTTCTTTGCAAACTCCGTGAGCGCGGGCGTGCCGTCCAGCTCGCCCCGCTTTGCCAGCGCACCCGTCCAGGCAAAGATCGTCGCCACCGAATTGGTCGATGTCTCCTCGCCCTTGCGATGCTTATAATAATGCCGCGTGACTGTGCCGTGCGCCGCCTCGTATTCGTAGTTTCCGTCCGGCGAAACAAGCACAGAGGTCATCAGCCCCAACGAACCGTATGCCGTAGCCACCATGTCGCTCATGACGTCGCCGTCATAATTCTTGCACGCCCATACGATGCCGCCCTCCGAACGCACTACGCGCGCAACCGCGTCGTCGATCAGCGTGTACATATATTCGATCCCCGCTTCGGCAAACCGCTGTTTGTATTCCGATTCGTAAATCTCCGCAAATATATCCTTGAAATGATGATCGTACGTCTTGGATATGGTGTCCTTCGTGGCAAACCACAACGGCATCTTTACGTCCAATGCGTAGTTAAAACAGGAACGGGCAAAACTCACGATCGACATATCCAAATTGTGCATCGATTGCACAATGCCGCCGCCCCCCGCAAAATCATGCACAAGCCGCTTCTCCACAACGTTCCCTGCCGCGTCCTCTACCTGCAAATACGCCCTGTTTCCCGCTTCGACGCGCGCCTCGACGCCCGCGTATACGTCGCCGTATGCGTGACGCGCCAAAACAATGGGCTTCTTCCAGCCCGGCACATACGGCGTGATCCCCTGCGCAAGGATGGGCGCCCGAAATACCGTGCCGTCCAATATCCGACGGATCGTTCCGTTCGGACTCTTCCACATCTGCTTTAAGTTGTATTCCTCTACCCGCTGCGCGTTGGGCGTGATCGTAGCACACTTTACCCCGACTTTGTATTTCTTGTTCGCCTTCGCCGCTTCGATCGTAACTTGATCGTCCGTTTCATCTCGATGCACCAGCCCCAGATCGTAGTATTCCGTCTTAAGATCTACGTAAGGACTCAACAGGTCTTCCTTGATCCATTGCCACAATACCCGCGTCATTTCATCCCCGTCCATCTCCACGATCGGGTTTTTCATCTCGATTCTTGCCATGCGCCGCACCTCCGCTCATTTTCTGCTATTTTATCAAAAATCATCAAAAAACACAAGCGTTTTCTTTCGCTTGCAGACTTCTCGCAAAACCTCGCCGCCTTGTCCGCCGCCCCCCGCCGCCCGTCCGCGCCCTGCCTCCCCGCCGCCCGTCGACCCGCTTTTCCGTTCGTCTGCGAAAGCTCTTTCTTTTCTTTCCTCTTTCCGACGCGCTTTTGATGAGCGCAATCGGACACAAACGGGCTTTCGCGGCGAAACGCCGCGAAGGCCCGTTTGTTTGCGCGTTGCGATATTCCGTTTGCGGTCAAATCCTCAAAGGTCTTGCGCTTTCGGGAGCATGGCAGATCCGAAGATCGCGTTCTACGACATATTGTGTCCGGAGAGCGCGTTGCGCCCGCACTTTCTGTTTTGAGGCGGGGGGTACGGCTTTCGCGGGGCTACGATTTTCTGCGTTTCGGCGAAGACGTTTTGTTTTCCAAAACGCCGCAACCGGTCAACAGGCGCTTGCCGGACTTTGCGACGCCGTCGCAAATGCCCTGTTCGATGAGGGAGATAAGCACTTCGCCGAACGAAGCCAAATTTTTTCGGAACAGATACCAAGCCAGCGAGCCTGGCACCGTATTCATTTCATTGAAATACACTTCGTTTCCGCTCAAAAGAAAGTCCGCTCGCACGATGCCGCGCAAATTCATGCGCCGATACAACAATTTCGTATACCCCTGCACGAGTTCGGCGCTTGCCTTTGAAATTTTGGCGGGGAAGTCGCTGCGATTCTCCTTTCCGCCCGCCAGATATTTATCGTCGAACGTGAGAAACTTATGCGGCGTTTTCGGCTCTTCGCAGGGCGATACGACGAGTTCTTCCCCCGCCCGATAGCAGGCGCAGTTGATCTCCCGACGATCGGCGAGGTATTTTTCCGCGATGAGCAGCGTATCGTATGCAAACCCCGCCTCGATCGCCAAAAGCAGCCGCGCACGGTCTTCCGCAACCGATACGCCGATGCTCGAACCCAGCCGCGCGGGTTTGATCAGAACGGGATATCCCAGCCGCTCTTCGATGCATCGAACGGCAAATGCGCCGCGCTTTTTGTAGTCGCTTTCGCTGATTCGAAAATAGGGAAGCGTGCGTATCCCCAGCGATTTCGCTACGATTTTCGTGAGAGCCTTATCCATAAACACCGCCGAGCCGGCCATATCGGGGGAGGCGTTCGCGATCCCGCATAAGTCTATCCAACCCGCCACCGCGCCGTCTTCCCCGCCCATTCCGTGACAGCAGTTGAGCGCGCAGTCGATCTTTGCCAGCGGCTTCAGCTTATTCTTTTTCAGCGCGCACAGCGTTTGACCGTCGAACATCGCGCGCGTGAATTGCTTTTCGGGATCACAGGCGCGGAACCGCTCGGTGTTGCGCAGTTCCCTGCCCGTGTACATTTTTCCGTCTTGCGCTATGTAGACGGGATACACTTCGTACCGCTGCGCGTCGATAAGATTTGCAGTCATTGCGCCCGTTATGATGGAGATCTCGTTTTCGCACGACTTCCCGCCAAAAAAAACGACTACATTTTTTCGCATAAAAAAACACCTCCGCAAAATTTTTTCGCCTTGGTGCTTTTCGTTTTTCTATGCAATTCTTTGCCCGTTCGCGACCATGCAAACCCGATGCGACCGCTCCGTTCAAAAACCGACCGCTTCGCTGCGCGCCGCAATCACGAATAGATGTCCGGCAGATCGTTCAAGAACAATACCGTGTCGCCCGGTTTCAGATACGTCTCCAAAAACGCCTGCGCCTTCTCTAAACTCGGCACGAGATCGATCTTATCCGCCTCACCGCCCGCCGCAAGATAGCCGTTCTTTACCGACGTGACCAGCGTGGCGCCGATCAGAACGATCCGATCCAACCCCACCAGCCGCGCGCCCAGCGCCTCGTTTTCCTGCGCTTCCAGCACGCCCAATTCCACCAGTCCGGGCGTTACGACGATCTTTCTGCCCGGAAACAGCCGCAATACCTCGATCGCGCCCGCCGCGCCGCGGATGTTGGCGTTGTAGGCGTCGTCCAGAATCGTGACGCCCAGTTTTTCGATGGGTTGCAGGCGGTGCGGCACATACTCCAACGCCGCTATCCCCGCGCTCAGTTCCTCCTTGCTCAAGCCCAGTTTATACGCCATCGCCGCCGCCAACGCGATGTTCTGCGCGTTGTGCGCGCCGAGCAGTTTGCTCGCACACTCGATCTGCCGTATGCCGAGCGCCAGTTTGAACGCGATGCCCTTGTCGCTGCACTTGACTTCCAACGCCCCGCACTCGCCGTGCTCGCCCACCGGCACCTTGATCAGATGACACATCCGCTCGCTCAATGTTTCGCTGTGTTCATCCAACGCGTACACCGCATAGCCGTTTGCCTTGGTGCCGCTGAAGATCTCACCCTTCGTGCGGACGACGTTTTCAAGGCTCTTGAACGTCTCCAGATGCTGCGCGCAGATCCCCGTCAGAATACAGTGATCGGGCTGCACGATCGAACACAGTTGCGCAATATCGCCTACGTGCCGCGCGCCCATTTCCGCAATGAAAAAATCGTATTCGTCCAAATTCGCTTCGTTCACCGTCTTGGCTATCCCCAGCGGCGTGTTGTACGATTCGGGCGTTACGAGCACTTTGTATTTTTGCCCGAGCAGCTGCGCCAAAAAATTCTTCACGCTCGTCTTGGCAAAACTTCCCGTTATGCCGATCTTTACGCAGCGGCTCTTTTCCAGCTTTTGCTGCGCCGCCTGTACGTAGCGGCGGTTTTTCGTACCGGATATGGGTTTTTCCAGCCAATTCGCAACACAGAGCAGCCACGGCAATAAGAGCGGCAAAATCGAAAGGAGCAAAAACCGAAGCGGCTCGATCAGCGCGATCGCACTGCCGTACGCCGCGGCATTCCCCGCCGTGATCAGACCGTACCCGACGATCGCAAGCACCAAAACAAGCAGTACGTATATGCGTTTTACGCGCGCCGTTCCCTTGAGCGGAACCTTCAGCGCATCCTTTTCCGCCATGCAGTACAGTCCTACGAACAGCGGTACGGGAAGGAGCGCAACGTACGCCGCCCACTTGCCCAAAAAGGAAAAACAGATGCCCAAGACCAAGCTCGAAAGCGCCGTCAGAAACGCGAGCAAGGTAAAGCGCGATCGGGTCATGTTCCCCTTGCGGAAAAGCCATACCGTAAAGGTTCTGCCGCTGTATCCCGCCTGTTGCAACACGCCCAATGCGTTCAACGCGCACATTGCATACAAAAGTGCCGCCGCAAGCGCCACGACGACCGATTCGGCTATTGCTGTGATGGTAAACATAAACTTCCTCTTGCGATTATTTTTTACGCTGCCCTGCGGCAATGCGCTTTTGCGGTTGCGTCAGCCGAAAAATTCGCGCGCAATCGCATTGAATGTGTCCGGAATTTCGCAAAAACAATAGTGCGTGCCGGGCAAAAATACCAGCCCCGATCCGCTCGTACGCTCGTGCAGGATCTTTGCCATATAGGGCGGCGTCGCGGTATCGCGTTCCCCGAATACGTACAGCACGGGAACGGCGATCTTCTCCAGCAGCGGCGTCAGATCTTCGTTGACGATCTTTTTATAGCTCTCGCGCTGGATGGGGGAAAGCGTGCGGTACTCGCTCGACCCGAAATTGCGCTCCGCAAACGCGGGAGCGAATCGTTTGACGAGCCGATAGCTCTTCACGCGCAGCGCGTACCCGACGCCGCGCCGCGGCGCGACGCCCGCGCAACCCGTCAACAGCGCCTTCGTGAACGGAAAACCGTCCGCCAGGAGCTTGAGCGCTACCCTGCCTCCGAAAGAATGCGCCAAGACGTACGCCTCGTCGATTCCCAATGCGCGCAACAGCGCGCCCGTATGTTCCGCGTAATCGGACACAGACCATGCCGCACGCAGCGGCGGACTCTTGCCCATGCCCCAAAAATCAAACGCCGTTACGCGGTAAAATTGCGACAAATACGTTATCTGGTGGTAAAAACTTTCCTTGCACGAGAGATACCCGTGCAACAAAACGACATCTTTGCCGGTGCCTTGCTGCAGCAAAGACACGCCTGCTTCGGACAAATTTCTCCCTCCCCGTCAATATTTTTTGACCATGACCAGCGCGTCCTCGCCGTCGCCGTAATACCGAGGCCGAACCGAACATCCGACAAATCCGCGCTTCAAATACAGCGACATCGCCGCCGCGTTGGATACGCGAACCTCCAAAAATAACTGCCGCACGCCGGCATTTTTCGCCTTCGATTCCAAACTTTCGAGCATCGCTTCGGCAATCCCCTTGCGCCGATGCGCCGCCGCCACGGCAATGTTTGCCAGATCCGCTTCCTCCCCCGCTACGACGAGAAATCCGTATCCGACGATCGCATCCCCTTCCGCCGCCGCTACCGTGATCGTATTTTCACTGAAAAACGAATCGGCCAGCATCCGAAAAGTCCACGCGTCCGCAAAACATTGCTTTTCCAGCGCGGCGATCGCATAGATATCTTCGTATACCCATTTGCGCAATTCCATGTTCTTTCCTCTCTTTTCCCGCGGCTTTGCCTATTCCTCCGCTCTCTCGCAATTTTTTGCCGCTCTTTTCGCGTCGACCTTCAGTTCTTTGCCTCGCGCGCCTCTTCCGCCTGGCTCTTCTTCAGATAATACGCGCCGATCGCGCCGAATTCCGCCTCGCTCGCGCCCTCGACGGAGGCGATCAACCCCGCGATCGGATCCGCCCGCTCACAGGCGACGGGCATCGGCTCGTATGCCACGACCCTGTATTCTTCCGAAAGCCGAACAAGTTCCGCTTCGCCGATAAACGACGGGGCAAGACAAACGCGCTTTTCGGCATCGTAGCCGCATACATAATAATTCCCGCGCCCGGCAGGAACGGCCGCAAGCACTTTGCCTTCTGCATTATATGCCAATACCTGAAAAGAAGTTCTGCCGAGCGCAGGCTTCCCCGTCGCCGCGCAGAATCCCTTTACCGTGGAAATCCCGATCCGAATGCCCGTAAAGGAGCCGGGCCCCGTCACCGCACTATAAAAATCAAAATCGTTCGGCCGCGCATTCAATGCGCGCAGCACTTCGTCTACCGCGTCCATCAGCCGCACCGAATGCTGCAACGCCCCGTCCGCTTCGAACACGCTCGCATGCGCGCCGTCCTTCGCGGCAACTACGCTCAAATATCCGCCCGACGTATCGATCGCAAGATAATTTTTCCCTATCGGCATACGATCTCCCGCTCCCGTTCGCTCAATTTATTGATCTGCACGACTTTGCAATGCTCGGGCAGAACGCTCCGTATGTTCTCCGACCACTCGATCACGCAGATCCCGCCCGCATAAAAATAGTCGGTAAGTCCGAGCGCCTCCGCCTGCGCGCCGTCCGTGAGACGGTAACAGTCATAATGATACAGCTTTCCGCCATATTCGTTCATGTATGCGTACGTCGGACTGGTGATCTCCTCGTCGATCCCCAATCCCCGCGCAAGACCCTTGACAAACACCGTCTTTCCCGCGCCCATCTCGCCGCGCAGCAATACCACGTCCCCCGCTCGCAGGGTTTTCGCGTACTCCTCGGCAAATGAAATTGTCTGCTCGGCGCTCTTCGTGATCATGCTTTTTTTCTCCAAATGAAAAGAGGTGTACCGCTACACCTCTTCTATTATAATATAGAATGTTCGATTTTGCAATTAAAACTTGTTCAAAAGACGGGAAATTCTCTTGTACAGCAACAACGTCACCGCCGAAGCGATCAAACACCGCAAAAGATTGAAGGGCAATACGGACAGCGGCAGATAGTACGCGTAGAAATTTTCCGCCGTGACCGACGGAAACAGCTTCGTGATCGTTCCGGCGACCGCGTCGATCCCGCCGAACATTTTGGCATACGCCGGTACGATGATAAAGCGGTTCGCAAGCATCGCAACGCCCGTGGACGACAGCGTTCCGACCAGCAACGCCACCAACGCTCCGCGGAAGGTGCGATTATATTTATAGATCAATCCCGACGGGATCACCAAAGACAGCCCGCAAAACAGATCGGAAAGATCGCCCGTAAACGCAGACCCCGTACCCTGCAAGAGCAGTTTGATCACAATTTTGACCACAACGATGATCGAACCGGATACCGGCCCGAGCGCAAACGTGCCGATCAATGCCGGTATATCCGCAAAGTTCAGCTCCAACCAAGAGGGGAACAGCACGGGCATCGGAATGCGGATGAGCTGCAATACCGCGGCAAGCGCGGAAAACATCGCGATCTTTGCGATGATCGTCGCCGAAAATTTGGACTTTTCACGCTTTGCCTCGCCCTCCGTTCCGACGCCCGCAATCTCCTGCGCGAGATCCTTTCCGTCCTTCCCCACGCCTGCGGTTTTCCGCTCGGCTTCCGCCGATTTCACTCGGCTCTGTTCCTCCGCCGCTGCGCCGGGCGCAGGGCGAACTTGTTCTTTTTGCATACGTTTTCACCTCGAAAAAAATATTTTCAAGGGGCAACAGAAACGCCCCGTTCCGAAGAACGAGGCGAAGGTTTCCAACGGCGTGCCTCCGACGGCACAACGATCTTCAACCATTCTTTTCCTATCCGGACTGTACCGTCGGTACGGGAATTTCACCCGTTCGGAGGCTTACGCCTTTCGCAGACTTTACTGCCGGTGGGGAATTGCACCCCGCCCCAAAGAATCGTTTTATTGTCGGCGGCTCCGAACATTTCTCAAAGCCGCCCGTTCATTCTGCACTATAGTATATTCTTTCACGAAAAAAATGTCAAATAAATTCGCCCGCAATGCGCCTCGGCTCAAAAATTTTTCCGCGCGCATCCTCGGAAAACGGTTCCGCCAGCGCTTCCCTTTTTTTGCCGACTTCTCTTACAAAATATCCTGCGCGTACAGCGGGAACTTTTCACACAGCGCGTTGACCTGCCCGCGCACAAACTCGAACGCGCCTTCCTTTTCCGCAATGACCTTTGCGATCAGCCGCGCAACCAGGCGCGCATCCTCTTCCTTGAATCCGCGCGTGGTGATGCTGGGCGTGCCGATGCGAATGCCGCTGGTAACAAACGGACTGGTCTGCTCGAAAGGAATGGTGTTTTTGTTGACGGTGATGTTGACTTCGTCGAGCATCTTTTCCAATTCCTTGCCTGTCATATCCTTGTCGCGCAGATCGACGAGCATCAGGTGGTTGTCCGTACCGCCCGAAACCAACCGTACGCCGCACTTGATAAACTCGTCCGCCATCGCCGCCGCGTTGGCAACGACCTGCTTCTGATAGGCTTTGAATTCCTCCGAAAGCGCTTCCTTGAAGGCTACCGCCTTGCCCGCGATCACGTGCATGAGCGGGCCGCCCTGCATGCCGGGGAACACCGCCTTGTCGATCGCCTTCGCGTACGCTTCCTTGCACATGATCACGCCGCCGCGCGGGCCGCGCAGCGTCTTGTGCGTGGTCGTCGTAACTACGTCCGCATACGGCACGGGAGAAGGATGCAGCCCCGCCGCTACCAGCCCCGCTATGTGCGCGATGTCTACCATCAAATACGCGCCCGCCTTATCCGCAATTTCCCGCAGCCGCGCAAAATCAATGATGCGCGGATAGGCGCTCGCACCCGCCACGATCATCTTCGGCTTGTTCTCGATGGCGAGCCGCTCCAGCTGCGCATAGTCGATGCGCTCGTCTTGCTCCGACACCCCGTACGGCACGATCTTGAAATATTTGCCCGATATGTTCACGGGAGAACCGTGCGTCAGATGCCCGCCGTGCGATAAATTCATGCCCAGAATCGTGTCGCCCGGATTCAGTAGCGCAAAGTACACCGCCGTGTTCGCCTGCGCGCCGCTGTGCGGCTGTACGTTCGCGTGGTCGCACCCGAACAGCGCCTTGCAGCGCTCGATCGCCAAATTCTCCACAATATCCACATATTGGCATCCGCCGTAATACCGCTTGCCGGGCAACCCCTCCGCATACTTGTTGGTCAAATGCGAACCCACCGCCGCCATGACCGCCGGCGATACGAAATTCTCGCTCGCGATCAGCTCAATGTTTCCCCGCTGCCGCTTCAGCTCGAGCGCCATCGCTTCGTACACTTCCGCATCCGCATTCTTGATCGTGGTCATATCAATCATAGCTTTTTTCTCCGTCGTGTTTTTTCTTTGTGTATTATTATACCGCAAAATGATTCAATATACAAGAATTCTGCGCCCGCATAAAAAATATTTTTCCCGCTCCGCGCGCTCACAGTCCGCTCCCCGAGGAATCGTCTCGCTCCCGCAACGCTTGCAGCACGGCGATCCGCTTGACCGCCTCCTGCGGCTGCTCCACTCCCTCTACGCGCAGCGCTTTGCCGCTCTTTAAGGCGATCTCTATGCGGTTGCGGCTGTAAATACTGTCGGAACGCTGGCGAAAAAACCAAATCCGATCCCTCTTTTCCGCGTACAGATCCGCACGTTCCACCTCTTTCAGCGAAATTTCCGCCCTGCCCTTCGGCGTGAACACGATCAGTTTTCCGTTCTCGTACACGATCAGATCATCCGGCAGCTTTCTCTGCACGATCGCGTTGCGCACATTCCACGCAAACACCCCCAACGCCAAAATGGCGACCAGAACGATCAGAAAAATATTCGGCCCCGATACTGCGCCTGTGCGAGAAAAAACCACGCATATCGTTGCGACCACCGCCACCAAAAAGATCGAAATTCCGGTGCCGATCCAATAGGGGTTCCATTTCATTTTCGATGCGATTACTTCCCGTTCCATATGTCTTCTCCCGGCTCACAGTATACCATATTTCCTACAGAAATTGCAAGCGTTTGAAAAACGAAAGGGACGCCGCGACCATTCGCGGCGTCCCTTTCGTATGCTGTTCAGCCGATATATTGTTCGATAAATCCCTGCATGGCGGCTTTGGGCGCAAAGCCGAGCTTCTTTCCGGCAAGTTTTCCGTCCTTAAACACCATTACGCACGGAATGCTCATGATGGAATATTCGCGCGAAAGATCGGGGTTGTCGTCGACGTTGATCTTGACGAATTCCGCCTTATCGGCAAGCTCTTCCGAAAGGGCGTCCATTACGGGAGAAAGCATGCGGCAAGGACCGCACCAATCCGCATAAAAATCCACGACGAGCGTCTTTTTGCCGTCGAGAGCCGCGCGGAACGCGGCAGTATCAAATTTTTGAACCATCAGTGGTTTCCTCCTGTTCTTTTTCTGTATTTTGGCAAATTTCCACCACTTCCATACCGAAGCCGCGCGATTTTGCCGCCAATTTATCCACTAAAAACACGGCGAAGAATCCGAGCGCCAAGCCGACCAGGCAAAGCACCGCCGCCAAAAGCTGGCTCTTGAAAGCCAACGCGCCCAACAGAACGCCGACGCACGCCAGAACTACGGGAATGCCGTAGACGACGATCGACGCCAACAGCCGATTGTCCTTTTCCGCCTGCACGATGACGCGATCGCCCGCGCCCGCGCCTGCGCGGTTGAGCGCTTTGACCTTTACCGTGCTCTTGCCCGCCTTAAACGCGCAGAGTTTGCACCCGTCGCATTCGGGACGTTTTTCGATCCGTACGATTGCTATTTTTCCCGTCGCCTTTACGACGATCGCACGTTCCCTCATTGCAACTTTTGCGCCAAAAACGGCACTACGTCCTCCGCTTTTACACTTTCCGACGTGGAATTTTGCATATCTTTGACCGTGTAGAGTCCGCTTTCGAGCTCGTTCGAACCGATGACGATGACGTACCGCGCTCCGACCTTGCCCGCATACTTGAACTGCGCCTTTACCGAACGCATCGCGTGGTCGCAATCGGCGGAAATGCCCGCCTGCCGCAGATCGTTTGCCAGCATGAATGCGGCGGCGCGCCCGCCTTCGTCCATGCCCGCAACGTACGCGCCCAGCGCGTTCTCGCGGGGAATTTCCCTGCCCGTGTTCTCCAATACCAGCAGCATGCGCTCGATGCCGCTCCCGAACCCGACCGCCGGCGTGGACGGCCCGCCCAAATTCTCGATGAGCGTGTCGTATCTGCCGCCGCCGAGCACCGTGCCTTGCGAACCGATGCTGGTGGACACAAATTCAAAGACCGTCTTGGAATAATAGTCCAACCCCCGCACCAATTTGGGGTTCAGCGTATACCGCACGCCGCACGCATCGAGGATCGACTTGAGCTGTTCGAAGTGTTCGCGGCATTCGTCGCACAGAAAGTCCGTCGTCTTGGGCGCGTTTTCGTTGATCTTCGAGCAGGCCTCTTCCTTGCAGTCGAGGATGCGGAGCGGATTCTTTTCAAACCGCGCATTGCAGGTGGGACACATCTGCGCCAGATGCGGGCGCAGATATTCCTTGAGCGCCTCGTTGAATTTCGGACGGCAATGCTTGCAGCCGATGGAGTTGAGGTTCAGCTCCACGCCCTCCACGCCCAGCGCGCGGATATAATCGCGCGCCAGCAAAATGACTTCCGCATCCGTATCGGCGCCCTTTCCGCCGAAAATCTCCACGCCGAACTGGTGATGCTCGCGCAGTCTGCCCGCTTGCGGACGTTCGTAACGGAATACCGGCGTAAGATAATACATTTTCAGGGGCAAGACCCCGCTCGCCAACCCGTTTTCAATAAAGGAGCGCACCACGCCCGCCGTCCCTTCCGGCTTGAGCGTGATGGAACGCTCGCCCTTATCCAAAAACGTATACATCTCCTTGTTGACAATGTCCGTCGTATCGCCTACGCCGCGCAAAAACAGCTCGGTATGCTCGAATACGGGCGTGCGGATCTCCTTCAGATCGTACAGCGACGCGATCTTGCGCGCCGTGTTTTCAATAAAATGCCACTTGTATGCCTCGGCGGGCAAAACGTCCTTTGTCCCCTTGGGTATGTTGATCATAGCGTTTCCTCCAAACGCAACCGCCGCTCAGGCGCGGTTGCTCTATCTTGCGCGATCGCTTGATCGCGCCTGCCGAAATCGCGTCGGATTCCTACAGCATTACAGTACGTATTTTTTCAAGTCGCGGTTTTTGATGATCTTTTCCAGATGCTCGTCGACGTATTTTTTATCGATCTTGACCGTGACCGTCGGATAATCGCCGCCTGCGTTGAAGGAAATATCCTCCAACAGATACTCCATCACCGTGTGCAGCCGACGCGCTCCGATATCCTCGCTCGTGGCGTTCATATCCTCCGAGATGCTCGCGATCTCTTCGATCGCATCCTCGCTGAACTGCAAATCGATGTTGTCTACGCCCAAAAGTTTCCCGTATTGCGACGTGATGGCGTTCTGCGGCTGCGTCAGGATCTTGACAAAATCCTCCTTGCTCAGACTCTCCAGCTCGACGTTGATCGGGAATCTGCCCTGCAATTCGGGAATGAGATCCTCGACCTTGGAAATATGAAAGGCGCCCGCCGCAATGAATAAAATAAAGTCCGTCTTGACCGCCCCGTACTTGGTCATCACCGTACATCCCTCCACGATGGGAAGAATGTCGCGCTGCACGCCCTCGCGCGAAACGTCCGCGCCGCCTTGATTTGCCTTGCCGGCGATCTTGTCGATCTCGTCGATGAAAATGATCCCCTGCTCTTCCGCACGCATCAGCGCTTCCGTATTCACCGCGTCGTTGTCGATCAGCTTTTCCGACTCCTCGCCGATGATCTGCTGCATCGCCTGCTTCACCGTCATCTTGCGGCGCTTCTTTTTCTTGGGCAACATGTCGCCGAAGATCGATCCGATGTTGATCTCCGCACCGCCCGGCACGATCTCCATGCTCTTGGGCGCGTCGATCACCTCGATCTCGATGGTCATATCGTTGTATTTGCCTTCGCGCAGCTCATCCAACAGCTTCGCGTCGAACACTTCCTTGGCAAGCTCGCCGCGCTCTCCCTTCTTCAGCTCCGAAAGGATCGCCACGATCTTCTTCTCCGCCGTGCCTTCCGCACGCACCGCCACTTCCTTCATCTTTTCCTCGCGCACCAGGCGTATGGAACATTCGACAAGATCGCGGATCATGCTCTCCACATCCCTGCCTACATAGCCCACTTCCGTGTACTTCGTCGCCTCTACCTTGATAAAAGGCGCCTTCACAAGCTTCGCCAGCCGCCGCGCGATCTCCGTCTTTCCTACGCCCGTAGGCCCCTTCATGATGATGTTCTTCGGCGTGATCTCCTCGCGATCCGCCTCCGAAAGTTTGCTCCTGCGATAGCGGTTGCGCAGCGCTATCGCTACCGCCCGCTTTGCCTTGTCCTGTCCGATTATATATTTATCCAGTTCGTTTACTATCTGTTTCGGTGATAAATTCATCGCTCTTTTACCTCCTGCTCTCTCCGCTTGCGCGCTCCCTCTATACCGTCTCTACCGTGATGTGATCGTTCGTGAACACGCAGATCTCACTCGCCAGTTTGAGCGCCTTATAGGCGATCTCCTCCGCCGTGTAGTTCGTTTCCTGCGCCAACGCACGCGCCGCCGCCAACGCATAATTCCCGCCGCTGCCGATCGCGCATACGCCGCCGTCCGGCTCGATCACCTCGCCGTTTCCGCTGACGATCAACAGCATGTCTTTATCCGCCACGATCATCATCGCCTCCAGCTTGCGAACCATCTTGTCGTTTCTCCAAAGCTCCGCAAGTTCCACCGCCGAACGCATCAGGTTGCCGGAAAATTTGTTCAGCATCCCCTCGAACCGCTCGGACAGCGAAAACGCATCCGAAACCGATCCCGCAAACCCCAGGATCACTTTCCCTCCGAAAATGCGGCGCACCTTCACCGCGTTGTTCTTAAAGACGACCGACTCGCCCACCGTGACTTGCCCGTCCCCTGCGATCGCCGTCATTCCGTCTCGCTTGACGGCACATATTGTCGTACCTCTGAATTCAGGCATTTTTTCCTTTCCTCCGTTTTTTTATTCTTCCGCGCTCGCCCGCACTTCTCGCCGCAGCGCGCTCTCGATTTGATCTGCCTTGGCGCGCATCCCCTGCAACGCCCGTTCGGCAATCTTTTGCTTTTTCTTCGCTTTATCGCGGATTTGCTCGCCCAACGACTGCACTATCCCGTAATTCGCATTCATCGGCTGAAAATCGTCCGTCGGCGTCACGACGTGCCGCGCCAGCGCGCCCATCACCGTCGTCGCGTCCCACTCGATCGAAGTCCCGCGCATCTTCATCAAACACCCGATCGCCGCATATATCCCGCTCGCCGCGCTCTCTACATACCCCTCTACGCCCGTCATCTGCCCGGCAAAAAATATCCGTCCGTCTTTCTTCCACGAAAGATCGGCATTCAATACCTGCGGCGCGTTCAGAAAAGTGTTCCTGTGCATGACGCCGTAACGCAGAAATTCCGCCTCGCGCAGCGCAGGGATCATCGAAAATACCCGCTTCTGCTCGCCAAACTTGAGATTGGTTTGACATCCGACCAAATTGTACGCCGTGCCCGCACTGTTCTCCTTTCGAAGCTGCAATACCGCGTACGGCCGCTTGCCTTGACTGTCGTATAACCCCACCGGCTTCATCATGCCGTATCGCAGAGTGTCCTTCCCGCGCGCCGCCATCACTTCGATCGGCATGCACCCCTCAAATATCTCCCGCTTGTCGAACGCGTGCGCGATCGCTCGCTCCGCTCCGTTGAGCGCCTCTACAAACGCCTCGTATTCCTCCTTCGTCATCGGACAGTTTACATAATCGCCCTGCCCTTCCCCTTTGCCGTACCTGTCCGCACAAAACGCCTTCGTAAAATCAATGCTCCCGCCCGATACGATCGGCGCCGCCGCATCGTAAAAATATAAGTTTCCGCCCGCCTTCCTTTGTATGTCTTCCGCCAGATCGTCCAGCGTGAGCGGACCCGTCGCTACGATCGCATACCCCTCCGGAATCGAATGCACTTCCTCCCGCACGATCGCTATGTTCGGCTGCGCCTCGATCTTGCGCGTGATATAGTCCGAAAATTTATCCCGCTCGACCGCCAACGCCCCGCCCGCCGGAACTCTGCTCGCCTTTGCCGCTTCCATCGTCAAAGACCCTAAAATGCGCATCTCTTCTTTCAACAGCCCGCAGGCATTCCCGTATACGTCCTCACTCTTGAGCGAGTTGCTGCATACCAGCTCCGCAAATCCTTCTTGCGTGTGCGCCGGCGTAAATTTCTTCGGCTTGCTCTCGTATAACTCCACTTGCACTCCGTGCCGCGCCAGAAAATATGCCGCTTCACTCCCCGCAAGCCCCGCTCCGATTACCTTTACCCTCTCCGCCATGTTTCCTCCTCGCCGTTTCGGTCGGGTTTAGCACTCTTACGTTTAGAGTGCTAAAACAATTATAGAGCGTTCCGCATGAGTTGTCAAGGATTTTTCATCGGTTTCAAAAATTTTCCATTTACCGCCGAAATCCGCTCGGTTTCTTTTTCATCGCGGGTCTCCCGTCGCGTCGGTTCCGCCGTTTTCCCGCTTTTTTTGACCTTCCTTTGATCTCAACCGATTTCTGCGCGATTGCGCGGCGGATTTGCGGAGGGAGCGAGCGCCGTGCAGCGCTCCGATTTGCCCGTATAAACTTGCGCGGCGGGTTTGCGGAGGGAGCGAGGGCGGGCGCACAAATCCGTGCGCCCGCCCTCGTTCTATCTTCGTCTCTCACTTTTTCGCCGCTCGACGACGTTTGTTTCTCGTTTTTTCTCTCGGCTCTTGCGCGGCGCGGCATCCGGGAAACCGCAACCGCCGCAATCCGCGCCGTGCGAACCCTTGCGCCTGAACGTCGCACGGCTCGATGCGAATCTTTCAAAATTGCTACGGCTGCCGCCGAAGCGCGGCGCAATCTTCAAATTTTCACCGCGTACGCTCTGCCGCGTTACTGTTCGGAAGAGGACGGCTCCTGCGAGGGAGCGTCGGGGGCGGCCTTCGTATAATCGCAGGCGGAGCAATGGATCTGCTTTCCCTTTTTGATGAGGTATTTGCCGCATTTGGGGCATTTTTCGCCGGTAGGCAATTCCCAGCTCATAAACTTACACTTGGGATAATTGGTACAGCTGTAATAGATCTTGCCGGCGCGGCTCTTCATGCGGCGCGTAGGAGCGCCGCAGACGGGACAGATACCTGCCGTTTCCGAAATGGGATGGTTTGTCGAACATTTCGGACAGCTCAGATATTTTCCGCTCTTGCCGTTGCGATAGTACATCAGCGTACCGCAATTTGGACACTTTTCTTTGGATATCTCGCTGTCAAACGGCAACGTCGCATTGCATTCGGGATAGTTGGGACAAGCCAAAAATTTGCCGAATTTTCCGCTCTTGACGACCATATTTGCACCGCACTTGGGGCATTTGGTAGCCGAGATCTCCATTCCTTCGCTCTTGATGTTCGAGCATTCCGGATAGTTGGAGCAGGCGAGATACTTTCCGTAACGGCCGCTCTTGCGGATCATGGGGTGTCCGCATTTTTCACAGAGGATATCCGTCATTTCGTCGCCGTCGTTGGCGGCGAAAATCAGCTTTTCCGCAAACGGAGGGTAAAAATCCGCTATGATCTTGTGCCAGTCGGTGCCGCCGTCCTCGATCGCATCCAATTTATCCTCCATCTTCGCCGTAAAGC
>CALVYJ010000020.1 GCA_944372075.1 uncultured Clostridia bacterium | reverse complement strand
GTAAACGTCTGCGTACGGACAAGCAATCAAAGGCACGATCGCCTGTAAACGGCAGTGTGATCGTCGAGGTATTTCCCCCGCGCCATTTGCAGGACATACAAAAAGGCAGCCGATTTTTGACTGCCTTTTGAACGCTGTGTTGTTTATGCGATCGAGCTGAGATCTTCGTATCTCTTCTCGTACAGCTTGACGACCGATTCCGTGTTGAGTTTGACGCGGATCTGGCTGTCCTTGTCCGAAGTCGCAGAGCTCTTCTTTGCCTGATAGAACAAGTTTGAGAATGTACCCTCTACCGTCCGATCCGCATAGTTGAATCCGTTGGCATATACGACGCCGCCGTTGTAGACAAACGATACGTACAGAATATGCCAGCCGTAATCCGTAGCTACGACATAATAGGTCCCGGTGCCGCCCTTGATCGCTTCCTGCGCCGCAAATTCAAATTCCGCAACGTAGCTGGTCGCGTCCTCTTCCGAGGTCACCGAATATCCGTAATATTTGTTCAGGCATCCGGTATCCGTCGAGTACGCAAACATCAGCTCGTTCACCGCCGAAATAACTTTATAGGATGCCGTGTCCTTCTTCAACGTATCTTCCGCCGCTACGGCATCGACGCCGCTGACCTTGCCTTGATAATATACGTTCGCGCTCTGATCGATCGTCTTGCCGTCCTCTTTCAAGAAGTCCGCCGCCGTTACTTCGTAGAATGCACTGCCGTCTTGCGCCGTCCATGACGCAATTCCGCTCTGCTTTCCGCTATAGTAGAAACCGCTCGCCGTCTCGCCCGAAACATACTGGATATACGCTTCCATCTCGTCGATAAACGCATCGATCTTTAATTTATTGTACGTGAGCTTATAGGTGTCGTCCGCTTGCTTGTCGACCGTCCCGTTGAACGGATACTTGCCCGCATAGCGGTCAATGCCTTCGTCGCTCTTTACATAGCTGTCTTCAAAGAACAAATAGCTGCTGCCGCCTTTATAATAGTCCGTGTAACCCTTCTCCTCGGCGTTAAAGCTATAGTCGGTCGAACCGTTAAACCACGATGCGCGCTGATCTTTCGCCTCAATCGCCGCATACAGCGCCGCATTCGTGTTGCGCGCAGCGTAATATTCCTTCGTGCCTGCCGTATAATTGATCCCGTCCAACACCTTCTCTTGGTTTTGACTGAACGGCAACAAAATGTTGTAGACAAATCCGTAGGTACGATTCTCCGGAGAATATACTATGAACGAAGTGTCCGAAACGCTGTCCATCGTTGTCGTGAACGACGATGCGCTTTCCGACGCCGATACGCTCTGCGCCAAAAGCTCGGTGGCATACGCTTCGTTGAGCGTCGCTTCCGTGAACGTCATCGCCGTCTCTAAATTCAACGTAGCGTAAAATTTATTGATCAGCTGCTGTTCCATCTGCGTCTTCAGCTCGATCTGGTAATACGACAGCGCCGTTATGTCCGAAACGTCCTTCTCGCTTTCCCCGATCAAATAGTTCTGACGAAGCGCAAAGATGAACCGCGCATATGCACGCGTACGCGTATATGAGGTCGAACCTTCCAGCTTTTCGTATTCGCCGCAGTCGGAAACATTGTTCGTTCCCGTATAGATACCGTAATCAACCGTCTTGTTCTCCCCTTCGCCCTTCGAAGGATAATACGAATCGGAAATCACGTTCGCTCCCGTCGGCGTCGTGCGCGTTTCCGTCGTGGTCGTGTCCGTATCGCTCTCCGCACGGATAATGTCGCTTTCATAGGAATCGATCGCCGAATTCACCGACGTCATCACGACGTAGTTCGCATAGTTGATCTCGTCCTGCGTAAGGAAATACTTGAATCCTTCAATGATGGCCGCATCGCCTTCCTTCCCTTCCATCGAAGCGAGATATCCTTCCACGTCGATCTGCTTGTCCAGCTTCATCCCGTCCGTGCCGTCCGTCAGTTCAAGATAGCCCTCTTTGGAATCAATGCTGTCACGGTCGACTAAAACTTCCCCCGCATTCAGATAGTACACGATCGCAAACTGCGCCAACAGCTTTCGGTTGACAAGATCGTTCATTACATACTCGAACGCCTGCGCATACGTGTATCCCTGCGATACATAATTGTATCCGTAGCTCATAAAGTATGCAACGAGGTCGCGCTTGTAAATCTCATCCGTTTCAAGAATCGCCCCAAGCTCCGTCTTGGTTCCCTCTTGCAACGTCTTGCCAAGCATGGAAAACGTCTCTTGCAACGCCTTCTCGTCGTTGCCGATGTTTACTTCGGCCACAACTTGTTGCATATCGCGCTTGTTGTCCGTGATCAGCAAACTGCAGCCCGCTAACATGCCCGCCGCCATCACCACCGCCAACAACGCACAAATCATTCTGGTTAGTGTTTTCTTCATAGTTGAATTTGCTCCGAGATCCTTTTTATTAGAGTCGCAATATAAATTATTATAGCTTATTTTGCACAGAAAAGCAATCGTATTTGTAAGAAATTCCTGTGAATTTCATGAAAAATCTATCCTTTTTCTGCTCCCTGCGCGCTTTCCGCGTATTTTAAGAATTTTGTCATCGTCAACATGACCTTCTGCGCATCCTCCGCGCCGCAAAACTCGATCGCAGGCGCCTTTGTCATATCCAGCCGCACCGTCCCTTCGTATTGCTCCAACGCCCTGCCTATGCGCCCGTCCGCCAGACTGTTCAACGACGGCAGTTCCAGCCGCCCGCCCTTCGCGCCGGCACTGATCTTGCGGGCGTTGAATTTCGCTGCATACGACTTCAGCACCGCAATCACCAGCAAATTCAGCACCTCCGGCGGCATCTTCCCGTAGTTTTCCTCCATCGACAGGCATACTCGCTTATAATCGGCAATGCTGCGGATCTCCGCTATCTGCTTATAACAATCCAGACGCGAAGCGCTCGCCTCTACATATTGCTCCGGTATATACGCCGCCGCTCGGATGTCCAGTTCCGCAACCGTCTGCTCTTCGCCGGTCAGCTCTTCCTTCAAAAGCTTTGCATACAATTCGTAGCCCACTTTATCCATGTGCCCGTGCTGTTCCCGTCCCAATACGCTCCCCGCGCCGCGTATCTCCAGGTCGCGCATCGCGATCTTAAACCCGCTGCCAAGTTCGGTAAATTCCATGATCGCCTGCAATCGCTTGCTCGCCGTCTCCGTCATGACCTTTTCCGGCTTGAACGTAAAATACGCGTGCGCCAAAACCGAGCCGCGCCCGACTCTGCCGCGCAACTGGTACAGCTGCGATATGCCGAGCCGATCGGCATCGATCACGATCAGCGTGTTTGCCTTGGGCAGATCGATCCCGTTTTCTATGATCGTGGTGGAAATCAATACGTTCGTTTCCCCACGATAAAATTTCATGATCCCGTTTTCCAGAGCCGTCTTGTCCATGCGCCCGTGCGCCACGCACAATTTCCCCTCCGGTAAAATTTGTTCGATCTTCGCGGCAAACGTATAGATGCTCTCCACGCGATTGTACAAGAGAAAAACCTGCCCGCCCCGCGCAAGCTCCCGCAGACATGCGTCGCGGATCAGCGTTTCCGTCTCCTCCACCACGTACGTCTGTACCGGCAAACGGTTGGTCGGCGGGGTATCGATCGTACTGATGTCCCGTATCCCCGAAAGCGACATATGCAACGTGCGCGGTATGGGCGTTGCCGTCATCGTAAGACAGTCCACGTCGCTCTTCATATTCTTGATCTTCTCTTTATGCTCCACGCCGAACCGCTGCTCTTCGTCCAACAGCAGCAACCCCAAATCGCGGAAACGGACGTCCGACGACAACAGCCTGTGCGTTCCGATGATAAAATCTATCTTTCCCGCCGCAAGCTTCGCCAAGATCTCTTCCTGCTCCCGCGGACTCTTAAACCGATTCAATACCTCGACGTTCACGCCGAACGATGCGAATCGGCTCTTCGCCGTCTCATAGTGCTGTTGACATAAAATCGTGTTCGGACACATCAGCGCCGCCTGCTTCCCGTTCAGAATGCACAGATATGCCGCGCGAAAAGCGATCTCCGTCTTTCCGTACCCGACGTCGCCGCACAACAGACGGTCCATGACCTTCGTCGAACACATGTCCTCCTTGATCTCCGCCGCAGACGAAAGCTGATCGGGCGTCTCTTCGTACGCAAACGCCGCCTCAAATTCGTCCATTTCCTCTTCGTACGGCAAAAATTGATACCCGCGCTTTTCCGCACGCTCCGCGTACAGCTTTTTTAAGTCAAACGCCATCGCCTTCAGCGAAGCCTTGACGCGCTGTTTGACCTTTTCAAACTCCGCGCCGCCTATTTTCGACAGCGTCGGCGTTTCCTCGCCCATGTACCGCGACAGAATATCCATCTGCTCCACCGGCACATACAAGACGTCGCCGCCACGGTATTCCAGAGCAATGTACTCCTTCGTTCCGTCCGTCGTTTCGATCTTCTTTGTCCCCGTGATGCGACCTACCCCGTGCGTTTCATGCACCGCATAGTCGCCGACCTCCGGCGAGGTAAACATGTCGTTCCGCTTGCGACGGATCCGCTTCTTTACAATCGCTTTCGTGTACAGATCGCCCGTACCGATCACGACCAATTTCTGCTCGTGCAGGATCAGACCGCGCTCCAACGCCTTCGACGTAACCGCAACGCGCGTCAGCTCGCTCAACGTCGCGGGACATTCCTGCTGCGATATCCCTTCCTCCGACAGCATCTCCCGCATCTTCTCCGCCCGCGCGCTCGTCCCGCAACAGATCAGAATACGATAGCCGTTCGTCCGCCAGCTCTTGACGTCGTTGATCAGGTTTTGAAAGCTGTTCAAATACCTCCCCAACGGCGTCGAATGCAGATTGTAGATCTTTAACGGATCAAAAAACCGCGTCGCCGACGCAAACGTCTGAAAAGCCGCTACCCGCATCCGGGCAAATTGCGCATAGAACTCCTCCTTCGCCCAATACTGCCCCCTCGCAAACGAAAATACCTCCCCGCCGCGCCGCAGACCGAAATACCGCTCGTCCTGCTCTTTATACAGCGCGTCCGCCTTGTCCGCAATCAGTTTGCATTCGTCCAACACATACAGCGCTTCCCCGAAAAACTCCGGAAAATGCGCCGTATGCTTCAGCAGCGGCAACAGCACGGACGCCCCGCCGAACGGCACGCCCGCCTCCAGCTTTGCGCCGATCTCCCCGGCGATCGTTTGCGCTCGCTCGTACGCCGACGCGTCTTTGAAGGAGGGCAATTCCCGAAACAGCGCCTCGCGCAGCCCGGCAACCTCCTCCCGATCGATATATACGTCCGTCGCCGCCACAATGTCGATGCGATCGACCAGCGCCAATCGCTCGCCCGTCAGAAAATTGTACGGCTTGATCTTTTCAACCGTATCCCCGAAAAAATCAACGCGCACAGGGTTCTCCGATCCGACCGCATAGATATCCAGTATATCCCCGCGCAAGGCGAACTGCCCCTTGCTCTCCACCGCCGCCGTGCGCGTATACCCGAGATCGACCAACTTCGATGCCAGCGCGGAAAAATCCGCTTCTTCCCCTTCCCGCAACGTCAGCGACTCCACTTTGTCCGGAAAGATCTGCAAAAGGCTCTCGACATCCGTGACAATGATCCGCGCTCCCCGCTGAATGCGCCACATCGCCTCCAGTCGCCGATACAACGCGTCCTTCGACAGCGCGTCTTTGTAAAGCAACACTTCATCCTTGGCGCACAGTACTACCGCCTCTTCTCCCGAAAACGCCGCTGTTTCTTCCGCGATCTTCAAAGCCGTCTGCGCATTGTCCGCTATATATACAAACCGTCCCTCTATGCACGACGCCGCCAACAGCGCCTTCATCGGCTGCGATACGCCAAATACCGCCGTCGGCATGCCGAGGCGGAGATCTTGCGCCAACGCGGGAAATTCCCCGCCTAAATTGTTCGGTTGAAAGAATTTCTCTTTCACGCTCGCCTCCAATTTCGCGCGCGCCAGTTCTTATTGTACGCGCTCATGACTTGCTCGATACCCTCTCCCTTCGCAAACCGTATCGCCGCTTCCGCCGCATCTTCACACGCCTTCGCAAACAGCGGATAGTCCTCCTGCCGAATCTGCGCCAGTACATAGTTGATGATCGGTATGTCTACCTGATCGTCTTTGATCCCGATCCGTATCCTCGCAAATTCGCCCGTTCCGATCTCCCCTATGATGCTCCGCATCCCGTTGTGCGTACCCGCACTGCCGCTCGCGCGGATCCGAAGTTTTCCCTTCGGCAAATCAAAATCGTCGTAGATCACCAACAGGTTCTCCGGCGAGATCTTATACTTTGCCATCAGCTGCTTTACCGCCCTTCCGCTTGCGTTCATATACGTGACCGGCCGAGCAAGGATCACCTTCTCTCCGCCCGCAAACGCCTCCGCAACCGACGCCTCGCATTCCTTTTTCTTGAACTTTACGCCCAGTTTGTCGGCAGCCTCGCCGACTGCAAGAAATCCCATGTTGTGAAAGGTCGTTTCATACTTTTTTTCCGGATTTCCCAACCCGACAATCAAAACCATAGCTCACTTTTCCTCTCTCGATTCATAATCGCGCCTTCCGTTGAACGCGCGAACGCCGCGTTTTTTTCAAAACGCGGCAATTTCAACCGTATTGCTGTTCGTTTCCTCTTGCCTTGCACGGCGCTTCCGAAAAAACCTGCCGCGCAAACACGGGCAAAAATGCAACGCCCGACTACGCCGCTGCGTATCCGGCAAATTCATTCGCTTGCCTCTCTTGAAAAGCGATATAGGGCAGTTCCCTGCCCTATATCGCCTGTATTGAACGCTCAGTCGTAGATTTTCGACATCGGCTTATCCAAATAAACGTTTTCGATCGCCGCGGCAAAGATATCGGCAACGGATATGACCGAAATTTTATCCAGTTTCTTTTTCGCAGGCAGGTTGATCGTATCCAGCACGACCAGCTCTTTGATCGGCGCCTTTTCCAGCCGCTCCATCGCCGGGCCGCTGAATACGGCGTGCGTGCATCCCGCATACACTTCCTTCGCTCCGTGATCCATGAGCGCCTGCGCACCCTGGCAGATCGTTCCCGCCGTATCGATCATGTCGTCCACCATCAGACACTTCTTTCCTTCGATGTCGCCGATAATGTTCATCACTTCCATGACGTTCGCTTTCGGACGACGCTTATCGATGATCGCCATCTGACAGTTCAACTTCATCGCTACGTTCCTCGCCCGCGTGACCGATCCGATATCGGGCGATACGACGACAAAGTTTTCGTCGATGATATTCTTTCTTCTGAAATAATTGTAGATCGTAGGCCCTCCCAACAAATGGTCGAGCGGTATATTGAAAAATCCCTGGATCTGCGCTGCGTGCAAATCCATCGTCAACACACGGTCGGCTCCCGCCGCCGTTATCAGATCCGCTACCAGCTTCGCCGTGATCGGATCGCGCGAACGTGCCTTTCTGTCTTGCCGCGCATACCCGAAATACGGCATAACCGCCGTGATTCGACCCGCACTTGCACGACGCGCCGCATCGATCAGGATCAACAGCTCCATCAGGTTGTCGTTGACCGGGGCCGACGTGGACTGGATGATAAACAAATCCCGTCCGCGAACCGTTTCATCGATGTGAACCGACGTTTCTCCGTCTGAAAAACATCCGACTTCCGCTCCGCCCAATTCCGTATTGAGCTTCTTGGCAATCGCTTCCGCCAACGGACGGTTCGAATTGCCGGCAAAAATCTTGATCTCGTTGCCGTGTGTTATCATGTGTACCTCCGATAATTCGCTTTTTCATGCCTTTTCGCATGGCTTTTTGAACGCGAGCAACGGCTTTTTGTTTATAAAAGAAAAAAGCCGGGCAAAATTTCCTTTTTGCCGTTTTCATCTTCGCCGATCGGACGCAACGCCCGCTTCGGCTCTTTCAGGTTCAAGCGGTTTTCCCCGCCCGCCTTACTTGCTATTATTGTACGGCTTTTCATGCGATTAGTCAATCGTTTGACGCCGCTATTCCGCTTTTTGCCAAAAAGAAATTCATCCCTGCGGCGGCTCCTCCGCTTGCCTCTCCCGCGTCTTGTTCCGCATATCGCGGAAAAATCCCGTCAAAAGAGCGGAGCATTCCTCTTCCAATACGCCCCCTTCCACTTCCAGCGTATGATTCAACAGATTGCTCGTCGCCAATTCCATCGTCATCGATCGCCCTTTCTGTTCGTACGCACCAAAATATATCTTCCGCACCCGCGCATTCAGCGCGGCGCCCATACACATCGGACAGGGCTCCAGCGTCACATATAAATCGCACTCCGGCAACCGCCAACTGTTAAATTTTTTGCACGCGCGGTCGATCGCATACATCTCCGCGTGCGACCCGGCCTTCTGCGTCGCCGTACGCCGATTGTAGCCTCCCGCCACGACCTTCCCTTCATGCACGATCACCGCGCCTACCGGCACTTCGCCGCGCTCCAGACCTCTCTGCGCGCGCCGCAACGCCGCGCGCATAAATTTTTCTTTCTCTTCCATCCCTTCGTCAACCTTCCGTATACATCGCGCTCGCCAACTTCCGCGCCGCGCTCCCGTTCTGCTCCGCAAGCAGCGCCAGCCTCTCTTCTCCCAGCGGGTGCCGCCATAAATCGCTGCCCGCTTCGATCGTAAACGCCGGTATTTTCAATCGCTCTATACACCAATCTTTATATCCGCCGCCGCTGCCGCATATCGTTTTAAGACGATACCCCGTTGCCTTTTCCAATACCTCGCCCAACCGACGATCTCGCGCCAACGTCTCCCCTTGCTGCCCGTACTCCCAATAGATCTCTTCCCCCTTCGTATGATACGAAAGCGTGGCGTCCGGCGCAACGTCTTGCGTAAAATTCCGCAATATGCGCGTCTCCGGTTCGGAAAACGCGCGCTTGCCTATATAGTTTTCGGCGGCGGGCATCCGTATGTTTTTGACCCCGCTCCCCCAGCCGGATGCAAAATTTACATTCAGATCAACGCCGTTCGCATTCGCCTTCCACATCTGAAATTCACTCCCGCCATTGATCGAAAGTAAAAAACGTATGCGGCTTTTTTGCAGTTTTTTCAAAAAATCCTCTCCGCGGCTCGCCAAAAGAACGCCGTCCGGATTGGTCATCGGCAAAAACCACGCGCCTCCGCGCGAGAACCCGCGCCGAATCTGTTCCAAAAGTATCCCCGCCGTTATCCATTCTCGCGCATGGATCGCCCCTTGCACGATGAGCTGCGGATACTCGTGCTTTCCCGCAAACATCGCATAGACGGGATTCCCGCATACGCTTTTGCCCAGGATCCCCTTTTCTCCCGTATATGCCGCATAAAAATTTTCAACGCGCTCCGCTATATCCATACTATTCATAGTACGATCTTTGCGCTCGTTTGTTGCCTATTCGTTTGTTCCCTATTCGTTTGTTCCCTATTTATGATAGTCGCTGCCTGCATTGATCATAAACGCCCGATAAATCTGCTCGCAGAGGATCACACGCATAAGCTGATGCGGAAAGGTCATCTCGGAAAAGGACAGGCGCTCGTTTGCGGCTTGCTTTACCCGCGCATCCAAGCCGCAGGACGATCCGATGACAAACGTCATCTCTTTGCCCGCATCGCACAGCGCTTTGATCCGCTCCGCCAACGCCGGACTCGATACCTGCTTCCCCTCCACCGCCAATGCGATGACATACCCGCGCATCTCGCGCAAGATCAAATCCGCTTCCTCCGACAGCGTCCTCTTTTCCGGAAGCTCCCGTATGGAAACTTGCGCAAACCGCGTCAGTCTCTTACAGTATTCCGCAACGGCGTCCGCAAAAAATTTTTCCTTCAGCTTTCCCACGCACACGATATTTATTTTTTGCATTTTCAGACACCGAACCCGCTCGCTAAATTCATCAGCCAAACCACGACGCACAGTATAATGCCCGCCAACGCGGCATAGATAAACGGTTTGATCGAGCCCTCTTTCTTTCGATTCGTACCTTTGTCAAACCAGATCATCCAGATCAGCGCACCGATCAGACATACGCCCGACACCGCGTAGATCGCCACTTCCGCAGGAAAGCTCAATCGCTCCAGGAATGAAAATTTTGCGTCGAAAATAATCAATGCGTTGTTCAAAAAATGCATCAGACAGGTGGGCAGTATCGACTCCGCACGGATCGCCAACAGCGTAAACGCCGCGCCGCAGCAAAACTGATAGATCGTCTGCGGAGGATTTTGATGAAAGATGCTGAACAACAATCCGCCCAACAGACAGGCGGCTACCGTGCCGACGTCCTTGATACCTTCCAACAGAATCCCGCGGAACAGCGTCTCTTCGCAGATCGCCGGCAAAACGGCTACCACGATCATGACGCCTAAAAATCCGCCGCCCTCCAACGAGGGCAGCTGCGTGTCGGGCATGGTGTATCCGAACAGTTCCAGAAACGCAACAAACCAGTTGTTCACAAAATTCAAGCCGAACAAAAGCCCGAACCACAACACCACTGCCAGCAGAAAATATCCGGGACGCGTTCCTCGCCACCCGAACGCGGACGGACGTTCCCGATAGATCCGCATATAGGCGAAGATGATCACCAAATAGACGATCTGGTATAACAGAAACGAGCAGTACCGATACGCCTCGCTCTGCATGATCTCTTCCAACGACATCTGCAGTGTCTGCGCAAGCACCGCTACCGTAACGGAAAAGGCAAGCGATATCAGCAACATGCCGATGATCGCTCCCGAATACACCATTCCGCTGACTACTTTCCGCGGTTGATCCCATAAACTCTTTTTCATTGGTTGCCCTTGCTGCGGATCGGAACTTTGCCGATCGGGCGAATACGTCTGTTTCATGCCAATCATTATACCGAAATTTTCCTCTTTCGTAAACAAATTTCTTTTGCTTTTTCGTTTTTTCTGCTATAATAAAGGTGAAAATTCAAAGCGACTGCCGATTTTGGAAAGTTTCATACCCGGCACGATCGCAAAGGATCCCGTATCATGCGAATTATCCCTTCCGAAAAAATTGAAAATGCCGTATATGAATTGGCGAAAAACGCCTGCCTGCACCTTACGCCCGCCTGCATTCACGCCCTTCAAACCGCCAAAGCGCAGGAAGCGCCCGACAGCGCCGCCGCATTCGCCTTGGATACCCTTTTGAAAAACGCGCAGACGGCTGCCGACGAAAATATGGCCGTCTGTCAGGATACCGGCTATGCCGTCGTGCTCGCCGAAATCGGGCAGGACGTTCATATCGAAGGCAAATTCTTTAACGACGCCATCTGCGACGGCGTTCGAAACGCCTATCGGGATTTTTATTTCCGCAAAAGCATCTGCGATCCCCTCACCCGCGTCAATACCGCGGACAATACGCCCGCGGCAATCCATACCGAGCTCGTTTCGGGCGATCAAATCCGACTTACGTTCCTGCCCAAAGGCTTCGGCAGCGAAAATATGTCCCGCCTGTATATGCTCACCCCCGCAAAAGGCGTGAACGGCATCCTCGACAGCATCGTGGAAACCGTACGTCTCGCCGGAAGCAAACCTTGCCCGCCCGTCTACGTTGGCGTGGGCATCGGCGGAACGTTCGATACCTGCGCTTTCCTCGCAAAAAAAGCACTCACCCGCGACGTCGGCTCCCGCCATCCGCGCGCAGACGTAGCCGACATCGAAACGAAAGCGCTCGAACGCATCAACGCCCTGCATATCGGCGCCCAGGGCTTCGGCGGCAACACCACCGCCCTCGCCGTCGCCTGCGAGATCGCCCCGACGCATATCGCCGGCCTCCCTCTCGCCGTCAATATTCAATGCCATTGCGTACGGTGCGAAAAGATCACCCTTTGACCCGCGGTCGCTTTTTAAGCGCCCTTCGACAACCGAACAACGATACCTTTTCAAATCAACGGAGTTCCCATGAAAAAAATCACCCTGCCCTTAACTGAGGAAATCATCGAATCCTTACACGCCGGAGAAAGCGTTCTCCTCTCCGGACCTCTGTTGACCGCGCGCGATTGCGCCCATAAGCGGATCTGCGAATTTTTAGACCGCAACGAGCCCTTGCCGTTTTCCTTCGCCGGAGAAACCATTTATTACGCCGGGCCTTGTCCCGCTCCTCCCGGAAAAGCATGCGGGAGCTGCGGCCCCACGACCAGCGCGCGCATGGATTCCTTTGCGCCGCGGCTTTTGCGGTGCGGTCTCAAAGGCATGATCGGAAAAGGCGAACGCGACGAATCCGTATGCGACGCCATCCGCCAAACGCACGCCGTTTACTTCGCTGCCATCGGCGGCGCCGGCGCGCTCTACGGAAACGCCATCCGCAAAAGCGAGCTGGTCGCTTTCCCCGATCTGCTGAGCGAAGCTGTCTATCGGTTTGAAGTCGTCGATTTCCCCTGCATCGTTGCCATCGACTGCCATGGCGATTCGATCTATTGATACAAGCATATCGTTTTTGTCCGAAATCGCCCGACCGCGCATGGCGCGGTCGGGCGATTTCGTTTTGCTGTCGGAACCCCCCTTTTCGGCGTTTTACCCATATTTATCCTGCTTTATTGGGGATCGGATCGGCAAATCAAAACATCTTCCTCCCGCTCCAGCGCAAATTCGCGCAACGCATGCCCCTCAAGATTTTCCCGCAAAAACGGCACAGCCGACAGGCGGTGGTTTTGATAATGTTTGAAATAATAGATTCCGTCCGACGCATCCATGCCGCAGGCATAGATCGTCCAATCGATCTGATCGCTACTGGTACGCACGCTGCCTCGAATCATCTCCGCGCCCGACAAGATATGAAAAATTTGCGAGATCCCCTCGCTCTGCCGATCGGAATTGTGCAAATAAAATACCGCGCGGACGAACCTGGACGAAGAAGAACAATCGCCCGGAAGTCCGATCGCCCCCATGCCCTGCCCATACGGCCGAAGCGGCAACGTCTTTAGCATTCGGTTTTCCGCATGCGCCGCCGTAACGTTCAAAAATTCATTGACGTGCTGCCTATGATAGCCGAATTCGGGATTATTCGCCAGCACGTCGAAGGGATTTTCATAAATCGCCAACCCGTCCTCCGTCGGTTCCGCCACGATCGTCCGCTCCCTGTCGGCGATCATCCAATGCAGCTGCGCGAGCGGCAATTCCGCAAGAAAGGGCTTGTCGATCAAGCGAACCGCGCGCAACCGCTCCTCCGCCGCCGAAACCGTTTGACAATTTCGCAACAGATACGGGATCAGCTCGTATGGCGCAACGTTGATTTTTCCCTGCGTCGGTTGCGAAAAATAATGAGCGTTCCCCGGAAATTGCAACGCCGCCATACATACGCCGCATTCGTTCATCCCCTCCGCATACAGCGGCACGCCCGCATACACCGCCGCCATGCCGATCATCGCATACCCTTCCGACTCCTTCCCCATAAACTGATAGGGATATAAAAATTTTCGCGGCATCAATACGACCCGCTCCCCAAACGAACATTCGATGTCCATATTCCTTCCGAAATAAAAATGCTTGCCGCGCATCGCTATACATGTGCACATATCGTTTTCTCCTTTCCCCTTACCTAGGATTTGCAGTTTTACAAGAATTATCGCTTCGCCGCCCTTTGCTTTTTCTCCTTTCTCCCATAAACGAACAACCGCCGGCATACCCTGTATGCCGGCGGTTGTTTTCAATTTTATCGTTGCGTTCAAATATTTTTACTCTTTTGCGGTACGATGATGTTTATTTTCTGCGGCAGGACGTCTACACAAATTTTCCCGCAGATGCCCCGCTCTCCGTCAAAATTCCAGGTTACGCGGTCTTCCGTTTCAACTTCAAAATGCGAACCTTCCAGGCGAATGATCTGCCGCTCTTTTACCCTGTACCCGAACAAAAATAAGTTTGCCAACGCGAAATACGCGCGAATTTTATGAAACAAGTTGGGGAATTTCCGCTGACGGATCAAGGCGACTTCGATCTTTCCGTCCGTCATGCTCGCCTTTCGATTCAAACCGATGCCCGCCACATACTTGCCGTTCAAAAACGCCACAAAGACTCCCTCTTCTTCCAAACATTGCTCGCCGTCGGTGATCTTTACCCGAAAAACATCAAAATTCAAATTCTTGCGGATCCCTTCGATCCCGTACGCCAATCGCCCGATCAAATTCTTTTGGATCTGCGGCGTCGTATACGTCGCGCTGGTAAATGCCCCCGCCGCAACTATATACATGGCATACCGATCGTTGACTCGCATACAATCCAGCAATACGTTCTTGCCCGTGAGAATTACCTTCAACGCTCCGCGAATATGACTCGGTATCCCCAGGGAATGCGCTATGTCGTTCACCGTTCCGCCCGGTATGTAACCGATCTCCGGCATATTGTTCGCCTCGCATAATCCCTGCACCGCTTCGTTGAACGAGCCGTCGCCCCCCGAAAAGATGATCGCATCATACTTTTCCGCATATTCGCGTACCGCGCGCGTCATGTCTCCCGCCGACGCTGTGGCATAAGAATCCACTATATCATACTTCTCTCCCAGCCGCCGCAAAATATATTCCAGCTTCTTTCCCGTCTTTCCTCTGCCGCTGACCGGATTGTAAATAAAAATACATCGCATAAATGCCGTTCCGCTTTCTCCTTTTTTCCGTCCCTATTATAGCCGATTTTTTTTACTTTTGCAACACTTGTTCATGATTTTTTTATCCTCTCTCCTGTTTTTTCGAAAATCACTTTGCTTTCCCGCAACTCTACGATATAATAGATGAAAAACCAGACAGGGGTACGGTTATGAATTATCACATCGGAAATATGCTCATCTACCAGGAATTCGTCAGCGGAAACGATTGCCCGCTCTGCCGCATTCGCTCTATCCTCGAAAAACGTCTGTGCGACCAATACCTCAACGATTCCGTCATGGAAGACTTCCAGCGCCGCATGGTCAATGAACGCGGCTTTTGCCTGCACCATACCCAAATGCTGCACGCCCGACCCAATAAATTGTCCCTCGCCCTCCAGCATACGACCCGCCTCACCTCGCTCAAAGCAAAACTCGAAATTACCGCAAACCCCAAAAAAGCAAAAGAACTCGCAGACTTCTTTACCAAAGTCTCTTCTACCTGCGTCATTTGCGATAACGTCGAAGTCAATATGATCCGCTACTACAAAACCGTGGCCGAAATGTTCTACGCCGAAAAAAATTTCAAAGATACCTTGCTCTCCACCGACGGATTTTGCCTCGAACACTTCGGTTTCTTGCTCAAATATGCCTCCTTCGCCCGCTCAAAACAAAAAGATTATATCTACTCCCTCTGTAAATTGGAAAAAAATTCCCTCGATCGGTTGCTCGTCGATTTGAATCGGTTCGCCGCTAAACACGACTACCGAAACGTGGATATGCCTTGGGACGGCGCCGATACCGCCCTGCTGCGCTCTATCATCAAATTGCACGGCGATCAGGCAAAATAAACCACTGTATCCCTCTTTTTTCTTTTAATTATTCGACATTTGTCGCATAACTATTGACAGATCAAGGGAAATAGAGTATACTGTTTCCAATTAAGCCAAAAAGTCCCAGGAGCTTTCGGCCATGAATAAAATGGACAAACGCAGTCAAAAAACTATTCGAGCAATCCAAAGTACGCTGTTGCAGCTGTTGTGCGCCAAACGGGTCCGCGAAATCAAAATCGTCGATCTGTGTACGGCCGCCGACATCAACAGAACGACTTTTTATCTGCATTATACCGGGATCGCAGACGTCTTGGAAGGGCTTCGCAATGAAATCACCGAGCGCATCTTCTTGACGATCGATCGGCCGGTTGACCTCACAAAGCCTAAAAACCCCATACCGTTTTTAACCCTTTGTACGGAAATTTTGGAGTCCTATCCCAATTTTGCGGACTTTATTCGATCTTCGCCGGATGCGGATTTCTTTCTGACAAAATTGAAAAATCAATTTACGATCGAAATTTGCAACCAATATGCCTACACGCACGGCGTTCATTTGAAAAATGCAATGTACATATTCCGGTTTTTAACGGCAGGCGTATTGGATACCTATACCGAATGGCTGAAGAGCGACCGCAGTATTTCCTTTGATTCCATTTTATGCCAATGCGCCCCCATCGTAGAAGCCGGACAGCAGACCCTGGCTCGTTTCAGCGATCCGCAGGACTGACGGCAAATTTTTTTTGGAGTGTTTAGAATGCGAATTGCCGTAATTGCAGACGTTCTCGGCGAAGAAAACAACGGTACCTCCATAACCGTTAAACGCTTGATTTCAAACCTGAAATCGCGCGGACACGACGTTCTGATCGTCGCCCCGGGCGATTCGGAGGACAAAAATCACTTCGCCGTCGATAAAATCGATTTCAAAATCTTCAACGAATATGTAGCCAAAAACGGCGTAGTGCTCGCCAAACCCAACCATACGTTGCTGCGCACCGCCATCGAACAGAGCGACGTCGTGCATATCCTCATGCCCTTCTCTCTAGGTCGCGCCGCCGTGCGCATTTGCTACGAACTTCAAAAGCCCATGACTACCGCCTTTCACGTTCAACCGGAAAACGTCAGCAGTCATTTCGGTTTGCAGAAAAGCAAGGTCGTCAACGATTATATCTATAAAAATTTTTTGAACGGATTTTATCGTTTTTCTCAATACATTCATTGCCCGACCGAGTTCATTGCAACGCAGTTGCGAAACCACGGCTATACGCAGGATCTGCGCATCATTTCAAACGGCGTCGATCCCGCTTTTACGCCCGATCGCTTGCCCAAGCCGGACAAGTATGCCGATCTGTTCTGCATCGTATCAACCGGCCGTCTGGTGAAGGAAAAATGCCAGCAAGAACTCTTAAAAGCGGTCGCACTTTCAAAGTATTCCGATAAAATTCAGGTGTTCCTCGCCGGCGACGGCCCGCAGAAAAAATATCTCACAAGACTCGGCGCAAAGTTGAAAAATCCGCCCGTGATCGCCTTCCATAAAAAGGAAGAACTGATACAAATCATTCAATCTTCCGATTTGTATGTACACTGCGCCTACGCCGAGATCGAATCCATCGCCTGCGTAGAGGCCATAACGTGCGGACTCGTCCCCGTCATCGCCGACAGCGAAAAATCGGCCGCTCGCTTCTTTGCTCAATTCGACGAAAATCTCTACCGTGCGGGCGACTGCGCCGACCTCGCCCGAAAGATCGATTTTATGATCGAGCACCCGCAACTGCGCGAACAACAGCGCGCGGCGTACATCGAGTACGCCCAGCGCTTTCGCTTGGAACGCTGCATCGATAAAATGGAAGAAATGTTTCGGGATGCGATCGATTCCGTTCATCGCAGACAAATCGTTTAACTTTTCATTTCAAAAGGCGCCGCCACTGTGATATGCACCCCAAAAGTTGGACAGACTTTTGGAGGTGCATATTTTAATGTCAAGAGAAAAGAAGTTTAACACA
>CALVYJ010000019.1 GCA_944372075.1 uncultured Clostridia bacterium | reverse complement strand
CCGACGGCGTACCCGTATAACTTCCGTTTACGTCATACGGCGAACGCATCGGCTTTGCTTTTCTCTTTTTTACTTGAACGCTTTGTTCGTTCTGTTGTTCGTCTTTGCCGTGCTTTCGCCCGACTTGTTCTGCGTAGCTTTGTTTTGCGACTGTTTGTTCTGCGCGTTCTGCATGTTCTGCTCTTTGCTGTTTTTCATTTTTTTCTCCTTTCATCTTGATCAAACGGTAAGGGAATTTCAACGTAACCCTGTTTTGCCTTGCACAGCGGGCAAATCTTCCACGCCTCTTTCGTCGTGGCTCTGTAGCCGCATTCGCCGCACACCCACAGCGTCGGCTTGCTCCGCTTGTACAATGCGCCCTCCTTCAGCATGTCGTGAAGATATTGGAATACAATCTCATGATCCCGCTCTACCCCCGCTACTCGCTCATAGAGATCGGCAATGTCGTCGAACCCTTCTTCGCGCGCCTCCTTTGCAAACGTCGGATACACTTCATCGTGCTCCGCTCTCTCTCCGTCCGCCGCAAATCCCAGGTTCTCCACCAGCGTTCCAAATTGAAAAGGATACCCCGCATCCAATCGGATGTTCGCGCTGTTCCCCGCTTTGCATATAAGAGTATCGTAGAACGTTTTGGCATGATAGGTCTCGTTTTTCGCTATCGTTCGGATCACATCCGCTAATACGGGATACTCCTCCGCCGTCGCAAGTTTTGCGATCAACTGGTAGCGCATCCCCGCCTGACTCTCTCCCGCAAACGATCGGGCTAAATTGGTGTACGTCTTTGTCTGATTGAACTGCATGGCAATCCTCCTTACACCCTACAGTATTCTCCTTTTTGCAGTTTTTATTCACTGCCCGAAAAATTTTTGCCCCGAACCCGCTTTTTTTTATCGGTTGCACCCCCGCACATATGCGTTCCTCCCGCCTTTTCGCGCTTTAGGCCCCGACGGCGCCGTTTTTCGTCCGAACGTTTTTCCCGCTCGCGCGGGATTTCCGACCGTCAATTTTTCTTGGATTTGGGACGAAAAATAAGAGCAAAGACAAACGCAAACAAAATGGCGGCTGTGATGCCCGCGCTGGCGGCGCTCAACGCCCCCGTCAGCGCGCCGAACAGACCGCGCTGCGCCCCGCGCATCGCCCCGCGCGCCAACAGATAACCGAATCCGCTGATCGGAACCGTTGCCCCCGCTCCGGCAAACGCAACCAAATAATCGTATACCCCGAGCGCTTCCAACGCCACGCCAGCCAACATGAAAAAGACCAGGATCCGCCCCGATGTAAGTTTGGTAAAATTGATGACGATTTGCGCTATGGTACAGATTGCACCTCCCACCAAAAACGCTTTTCCGAACATCGCCAATAAAGTAAGATAGTCGCTCATCTTCCCTCCGAATCGCTATCGCTTGACGTCTGCCTTTTCTTCTTCCGCCGCGTCGTTTTCCAGCGCAACCGCATGCGCAACGCAGGGAATGGTCTCCCCCTGCCCGGATGAAACGGTCGACAACAATGCGCCCGTCGCAACGAACAGGACGCGGTTGAGTTCGCGGTTTGCCATCTTATGCAATATATACGAATTCAAAAATACCGCGCAACATCCCGCTCCGCTCCCGCCTTGAAATTCGTCCTCCGCCCGCTTATAGATCAGCGCGCCGCAGTCGTCGTGATTTTCAAACAGATCCACTCCCTTCTCCCACGCAAGATCTTTGACGATCCGACTGCCCAATATCCCCAAATCCCCGGTCAGAATCAGATCGTAATACGAAGGAGTCCGATCGGTATCGCGCAGATGCGCCAGTATGACGTCACAAGCCGCCGGCGCCATCGCCGCACCCATATTGTTGACGTCCGATACCCCGAAATCCACGACCTTCCCGACCGTGGCGCAGGTGACGCGCGGCCCGCTTCCCCTTCGCGAGATGATCGCGCTGCCCGCTCCCGTAACCGTCCACTGCGATTGCGGAGGCCGCGTAGTCCCCAATTCCAAAGGATAACGGTATTGCCGCTCCGCCGACGCAAAATGACTCCCCGTCGCGGCTGCCGCCGTCTTTGCATATCCGCCGTCCACCAATACCGACGCCAGCAAAATCCCCTCGCTCATGGTGGAACACGCCCCGTATATCCCCAAATACGGCAACCCCGTCTCCCGCGCCGCAAACGACGCCGATATGATCTGATTGAGAAGATCTCCCGACAAAATTACGTCCACTCCGTCGCAAAGCCCCGCCTTCTCCATACTGCTGCGCAACGCATACAACAGCATCTTTCGCTCCGCACGCTCAAACGTGCTTTCGGAAAACATGTCGTCCGCCAACGGATAATCTACATATTTGCCCACCAGTCCCGCACACTCTTTCGGCCCCGCTACCGTCGAAGCCGCTACGATCCTGGGCGCATTTTTGAAAAACATCGTCTGTCCGCTTTGCATACCGATAGTGTGCCGCAATACGAAAAAAATATACCGCTCGCACTTAACCCCTCTCCCGTATCTCTCCCCCTCGCCCATGCGGCCTTTCCGCCCAATTCGCACGACCCGTTTTGCAGCGCCCCTCTGTCCGATTGCACGGTCTTTCCGTTCGATTGCTGCCGTTCAGCCTTTGCCTGTGGCGCTTGCCGCCTTGTCGGAAAAAGGCGTGCGCCCCTCGCTTTCGGCGGCGCACGCCCTCCGTTGACCGACCGCAATCCGACTGCAATAAATCGATCGGATTGCCGAAACGATCGAATTGCCGAAACGAAGGGGCAAACTCTTTGAAAACTTTTAAGGCAGAGCCTCTCGCAAAAATTTGCGAGAGGCTCTGCCTGTGCGAACGCAGACAAGTCCTCCGCCGCGCCTTTCGGCGCGGCGGAGGACTTGCTCAAAGGAAACGCCGCGAACCGCCGATCGCGGCGTTATTTTCTGTTTTGTAACCGCTGCAAACGGCTAACGCATCAACGTACGGTTCACTGTACCGTTCGCGGCGTTCCGTTTCTGCAGATAGCTCTTCAAACGAACGCTTCCCGCTTCGACAAACGCGTTCGCCTCCGCCGCGTCGATCTCGCCCTTTTGCAAGAGCCATTCGACATAGGTAACGTCCGTGCATTCGCCATAGGGGCGCGCCGCTTCGCCGCGCAGACCGCGGATCAATCGGGCGCAGAAAAAGCCGATATCGCGGAAAAGATTGACCCGACGGACGTACTCCGCATCTTCTTCGAACAGATCCGGATAGGTAAGCGATTCGCCGCCGTATTTTTCGAGGGAGCTGACGAGCCCCGGCCGCACGCGGAAGCGCTCTGCCTGCAAATCGTTGAGCGCCGACGCATCGGAAAGGGAGATGAGCCTGGGCCCGACGAAACTCATCTTTCCGAGAAAGACGGACGCGAGGCAGGGATAATATTTCATCTTCGTCACGCGCAAAACCTTACCGTACTTTGTGAGGCGAACCTGCTCCGGCAAGAGGTTGCCGGCGGCATCGTGCTCGATCCGTTCGGTAGAAAAGGTGCGAATGCAAATGATTTTTTCCCGTTTGCCGACATAGTACTCGCGCGTAAACAGCGTTTTATATGCGTTTTGCGAACGATTGTACAGAAGCTGCACCAATAACGCCAGCAAGAAAAACGGGAAAAACAGGAGCAAAAAAATCGCCGAAAACACCAGATCCAGCGTCCGCTTAAACAGCCAGCGATAGTTCAGCGCCACGATCAAAAGCAGAATGGCGGCGTCGATCAGCAAAAAGATCGCCATCCCCCAAGGCTGACTCAAAATGTCTGCCGCGGAAATCAAAAAAGTATTCATATACAGTACCCGACAATGTTTTGATTCTTCATTATAGCATGCAACGATCAAAAAGGCAATCGTTTTTTACTCGTCTTCCGCATCCGGCTCGGTCTGCTGCGACCGCGCCAAGATCGCATCCAACTCGGTCAATATCTCCTCTTTGCCGCGGCGCGTGGCGTTGGAAAGGGCGATCACGTTCTTTTCGCCCGTGCGAAGCGCCGCCGCTATGCGGCGTACGGCGTCTTTGACGCGCGTCTTTGCCAGTTTGTCCGCTTTGGTCGCCAAAATCGTAAAGGGCATCCGCGTGCCGTAAAGATAATTGATCATCAGGCGATCGTCTTCCGTGGGATCGTGCCGAATGTCTACCAAAGAAAACACGTGCGCGATTTCGCTATGCGCAAAAAAATCGTCCAGCAATTTCGCCCACTTCTCCTTCTCCGCCTTGGATACGCGCGCAAACCCGTATCCCGGAAGATCGGCAAGCACAAACTCCCCGAAATCAAAGTAATTGACAAGCCGCGTCCTGCCGGGTTCCGCAGACGTGCGCGCCAGCTTGTTTTGATTTGCCAACATGTTGATAAACGAACTCTTGCCGACGTTGGATCTGCCGCAGACGGCAATCATCGGCTTGTCCGTCCGCAAAAAACCCTTCCGATCCGCCGCCGACGTGAGAAATACCGCTTGTCGAATTACCATATCGCATCACAGCCCCACGATCGCGTTCCGAAAGACCGTTCCGATCTCCGTTGCCGGAATAAAATGCAGATCGTCTCGAACGTTTTCGGGGATCTCCTGCTCGTCGCGCTCGTTGTCCTTGGGAATGATGATATTCTTGATCCCTACCCGATGCGCCGCAAGCGCCTTCTCCTTCAGTCCGCCGATGGGCAGCACCTTCCCGCGCAACGTGATCTCCCCCGTCATCGCTATATCCTTGCGCACCGGCTTGTGCGTGAACGCCGACAAGATCGCCGTCGCCATCGTGATGCCCGCGCTCGGCCCGTCCTTCGGCGTGGCGCCCTCGGGTACGTGAATATGAATGTCCGTCTCCGCAAACGATTCCGTCGGGATCGAATATTCGTTCGCATGCGCACGGATATAACTGATCGCCGCACGCGCCGATTCTTTCATCACGTCGCCGAGTTTTCCGGTCAATAAAATTTCACCCTTGCCAGGCATCGTAGAAACTTCGATCGTGAGCGTCGTGCCGCCTACCGCCGTCCAAGCAAGCCCCGTCGCCGCGCCCACTTCGTTTCCGTCCAGATGCGCATGCTCGTCGTTGTAACGCCGTACGCCAAGCAGCTCCTCTACGTCGCCCTTATCCACCGTCTGCCTTTCCATCTGCGGATTTTCCGCATAACGTACCGCAATTTTTCGACATACAGACCCGATCTGCCGCTCCAGATTCCGCACGCCCGCTTCCATCGTGTACCCCTCTATGATCGCCGTAACCGCGTCGTCCGTGATCGTGAGCAGATCCTCTTGCAAGCCGTTCTCCGCTATCTTTTTCGGGATCAGATACCGCCGCGCGATCTCCCGCTTTTCATCCAACGTGTATCCGTTTAGCTCGATCAGCTCCATCCTGTCCAACAGCGGCGCGGGGATCGTTTCCACCGTGTTCGCCGTCGTGATAAACAAGACTTTGGACAGATCGTACGGCACTTCCAAAAACCGATCGCGGAAGGTGGGATTCTGCTCGGGATCCAGCACCTCCAAAAGCGCACTCGCCGGGTCTCCGCGCATGTCGGAGGATACCTTGTCGATCTCGTCCAGCAAAATCACCGGATTGACGCTGCCCGCCTGTTTCATCGCGTAGATGATGCGGCCGGGGATCGCCCCTACATACGTCCTGCGATGCCCGCGGATCTCCGCTTCATCCTTGACGCCGCCCAAACTCATCCGCACAAACTTCCTGCCCAGCGCGCGCGCGATCGACTTGGCTATGGACGTCTTGCCGACGCCCGGAGGCCCCACAAAACATAAAATCGGCGCATTCATGCTCTTCGTGAGCTGCAAAACCGCCAAATATTCGGTTATGCGCGTCTTCACCTTCTCCAGTCCGTAATGATCTTCGTCCAGAATTTTTTGCGCGTCCGCCAGATTTTCCGTGTCCTTCGTCTCTTCCGTCCAGGGAAGATCGATCAGCCAATCCAGATAGTTTCGGATCACCGTGTATTCGGGCGAAGAGGGCGGCATCTTGTCCGTCCGCGCGATCTCCTTGAGCGCCTTCTCTTCAATTTGCGCGGGCATGTGCTTGTCCTTGATCTGCCGCGTCAACGACTCGCGCTCCTCCTCGTCGTCTCCCAGCTCCGTGTGTATGGCTTTGAGCTGTTCCCGCAAAAAATATTCCTTTTGGTTTTTGTCGATGCTCTGCCGCACCGCCGCGCTGATCTTCTTTTCCAACTTCGCAATCTCCAGCTCGTCATTCAGACAGCGCTCGAAAATCTTTAACTGCTCCACTACGTTGGACGTCTCCAGAATCTTCTGCTTGACGTCCTCTTTGATGTGCAGATACAACAGCGCGTTGCCGATATAGGCTACCGGGTCGCCGATCCCCTCCAAAACGCCCGCCGCGTCCTTGGGAAAACGCATATCGCTCGTCTGAATATCCCGCATCACGTCCTGCGCCGTGCGAAAATATGCCTCCTCCAAAACCGCATCGCCGTGTACGGACTTCATCTCCGCAACGTTGGCAAACAGACACCCGTCTTCCTCGTATATCTCGTCTGCCTTCGCCCGATAGATCCCCTCTACGCTCACGCGGAGATTGTTGGACGGCAACTTCCCGATCTGCTTGATCTTGACGACCGTTCCGACCTTGCAGACGTCCTCCGGAACAATATCGTCCTTATTTGCATCCTTTTGCATGCTCACAAACAGCGTCATGTTCTGCTCGGAAGCGCGTGAAATCGCAGTCAGGGAAATCAACCTGCCCGCATCAAAGACGTTATTGGTCTGCGGAAAAATCACCTTCCCGCGCAACGCCACTACCGGATAATTGAAAATCTTTTTGCTCTTCGGCATTGCTTACTCCTCCAAAACGATCGGCTCTCCGATCGTCCTCTTTCGTTCCCTTTCAGTATAACACAATTTCCCCGCTTTTACAAGCCAATTTCGTTTTTTGACCGATTCCGACACGTTTTATCCGCAATTTTCACACAATCGCCGCAAATTTCGCGCATCTCCGCTTTTATTCGCATGCCCCTTCTCCGCCGCAACTTATCCCGTATAAACTTCGGCGCCGCGCGGAATGTTCCGCGCGGCGCCCAAATGCGCTATCCCTTTTTTATAATAATCCTACCGCCCTTTCACGCCGCCGTCGATACATTCGCTGTCTCCGTCGTGCGGCACGGACTTGTCCTTTGCCTCGTCGGCCTGCCCTTCCGCTCGCGCGGGATCGTCCTTCATAAAAAATCCGATGATGCGGTCGCTGATCGGCAAGAAAAACTGAACGACCGGGCCCGTTAAAAACGCCGCAACGATCGTACCCGCGCCTACCACGCCGCCCAGTGCCCAACCGACCGCAACAAAGATGACGTCGCAAAGCAAGCGCACCCATCGAAATTGCAGATGCAATTTTTTGCCGAGTGTATCGCTCGCAATAATGGCGATCAGGTCGTTCGGCCCCGTACCGGAGCGGCTCTGAATGACCACAGACATGCCGAACGCCAATACGATGCAGCCGACGCACATCAAGATCACCCGTAACCACAGCGGCGACGCCGATCCGACGCTATCTCCGAACGCCCATAAAAAGAAATCGATGATCCAGCCGCCGCAAACCGCACAGACGACCGTACCCGGCTTCACATAGCCGCGCGTAAAAATCAGCATCAGCGCTACCAGGATCACCAACACGATAACATGACACGTCCCGATGCTGATGCCGATCACGTCCGCCAAACCCTGTACCAACACGGTAAAAGTATCCGAACCCAAATCGGACAACAAAAACAATGTGACGCCAAAGTGCGCGATTGTCAAACCGATCAACAATATGAGCAGCCCCAACGCCCATTGTCGAACGGAACGACGCGAAGTATCCGCAGCAAATTTTTCCGACATAGTTTTTCCCTTTTCTATAAAATGGTTTGTCCTCTTTCTATACACTCGATCCGGTTTTTTGTTTTGTCTGCCCGCGTTCTGACCGTTTCTTGAGATCCTGCTTCCCGCGATTTTTGAAAAACCGCACCTGTTATAGAGGCAAACAATCCAAAAAAGCGCACATACGTGCGCTTTTTTTTAACAAGATTTGGAACGAATGTACGCGTCGATGGACTCCGCCGCCGTCTTTCCCGCGCCCATGGCGAGGATGACCGTCGCCGCGCCCGTTACGGCATCGCCGCCGGCATAGACGCCCTCGCGGGAAGTGAGCCCGTTCTCATCGGTGATAATCCCGCCCCACTTTTGCGTTTCCAGCCCCGCCGTCGTGTTCTTGATCAGCGGGTTCGGACTGGTGCCGATCGCCATGATCACGCAGTCGCAATCCAAAACGAACGCGCTGTCCGCCTTTTCCACCGGCCTGCGCCGCCCGGATGCGTCCGGTTCACCCAGCTCCATTTCGACGCACCGCATTCCGCTGACCAATCCGTTTTCCCCTTCCAAAATTTCGGTAGGATTGGTCAAAAACTTGAATACGATGCCCTCTTCCTTGGCGTGCTCCACCTCTTCCGCACGCGCGGGCAGTTCCTGCTCGCCGCGCCGATAGACGATGTACACGTCCTCCGCACCCAAACGCTTGGCGCAACGCGCGGCGTCCATCGCGACGTTTCCGCCGCCAACGACCGCCACTTTCTTCGCATGCAGCACGGGCGTGCGCGAATCGGCGCGATATGCCTTCATCAAATTCACCCGCGTCAGAAATTCATTGGCGGAATAGACGCTCTTTAGGTTCTCGCCCGGTATGTTCATAAACCGCGGAAGTCCCGCGCCGCTGCCGACAAACACCGCCTCAAAACCGTACTCGTTCATCAGCTCGTCGATGGACAGCACGCGCCCGATCACCATGTTCGTCTCTACTTTCACGCCCAGCTTTTTCAGGTTGTCGATCTCCGTCTGTACGATGGATTTCGGCAGACGAAATTCCGGAATACCGTACACCAATACCCCGCCTGCCAGGTGCAGCGCCTCGAATACCGTAACGTCGTAACCGCGCTTGGCAAGATCGCCCGCACAGGTCAACCCCGCCGGCCCGCTGCCGACGATCGCCACCGCATGCCCGTTCGGCTCTGCCTTTACGGGAAGATCGCAATTGTGCGCGTTGTGCCAATCGGCGACAAACCGCTCCAGCCTTCCGATCGCGACCGGCTCGCCCTTGATGCCGCGCACGCATTTCTGCTCGCACTGCGTTTCCTGCGGACAGACCCTGCCGCACACTGCCGGCAGAGAACTCGTCTGCTGAATGATCTGATACGCCTCTTCAAATTCACCCTCGGCAACTTTCGCGATAAAATCGGGAATATGTATCTTCACGGGACATCCCCCGATGCAGGGCTTGTTCTTACAATGCAGACAGCGCTTTGCCTCGTCGATCGCCGTCTCCGCCGTGTACCCCAGCGCCACTTCGTCAAAATTTTTATTGCGTACGTCCGCCGCCTGCGAAGGCATCGGGTTCTTCTTCAAACTCATGTTCGGCATGTCATTTTACCTCCTTTTTGAAGAGGTTGCACGCCTCCTCGCGCTCTCTCTTTTCAAATTCGCGGTAGGTCGAAGCACGCTTGAGGATCTCGTCGTAATCCACTTCATGCCCGTCAAAATCCGGCCCGTCCACACACGCGAATTTCGTCTTCCCCGCCACCGTCAATCGACAGCACCCGCACATGCCCGTACCGTCGATCATGATCGGATTCATGCTCACCGTCGTCTTGACGCCGTATTGCTTCGTAAGCAGCGACACAAATTTCATCATCACGACCGGCCCGATCGCGATCACTTCGTCGTATTCGTTTCCGCTCTCGATCAATTCCTTGAGCGCATCCGTTACCAGACCCTTTTGCCCCGCGCTTCCGTCGTCCGTCATCAGCTTATAGACATCGGATACTTCCTTAAATTCTTCCTCCAAAATGACCAGCTCCCGATTGCGAAACCCGACCACGGAATGTACCTGCGCCCCCAGCGCATGCAGCTTTTTCGCGACCGGATACGCGATCGCGCATCCGACGCCTCCGCCAACGACCGCAACTTTTTTCAGCCCCTCTACATGCGAAGGCTCGCCCAACGGCCCGACAAAGTCGCAAATATACTCCCCCTCTCGCAGATGGTTCAGCCGCTCCGTCGTGCCGCCCACAATCTGGAAAATGATCGTGACGCTTCCCTTTTCCCTGTCAAAATCGGCAACGGTCAGCGGGATGCGCTCGCCTTCCGCGTCTACACGCAAAATGATAAACTGCCCCGGCTCCGCCTTCCGCGCCACAAACGGCGCCTCCACTTCCATGAGCGTAACGGTGGGATTGAGTTCCCGCTTCTTCAAAATTTTATACATACTCTGACCGTCCTTTTTTTTCGTAATGGTTTAACATCGCTTCGTCCGTTCCGCAATGTCCCGACCCTTTCTCGTCCTTCAAATTGCTCTCGTATAGTATAACCGACAACTGCACGCTTTTGCAAGTGTTTTCAAGCGCAAAAATCGAATCGCCTTATTTATTTTATTCATATCGCAACGCTCTGTCCGCGCTCCTTCGCGCAACATTCCGTACAAAAACGCGCCGTCCGTCCCCTTCCGCCGAAATGCCCGAAGCCGCGCTCACCCTTTGAAGCGGATATTCGGAGAGCCGCGGAACGTTTACGTTCCGCGGCTCTCCGGCCGAATGCCGATGCGCTTGCGCGGCTTCGGCAGATATTGCGTTCAAATTGCTCCGGCGGACATCGCAAATCGATCCGCCGGGAAAAAGCGCCCGCAAAGAGCGCTCTTTGCGGGCAAAAATTTTCTCTGCACGAACGGTCTGCGCCCGATCTTACAGTTTGCCTTTACGCGCTCTTTTTGATGAGTTCGGGTTTGGAATTCCCCAAAACGCAGTCGCGCGTGATCTTAACCTCGCTGATGTCGCTGTTGGAGGGGATCTCGTACATGACGTCGGTCATCAGATTTTCGATGATGGTGCGCAAGCCGCGCGCCCCCGTCTTCAGCTTGATCGCGGTATTGGCGATCTCGCTCACCGCGGACGGCTCAAACGAAAGTTTCACCCCGTCCAATCCGATCAGCTTTTGATACTGTTTGATCAGCGCGTTCTTCGGCTCGGTAAGAATTTTGACCAGCGCCGTTTCATCCAACGGCTGCAAATTCACCACGATGGGAATGCGCCCCACAAATTCGGGGATCAACCCGAATTTGGTGAGATCCTGCGGCTTGACGTCGTCGAAAAGCTGATAATCCATTTCGTCCGCGCTCTTGACTTTTCCGCCAAAACCGAGGGACGTATCGTCTTTTCTTGCCTGCACGATCTTATCCAACCCGACAAAGGCGCCGCCGCAGATAAAGAGAATGTTCGTCGTATCGATGCGCATACATTCCTGCTGCGGGTGCTTGCGCCCGCCCTGCGGCGGTACGTTGGCGATGGTGCTCTCGATGATCTTCAACAGCGCCTGCTGCACGCCTTCGCCCGAAACGTCGCGCGTGATCGAGACGTTTTCGCTCTTGCGCGCGATCTTATCGATCTCGTCGATATAGATGATCCCGCGCTGTGCCTTTTCAATGTCGTAATCGGCATTCTGGATCAGCTTGAGCAAAATATTTTCCACGTCCTCGCCCACGTAACCGGCTTCGGTCAGCGTCGTCGCGTCGCTCGTGGCAAACGGAACGTTCAAGATCTTTGCCAGCGTGCGCGCCAAAAGCGTCTTCCCGCATCCCGTAGGCCCCAACAACAATATATTGCTCTTTTCTATCTCGACATCGTCGTTTTTCCTGGCTAGTTCGCTGTTGATCCGCTTGTAATGATTGTACACCGCCACCGACAAAACTTTCTTCGCCTTATCCTGCCCGACAATGTATTGATCCAGTTCCGCTTTGATCTCCGAAGGTTTTTTCAGCTCTACGACGTCGCCCGGCTTTTCCTGTGCCGAACGCATCTCCTCGTTGCAGATCTCGATGCATTCGTCGCAGATCGCCAGCCCGTCCGGCCCGCTGATCAGCACTTTTGTGCGGCTCTTCGGTTTGCCGCAAAAAGAACAACTCTGCTCTTCTTTCATGTCATTACCTCCTCTCGCCCGCTGCGAGCGCATGTAAGAAGAAAGCACGCCGCGGTTTCGTACATATTTTGAACGAACGGCGGCGTTGCCCTCTCCAGCAGAAAATTTTCCGCTTCCTCTGTTTTTTCAATATGCGTTTCGTATTACCTCTTATAGAATACGCTGTCTACCAATCCGTACTGCCGCGCCTCTTCCGCCGACAAATAATTGTCGCGATCGGTATCGCGCTCGATCTCCTGTATGCTCCTGCCCGTGTTTTCGCTGAGAATGCGATTCATCTTATCCTTGATCCGCAGAATGTGCTCCGCCTGGATCTTGATGTCGCTCGCCTGCCCCTGCGCTCCGCCGAGCGGCTGGTGGATCATCACCTCGCTGTTCGGCAACGCAAACCGCTTGCCGCGCGCCCCGCTCGAAAGCAGGAACGCTCCCATGCTCGCCGCCAATCCCACGCAAATGGTCGATACGTCGCAGTGGATATACTGCATGGTGTCGTAGATCGCCATGCCCGCCGTCACGCTGCCGCCGGGACTGTTGATATACAGGCTGATATCCTTGTTCATGTCCTTCGCTTCCAAATAGATCAGCTGCGCGACGATCGTATTCGCCATGCCGTCGTTGATCTCGCCGGAAAGGAAGATGATCCTGTCTTCCAACAACCGCGAATAAATATCGTACGAACGCTCGCCGCGGCTGGTTTGCTCCACAACCATCGGGATCAAATTCATTTTAATGTCGCTCATATCCGCTCCGTGTTCCTTTTTTTCCGTTCCGCAAAACGCCGATTATTCTGCTTTGGGCGCCGCTTTCTTCGCCGTCTTCTTGGCTGCAGGTTTTGCCGGCTTTTCCGCCTTTTCTTCCGCGGGCGCCTCTTCTTCCGCCGTCATCGTGTTGTTCTCTTTCAAGAACGCAAACAGCTTATTGATCACAATATCGTTGGCAATATACTCGCGCTGCGAAGCGTCGACGTCCTTTTTGTACTCCTCCAGCGTCTTGTTCGCCGCCTTTGCAAACTCTTCCAGCTTCGCGTCGATCTCGCTATCCTCCGCTTTGATCGATTCTTCCCGAATGATCTTGTCGATCACAAGCTGGCTCTTTACCGTGTCCGCCGCCTGATTGCGGTATCCTTCCCGGAACGTCGCTACGTCCGTTCCCATATACTTGAGATAATCCGCCAGCTTCATGCCGCCGTATTGCATGCCGAGACGGTATTCCATGTTGCGCATCATCATGTCCATCTGGTTCTCGATCATCGCGTCGGGGATCTCCACCTCCGCGTTGGCCGTGATCGCCTTCACGATGTTGTTCTCCGTCTCCGAATCGCCCTTCTCTTTCGCCTGCTTTTCCAGACGCTCACGCGTCTCTTTCTTGTACGCCTCTACGCTCTCCGCGCCCGCCGCGTCTTTGATAAATTCATCGTCGATCTGCGGCAATTCCTTCTTTTCCAGCTTATTCAGCTTGACCGCAAACACCGCATCCTTGCCCTTGAGATTCTCCGCCTGGTAATCGTCCGGGAATTTGACGTTGATGTCCTTTTCTTCCCCGACGTTCATTCCCACAACCTGCTCTTCAAATCCGGGAATAAAGGAGTTGCTGCCCAGCACGAGCGGATAATTTTCACCGGTGCCGCCTTCAAACTTCTCCCCGTCTACGCTGCCGGAAAAATCGATGGTCGCCGTATCGCCCTGCTCCGCCGCACGGCCTTCCACTGCCACCAGCCGAGAATTGCGCTCCTGCAAACGCTTCAACTCCGCCTCGACGTCCGCATCTTTTACAGTATACTCAACTTTTTTGATATTTATACCCTTGTAGTCGCCCAGCTTCACTTCCGGCTTGACCGGCGCAACCGCCACCAGCACCGCCCCGTCTTCGGTGATGTCTTCCACCGATAACTGCGGCTGCCCGACTACCGTGAACGCGTCCTTTTCCTTCTCGACGATGTCGTAATAATGCTCGGTAAACAGATTGTTGAGCGCATCCTCATAAAATACGCCCTTGCCGTAATTCAATTCGATGACGTGCCGAGGCGCCTTGCCCTTGCGGAATCCGTTGACAAAATATCTGCCGCGCGTCTGCTCGTACGCTTTTTGGTTCGCGGCATCCCATTCCTGTTTGTCAAACGTGATCGTGATCTTTACTGTGCTTTTCTCGGAAGCTTCGGTTTTGTATTTCATAAATGCTTTCTCCTGCTATAAATTGCCTTTTACTCGTTTTAGTATTTTAGCACAAATCGCGCGTTTTGAAAAGCGTTTTTATATATTCTGATTTACTTTTTTTGACGAATGCGCTATAATATCGGAAAAAGGAGAGTGCTATGCCCCAGGACGCATTTACGTTACGCCACATCGCGCGAGAATTGAACGAACAGCTTTGCGGCGGAAAAGTCAATAAAATCATTCAGCCTTCCCGCGACGAGATCGACATCATCCTCTATGCAGGCGGAAAGTCGCGCAAGCTCGTTCTCAATACCAACGCGTCGTTTGCGCGCGCCATCCTGTCCGACGCCGCGCGCTCCGCCCCGGACACGGCGCCCAATTTCTGCATGCTCTTGCGAAAACACCTCTCCGGCGCGCAGCTTCTGTCCGTCAGCTTGCAGGGCTTCGAACGCATCCTCGCCTTTACCTTCGATTGCTTCGGCGAATTCTCCCGCGCGACCCGCGTGCTGTATGCCGAGATCATGGGCAAGTATTCCAACCTCATTCTCACGGAAAAGGGCATCATTACGGGCGCGCTCAAGCTCTCTTCCCTGCAGGAAAACTTCAAGCGCGTACTCTTCCCCGGCGTGCGCTATCTGCCGCCCGAACCGCAGGATAAAGCAAACCCCGCCGATCTTTCTGCCGTAAAAGAACGGCTGTCTGCCTTTCAGGGGGGCGATTTTGCAGAATTTTTATTCAACAACCTCTCCGGACTTGCCCTTTCCTCCTGTCGGATCCTGGAAAAATCCTTGCGGCAATCGGCGGCTTTTGCGCACGATAATTGCGAAAAACTCGCAGAACGTATCTATGATTTTATTTTTTCCGATGCCGTTCAGCCTGCCGTCGAACGGATCGGCGGCAAGGCAAAAGACTTCCATGCGCGCTTTGAAGGAGAATCCTATCCGAGCGTCAATGCCGCCGCGGACGCCTACTATACCGAACGCGAAACGGAACGCGATTTTTCGGAAAAAAGACGAAAACTGGAAAGCGTATTGCTTTCGCGCAGAAAAAAAGAGGAAAAAAAGCTGGCGCTCCTGTGCGAACGCGAACAGAGCTGCGCCGATATGGAAAAAAACAGGATCTTCGGCGAACTGCTCACGGCAAATCTCTATGCGATCCGAAAGGGACTCGAAGGGTTCGAAGCGGTAAACTATTACGACGAAAATGCCGCGACCATAAAAATCCCCCTCGATAAATCCCTATCCCCCGCCCAGAACGCGCAGAAATATTACAAAAAATACAACAAGCAAAAGCGCACGCTGGCGGCTGTCGCCCCGCAAAAAGCGGAAGCAGAGGCAGATCTCGATTATACGCAGAGTATGCTCTCTTCCCTGGCAAGAGCGGAAAATATGCTCGATATAACCGAAATCGAACAGGAATTGCGCGACAACGGCTTGCTTCCCGTCGAAAAGAAAAAGAACAAAGCCGTACAAACCGTGCCCTTCCGCGTCTTTCATGCGGGAAAATTTCAAATTTTCGTCGGAAGAAACAACGTGCAAAACGACCGCTTGCTGCGCCAGGCTGCCCCCGACGACGTCTGGCTGCATACGCAGTCCTATCACAGCGCCCATGTGATCATTCGAACGGAGGGCAGAAACGTGCCGGACGAGGTGCTCTTGCTCGCCGCTCAGATCTGCGCCTTCTTCTCGGACGGCGCACAGGGCAATAAGATACCCGTCGATTATTGCAGGCGGCGGTTCGTTAAAAAACCGCCGCGCGCTAAGGCCGGCTTCGTTACCTATACCGATTTCAAAACTATCCTCGCCGACCCGAAACGCCATGCCGAATCGGAAATTTGATTCGATTATCTGCACCTTCTTGTATCCCCCGCCCTGTTTTCAAACCGTTCCCTTTTTATAACCCATGCACTGTTTGCAAACCATGCACTGTTTATAACCCATGCACTGTTTGCAAACCGCGCCTTTCGCTCGGCGCGCGCAGAGAATCACGACCTTTTATTCGGCGCGCAGAAAATGCGAAAATGCGCCGATCGGATCTCAAATTCCGCCGACACTGAAATCCTGCAAAGAGGCGAAAGTACAATCGCGGCAAACTCGCAGACGGCGACAAAACCGCAGGCGACGAAAATTCCGGACGGCGATGAAATCACAGAGCGCGGAGAGGATGCTCTGCGCAAAGGAGGATGAGCATGGAACGACCCGTTTCTATCTGTTACAGCGGAAACAAAGCGATCTTTCACGGCATTTTACTGTCCGTACTGTCTTTGGTCAAATACAGCGATCGCACATTGCACGTGCATGTACTTTCCATGGATCTACGAGAGCAAAATCCCGATTACGCCTGCATCAGTGAAAATCAGATAGACGTTCTCAACGCCGTTTTGCGGGAAAAGAACGCGCAGAGCAGCGCGCAGCTGATCGACGTGACGCACCTGTATCGCGCCGACCTTGCAAAGGGAAAGAACGCAAACAATCACTACACGCCCTATGCGCAGCTGCGGCTGTATTTGAGCGAGCTGCAAAATATTCCGGACAAGATCCTGTATCTGGACGCAGACACCATGGCGGCGGCGGACGCAGGAGAGCTGTTTGACATCGATATCGACGGATACGAGTACGGCGCCGTACTCGACTATCTGGGGAGATTTTGGATCTCGCCCGCCTACTGCAACTCGGGCGTACTGTTGATGAACATGGTCGAACTCAAAAAAACCGGACTTTTGCCACGGGTACGTGAACTCGTGGCGACCCGTCGGATGATCATGCCCGATCAGACGGCGCTGCATCGCCTGCACACCTCGCGGTTGATCTTGCCCGATCGCTTCAACGAACAGCGAGCGATCAAAAGCGACACCGTCATCAAACATTTCTGCCGCGGCATCGCCTGGTTCCCCTTCTTCCACCTCTACAACATCAAACAATGGGACCGCGACGCCGTTCATAAACGGCTCAAAATCTACCGCTACGATGACGTCTATGCCGCATTCGACCGCCTCGCCCAACGTTTCGATCTCACAAAATAATGTGCGCCGCGGCACATACGCGCCCCTTTGCGGACAGCTTTCACTCTGCAATCGATTTGCTCCCCCGATCCGTTTGGCGCAGGTCGGCGCTCCTTCCATCAAAAACCATGACCTTTTTTCCGCTTCGCAAGATACGGCGAGGGGGAGACGCTTCCTTGCGCCTCCCCCTCGCCGTATCCTTTTCGGCTTCTTTGCCCGATCAAACTATTCTCGCTTGCGCGCCTTGTTCCTCTTTTTTCGAAACCGCTCAACCAGATCAAACACGTTCATACCCATTCCCATAACGATATAGGAATAATACAGCACGAACCGCCAGATCAAAACATACCAAAACAGGACGTTCGAAGCGATCGAGGCAAAAGCCAGCATGAATACCGCTTCGATCGCGCCAGAATTCCCGGGTGTCGGTATAAATACGGCGGCATCCGTCGCGTACATGGCAAGTCCCACCACCGTCAGATACAGCTCCCAACCCGGCGTTACATACTGCCCGCACAGCGCCAACAACAAAAAATACGGGATTGTAAATTGAATGATCGGCTCCGCCATACACAGCGCAAACAACAACAAAAATCGCAGAGGACGCTTATAAATAAATCGCGAAAATCCCGCAAAATCGTCCATCCATTTGCGTACCTTTTCCTGCTTCCCCGCTGCGTCCTTTACAATGTGCAATGCGTGCAGAATGCGTATCCCCAGATTTGCCGCCCACGCCACCACGCGCGGAAAAAAGACGACAAACGTGACCGTAATGGGGATCATTCCGTTGATGGAACATCCCACCCACGCGCAGACGCGAACGGTCGTACGCATCGCCGTATCTTCGATATTGTTCAGCGTTCCCGACAAACATCCCATCACTACGGCGGCAAAGACCGTCCACGCCAACATCTGCACGCCGTATTTTACCATCGTAACCGACGCGCTGTTCGCCCCCGGCATGCCCTGCCGATACAGATAATAGATCTGCATGGGCTGCCCGCCCGTCGCGGTCGGCGTTATGTTTTCGTAATACTTGCCCGTCAACGCCATCCGCATGTCTTTGTGAAATCCGAGCCTGTAGCCGTTGCTCGCATTCAAAAGGGTATATTTCAGCGAATCCAAAACAAACCCAACCAAAAACAACGCCGCTACCAACACCAAATACCAACCGTTCATCGCGCGCAGCATCTGATCGAATGTCGCCGAGTTTCCCTCCTGCAACGTCTTGCTCAACTGTACGAGCACCGATATCACGCACGCAATGATCGCAATTGACACGATCCCGAAAATTAAATTTTTTCTGCTTCGCTTTTTTATCTCTTCCGCCGAGTACCTGCGCTCATCCTGCGCTTGCGGCTCCGGTTTTGTCTGCCCTTCTTGCATCAAAAGGTTCTCCGCGCGCTCGTTCGCATCGGGCGGCGACGCAACCCTTTCCGGCTCTGAATTGTGCTCTGCCTCTCTTCTTTCCATAACCGACGATTTCCGTAACGTTTTTACCATTGTACCATATTCATTGCCCTATCGCCAGCAAAAAAATAGCAATTCTTAAAAATTTCACGGGATTTTTGTTAAATTTTGCATCCGCTCTTTCTCTTCTCTCTTTTTTTGCCGTCCGCGAAGCCTTGCCATCGTTATCAGACACGCAGCGGCGAGCAACGGCACGACGGATAGCACCAAAAACGCAATACGCATTTCGTATTTTTGCGTCAATGCCCCGGATACGGCAGGCAACAGGGCAGCCCCGACGTCTTGCGACAACGCCAGCGACGCGAGCAGCCATCCGCCCGTTTGCGGCAAAAAATCCGTCGCTACGGACATTGCGCCCGGCGAGAGCGCGCCCACACACAGTCCGCAGAGCACGGCGGCCACCAATGCCGCCACAGGCTCTTGCAGACAGGCGGCAAGAATATACATGCCGCTTGCCGCAAACGCAGATACCACTAAAAATCCCAGCGGCGCACGCGCACTCCGCCTTTCCAGCCGCACATACCACGCGCCGCCGCAACCCAGACATGCCGCAAACAGCGCACATCCGATCGCTGCAAATTCTTCCCGATTGAAAATCTCGGCGGCAAACGAGGAGATCCATTGATTCATCACGACCTCCGCGCCGTATCCGAAAAATACCGCCAAAACAGCAAAAAGATAGAAGGGACGAAAGGCGCTTCGCACATGCGCGCACCGCGTTCGCATGGGCAAACGAACGCGCAACAACAGAAAAAAGACGGCGATCGGAACAGCCGTCAAAAGCAGGACGGCATAATTCCATGCCTCGACGCCGAACACCGCCAAAAAAGCCAACAGATAGACGGACAATCCGACTTGCGCCCAAGCATACATCGTATGCAAGAGGCAAAGTCCCCCTCCGTCCGCCGAAGGAAGCGCATCGGACGCATTGGACAGAACGACCTCGAGCATGCCGCCAGCAAAGGCAAACAGCACGGTGGCACAGACAATGCCGGGATACAGCTCCTGCCCGAACAAAAACGGCAGCACTCCGTAAAAGGCAAGCCCGAGGCAAGACATCGCCGCCGCCGTCTTCCCCAAAAAATCCGGAGATAGCCGATCGCTCAACAACAACAACACGATATCCGCCGAACAATGCGCGGCGAA
>CALVYJ010000018.1 GCA_944372075.1 uncultured Clostridia bacterium | reverse complement strand
CGGCGGTATAGGCGTGCAGAAGGAGTTGTTGGAGAGCGAGGGCGTAGAGGTAAGTCTTTGCGAAGATAATTTCTATTATGTCGACATGGAAAAATACCGCTGGAACGGGTAATTCCGCGGGAATCGAACAAGGTAAAGTTCATTGGAATTAAGGGACAGGAGGGTATGATGGCAGGTATTTATATTCATATACCGTTTTGCAAGTCGAAGTGTCGGTATTGTGATTTTACGTCGTATCCGAGCAAGTTGTATTTAGCGGACGCCTATATGGCGTGCGTATATAAAGAAATGAAATTGCGCGCGGCGGAATTGAAGGGCAGAAAATTTGATACGGTATATTTTGGAGGAGGTACTCCGTCGGTCATCGATGCGATGTCGATCGTCGGCTGCATGAATTTGATTCGGGCGGAATATGATCTTGCAAGCGATGCCGAGGTGACGATCGAGCTGAATCCGGGTACGGTCGATGCGTCAAAAATATCTCTGTACCAAAAGGCAGGTATCAATCGTTTTTCGATCGGGTTACAGTCGGCAAACGATAAAATTTTAGAGGATATCGGGAGAATCCATACGGCAAAGGATTTTGCGGAGACATGCAAACTTTTGAAAGGCTGTAACATCAGTGCCGATATCATGATCGGGTTGAAAGATCAAACGCATCAAGACGTGAAGGAAGCGATCGACCTGGCGCAGGGGTGCGGGGCGAAGCATATCTCGATGTACGCATTGACGCCGGAAGACGGCACGCCCATATATTCCGATTATTTGAACGGCGATTTACCGGATGCGGATACGGTTGCGGAGCAATACGACCTTGCCCGAAAATACTTGGACGAGAGGGGGTATCGGCGCTATGAAGTGTCGAATTTTGCAAAACCCGGCTTTTGTTCCAGACATAATATCAACTATTGGAAAAGAGGGGAATATATCGGGTTTGGCGTATCGGCAAGTTCGTTTATAGGGGATCGCCGATTTACCAATACGCGCGATTTGGATGATTATATAAAGTGCATCATGACCAACTATTATCCGGTGGTAGACGATGCGGTAGTGGAAGGCGATGATGCTAAATTTGAAATGATTATGCTTGCGTTTCGCACAAGCGAAGGGCTTTCCCTTTCCCGATACAAACAGGCATTCGGCACGGATTTCCCGGTTGATTTTTTCGAACCGCTGAAAAAGAACGTGGAATATTTAGAATACGAAAACGGCAAGGTGCGCATTAAAGATCGGTATTTATACGTTCAAAATACGATTCTAATGGACTTTTTGCATTAAATAAAAGGTACTATGTCTCGCATAGATCGGTAAATCAGCGCTGTTCCTTCGTGGCTATAATGTCTCCGTTTTGCGCGTCGACGAGCATGGCGTAGATCGAGCCGCTGCGATCGATCAAGCCGACGTAGTAAAAGCTGTCGCCGTCTTCGCACAACAGGCGGACGTACAGTTCGCCGCAGAACATAGACCCGCTTGTCAAGGCGGCAAATCGGTCCGCTTCCGCAGCGGAGATCTTTTTCAATAATTCGGCCAGAGGAAGCGTGGTTTCGTCTTTGACGCTTTCTGCCGTTACGAGGATCGGCTGGAAATTCTCCTCTTCGGAACAGGAGATTTCAAATTCGAGCGTCGTCTGTTTTGTCGCGGGGATGCTTTGCGACCAAGTATGTACAAGCTGTACGCTGTCGAACGCCATTTCGGCGGAGTATGTTTTGCCGTCCATCTGAAAGGCGATCGAATACGTTTTCGTGTTGTCCGGAACGGTCAGTGCAACTTCAAACAGATCGCTGATGTCGCCTACGTTTCCGTCGGCGGCATAGGGGTATTCGCGTTTTGAGCAAGTGGCAAAGACGGAGTATTCGCCGTTCGTGCCGGAGAAAAGGTCGCTCCTGTATTCGGAAACGTAATCGGTAAGATCGGGAGACTTGCTGCAACCGGTCATGGGGAGGAAGGTAAATATACAGAAAAGCAATGTTCCGAAGAGTATAATTTTTTTCATAAAGACCTCAATAAATTGTTTCGCTTGTGATGTATTGTATGAGGGTCGCGTTTGAAAAATGCTTAATTCTCTTAAAACGAGAAGAAAACGACGGCATGCAGGTTGGAGCGTTTGACAAGTTTGCGGAATTTGAGTATAATGGGAGGCGATTTCGAGTTGATTATACGGTCGCGCGGAGCGTAAGCTTCGTGAGGAAAGTCCGAGCACCGCAGAGCAGGACGCCGGATAACGTCCGGTAAAGGCGACTTTAAGGAAAGTGCAACAGAAACAGACCGCAGAGAAATCTGCAAGGATGGAAAGGGGAGGCAAGAGCTCACCGGCGTTGCGGTAACGCGACGCGCTGTGTAAACCCCGTCCGGTGCAAGATTGGGTAAACGCCAAATGGGCTGCTCGTCCGGCGTTTACCGTGAACATCGCTAGAGCATGCCGGTGACGGCATGACCAGATAGATGACCGTACACGACAGAACTCGGCTTACAGATCAATCTCGAAATTTTATAAACGGGACATCGCGCAAAAGCGCGATGCCCCGTTTATAAATCGGTTAAAATTATTTACAGAAAATTCGGATCGATAAATCGCATCTGCGCTTCCGGCGGTACAATGTCTGCGGCGAGATTAAAGATATCGGATGCGCGGGTATCGACGGCATAAATTTCGTCCGCCTGTTTGGAGAGCAAGGCAAGATCGCTGCGTCTGGTGATGCAAGGGAAGGAAGAACGTTTAAGGATCGGGAGAATTTCATCGGCACGGCGTTTGTTGACCGCCAAAATTTTCAGATAGAGATTGGAGCGGACGGTCTTGCGAACGATGTCCTCCGTGATATCCAAGGCGGCAGCGGTCAGGATGCGTCGAATTCTCGAAGAGATATAGCGTTTCGTGGTGACCTTTGCGATAAAGTCGTCGTAGTCGTGCGTGTTTTTTGCGAAGGCTTTGATTCGATTTTCAAGGCCTTCCGAACAATCCATGATTTTTTTCATCTGATCGGAGCTCGTTTTGATGGCGGAAAACAGGGCGATTTTATGAAAAGTATCCGGCGAAATTGCGTCGATTAGATCGCGAGCGACGAAGGCGGGAACGTTTTTTTTGACTGCGCGCCAATTTTTTTCTCGGATTGCGCAGCGGATGGCGGTAGCGGATGAAAAGTTTTTTGCGATCTTATCGGAAGAATGGTCGCTCCCGGTGCGTTGAACGGGTAAAATTTCCGCGGAAGAACCGAACAGGAGGAGCGCTTTTTGGTATTCTACGCTTAAAATGTTATTGGGCGAAGAGAGAAACTGGGCGGTTTTGGGGTTGCCCGTTGATGCGATTGCCTGTGTTTTTGCTCTTGTGAAACTTACGCCCTTTTTCAAATAATATCGCAGGGAATTCTTAAATCCGTGGTTTTCAGCCGACGTCAACGAGGCGGCGTCTAGAATGGATTGTTTGTCGGGATTTTCGCAACCGAAAGCCAAAGCGGAAAAATCCGGCAAAGAGCATAGCAATTTTACGGCGCCTTTGGCGAACAGTTCAGCCGGGGCGGTCGAAAAAACGGCGGGCAGTTCGATCACCGCGTCGGCGCCTGCGGCAACGGCGTGTTTTGCCCGCGTATATTTATCCAAAATAGCGATATCGCCTCGCTGGGTGAACGGCCCGCTCATAATGCAAACCAAGGCGTCGCAGCCGCTCAACGATTTTGCCTGTTCGAGCAGATAGGCGTGACCGTTATGAAAGGGGTTGTATTCGCAAATTATACCGCAAATTCTCATGTTTTTAACTTAAAACCTTTACATTTTTGGAAAATTATTATATAATAAAGCGGAAAGTACCGTGCGGCGTACAGGGTGGCATGCACTTTGTTTATTTAGGTCATGCCGCTACTTGATTATACACCATACGCGGCAAAAAATAAAGCGATAGAGGTTAAATTGTATGGCAGGTTTTGACAAACGAGCGGAAGAAATGTCACAGGCGCAAGAAAATTCGTTTTTGAAGGCGATCAAAGAGCGTGCGGCGGCGTTAAATAAGCGGATTGTTTTGTGTGAAGGCGAGGACAGTCGGGTCGTAAAGGCGGCTGCAGCCGCGGTTCAAGAGGGCGTGGCGAAGATCACGCTGCTTGGAAATTTGCAACAGATCCGGCAAGCAAATCCCGACGTAGATCTTACGGGGGTAGACGTTGTGGATCCTGCGACGAGCGAAAAGCGCAAGGAATACGCGGAATTGCTGTACAGTTTACGTAAAAATAAAGGCATGACGGAGGAAGAGGCGGACAAGCTTTCGTACGACAATACATATTTCGGCGTTTTGATGTTGAAGGCGGGAGACGTGGACGGTCTGGTATCGGGTGCGTGTCATTCGACGGCGAACACTCTGCGTCCCGGTTTACAGATCGTAAAAGCGGCGCCGGGCGTACCGTTGGTGTCCAGTTATTTTCTGATGATCGCGCCGGAGCAGGGCAACGTATATTGCGAGGATGGCGCGTACATCTATTCCGACTGCGGTCTGAACGAAAATCCGACGAGCGAGCAGCTTGCGGAGATCGCTTTGATCTCGGCAAAGACGGCGAAGCAGATTGCCGGGTTAGAGCCGCGGGTGGCGATGCTATCCTTCTCGACGAAGGGCAGTGCAAAGCATGCGGATATTGACAAGGTGACGGCGGCATTGGCGCTTGCCAAGGAAAAGAATCCTGCACTTGCGATTGACGGAGAGCTGCAGTTGGATGCGGCGATCGTACCTTCCGTAGCGAAATCGAAAGCGCCCGGATCGAAGGTGGCGGGGCATGCGAACGTACTGATTTTCCCGGATTTGGATGCGGGGAATATCGGATACAAATTGACGGAACGTCTGGGCGGATTTATGGCGGTCGGGCCGTTGTGTCAGGGATTTGCAAAGCCGATCAACGATCTTTCGCGCGGATGCAAAGCGGAGGACATCGTTGCGGCGGTAGCGATCACGGCGTTACAGACGCAATTGCAATAAAGAAGATAAGAGGAGAAAAAGAAGATGAAGATTTTAGTAGTCAATGCGGGAAGTTCGTCGCTTAAATATCAGCTGATCGATATGGATACAGAGCGAGTGATCGCAAAGGGCGGTTGCGAGCGTATCGGGATTCGCGGATCGAATTTGAAGCACAAGACGGAAAAAGGCGAAACCGTGATCGAAAAGGACATGCCGAACCATACAGTGGCGATCCGGTTGGTATTGGAAGCTTTGGTAAATCCTACATACGGAGCAATCAAATCGATGGATGAAATCGATGCGATCGGACATCGCGTGGTGCATAGCGCGGAAGATTTCAACAAATCGGTGTTGATGACGGATGAAGTAATGGAAAAATGCCGTAAGAATGCGGAGCTTGCGCCGCTGCATATGCCGGCGAATATACTCGGGATAGAGGCGTGCAAAGAAGCTATGCCCGGAAAGCCGATGGCGTTTGTATTTGATACGGCGTTTCATTCGACGATGCCCGCGTATGCGTATATGTATGCGATCGATTACAACGACTATAAGGATTACAAAATCCGCAAATACGGATTTCACGGAACGAGCCATAAATACGTATCGCAGGAAGCGATACGCTACCTCGGAAAAAAGGCGGAAGATACGAAGATCATCACCTGTCACTTGGGCGGCGGTTCGAGCATCAGCGCAGTGAAGGGCGGCAAGTGCATCGATACGAGCATGGGCTTTACGCCGCTTGCGGGCGTTCCGATGGGAACGCGCTCGGGGGATATCGATCCGGCTGTGTTGGAATATTTGGCGGCTAAAAAGCATTTTACGATTTTGGACTGCATCAATTATCTGAACAAGCAATGCGGTGTGGCCGGGATCAGCGGCGTTTCGAGCGATTTCCGCGACTTGATAAAAGCTGCGGACGAGGGAAACGAGCGCGCGAAATTGGCATTGGATGTATTTGCCTACAGCGTCAAAAAGTACATCGGATCGTATATTGCGGCGATGGACGGCGTAGATTGCATCGTATTTACGGCCGGGATCGGTGAAAATACTTGCATGATGCGTGAGCAAATTTGCGATCAGATGGATTATTTCGGAATCAAGATCGACAAGGAGCGCAACCTGCAAAAGAACGACGGAACCATCCACGATATATCGGCATCCGATTCCAAGGTAAAAGTATTGGTGATCCCTACGAACGAAGAGCTGGTGATTGCTCGCGAGACGAAAGAATTATTGGAAGGTTCGACTCTTTCCGACTAAAAGCGGGAAAAATAAGTTGACAAAGCTCCGGAAATAGGGTATAATTTGACAGTCAAAGCAGAAATTTGAACGGAAAATATAGAAAAGAGGTGTAAAAAGATGGCGGTACCCAAGTCGAAACAATCCAAGCAGAGGACGAATACGAGATATGCAAATTTTAAGGCAACGGCTCCTACGCTTGTCGAATGCCCTCATTGCCATGAACTGAAGCAGCCCCATACGGTTTGCAAAAAATGCGGTTATTATGATGGCAGAGAAGTAGTCAGCACGGAAGAAGAAAAGTAATTTTTTAACAGGTAAGAAAAGCGGCGGAAATTATCCGCCGCTTTATCGTTATCGTGCGATGAGCGCACGAGCATAACGGATTCGTTTTATAATCAAATATCTCAAAAAGTCCGCGCCTGAATAGAGCGCGGACTTTTTCTGTCTTTGGCGGCGATTGCAAATCAATGATGAAGGCGGGGCAGATTTCGGGGCGGAGGCATACATTGGTAGAAACGGAAAGGGAGATCGAATCGAATAAAAGAGCGGCGGTTCGATAAAATAGGGGGGAAAATGAAAGAATCTTTACCGATAGCAGGAATGGTAGCCGTAACGGGTATTGGCTTTTAATGATTTTGACTTATGTTTTCGGAGAGCGGGCGGCATATATGCGGCTTCAACCGTGGCTGGCAGGCGGCATCGGAATCGTCTGCGGCATTGCCGCGCGGATATTGATACCGCAGTTGATTGTCGGGGGCGGTATTATTTCGGCGGGTATAGCCGGTGGGACGTATGGATTTTCGGCATACGGGATAGGATGCGGATTGAAAGTTTTTTGTTTAAGCGCGTCCAAACGAGGGGAGAGCGGAAGCAAAAAAATTCCGAAAGATTGAGTTTGTTGAGGGAAATTCCATTTATTTACAGGGTTTTGGAAAAAGAAAAATTCACATACTGACAGAGGGAAAAGTGCAAATATAGGCAAGGGGCAAAGACGAGAGACGAAGATGGAAGAATGACGGATGGAAAATGGTATAGAGAGTACGATTCGGCAAGTAAATGCGCCGCTTATTTATGATTTCGCAAATTTTGTGCTCGACGCAGCGCGGAAGAGAGGACTCACGCGCATTTACTTTTTGGCGCGGGATGGGTATGAACCCTACAAATTTTCGCAAAAGATAGCGGAACGGAGCGGGATGGAGATGGATCTTCGGTATATCTATGCTTCTCGCATGGCATGGAGATTGCCTGTTTGCGCGTTGCTTTCGAAAGAAGAATGTTTTCGGCTGATGTTTGAGCCGTCGCTCAGTCAAACACCCGTATTGGTATTGGATCGGATCGGGGCGAGCGAGGATGAAAAGGAAGCGATCCTGAAAGGTACGGAATTTGAAGGGCAGAAAAATAAAATTCTGCAAAAAAAAGAGTGGTTGCAGTTTCGAAGTGCGTTGGCAAACAATCCCTTGTTTTATGCGATTATGAAGCAGAATTCGGAAAAAGCGTTGCCGATTTGTCAAAAATATTTTGAACAAGAAGGGATGACGGAGGGCGATTTTGCCATTTGCGATTCCGGCTGGTCGGCAACGATGCAAAGGTGTCTGCAGACGATGTTGCGGAGACAAAATTCGGACGTCAAGGTCACAGGCATCTACTTCGGACTGTACCGCTGTCCGAAAAGTATAAGCAAGCAGACGATCTGGTACTATTTCGGACCGAACGAACGAAATTTAAGGAAATTGCAATTTAGCAATAATTTGCTGGAGTGCATGTTGCTGTCTCCAAACGGAACGACGGTCGGCTATAGAGAGGCGGGAGAAAAGGTCGTTCCGATATTTCGCGAAACAACAACGGAGTATTTTGAGCAAGAGGATGCGGCATTGCATGCGTGGTTGAAAGATCGATTGTCCGGTGATGTGCGGGTGAAAGAAAAAGAGAAGTTGCAGCATACGGTTCAAAGGGTTATGTACAAGCCGAGCGAACGGGAATTGCGGTGTTTTGCGCGGTATGCTTTTTCGGACGATCCTTCGGAAAGGGACAAGCATTGCATCGTGCGAAGTCTGACAAAAGATGAGGCGAAAGGATATTTAGTCTGTCGCAGATTGTTGAGGAAGTTATTTCATAAAGGCGATCAAAAAGCGAATCCGATCTATTGGTTATATGGTTCGATAGCCTATTCAAACCTTCGACATAAATGGTGGTATCGGTGGAACGCTTATGTTTGGGAAGCGATGCGGTTGGTATACGATCGTATCGGTAAATCCTAATGAGTGCAGGAGGGAAAAGACAAGATGGATCAACCGCTGTTATCGGTAATAATACCCGTATACAAAGTTGAAGAATATATAGAAAAGTGTCTGTATAGTTTGCGGACGCAATCCTATCGCGCAATCGAAATTATATGCGTAGACGATGCCAGTCCGGACGGGAGTGCGGAGATCGTAAAGAATATGGCCAAGCAAGATGAGAGGATCCGACTGGTACGGCATGAAAAGAACAGGGGATTGTTTCAAGCTCGATTGACCGGACTAAAGCAGGCGCGCGGGAAGTATATAGCGTTTGTTGACAGCGACGATTTTGTATCCTGCGATTGGTTTCGGCCGCTGATTGATACGGCGACGCGTGAACAGGCGGATATGGTATTGGGGAATACGGTCAATGTGAACGAAAAGGGGGAGCGAACCTATTACAATCATTATCGAAGTTTTAATACAAATCGTTCCCCGTTGGAGGGAGCGGAAGTTTTGAAGGCGTTGTTTGCGCAGCGCGGGGAATGTTTTGTATGGCATACCGTATGGAATAAGGTTTATACGAAAGCATTGTTTGAGCGCGCGATGCCGAGTTTGGAGATGATGCCGGAACCGCTGATCATGGGGGAAGACATCGCTTTTTCGACGGTTTTATATTCCTTGGCAAACAAACTGGCGTTTTGCGACAATGACTGTTATTTTTACTATCGTCATGCGAAGGCGTCGACGGGCGTCTATCATTCAAAAGACCGATACGTCGGATATGTGCGCGATATAACTCAGGTTTTTGCTTTTGTCGAGACCTATTTGCGGGATAAAGGCTATATGGAAGCGGTAAAAGATGACTTTCGTGCTTTTCGCGAGAAATATTTTCGGATCTGGTCCGGAAACACGATTGCGGCCGGTTACGATAAGGACAAACAGATCGTAGCGATGTTGTTGCGAGGATTTCAAAAAGATCGATTGGCGGCGGTGCGACCGGGAGAATTTTATTTTTACGAACAATCTACGGCGTGGGATGAAAAGTTTGAGGAACTGCGTTATAAAATTCAGCAACCGGAGATAACGGCAGTCAGTTTTGACGTATTTGACACGTTGTTGGTTCGCCCGTTTTGGGAACCGGCGGATCTGCTGTATTACGTCGGCAGGCAAATACGTTCGATCATAGCGGAGCCGGCCACGTTTGTGGCAATGCGGCTGGAAGCGGAAGAGATGGCGCGTTTAACGGCGAGCGCCTTGGACAAGCATGCGGAAGATATAGAGCTTGCGGATATATATGGGGTAATGGGTAAGTCGTATGGTTTTTCCGCGGAACAGACGCAACGGATGTTGCGAGAGGAAGAGCGGGCGGAAGAGCTGTTTTGCAGGCCGCGCAAAAGCGGTAAAATATTGTTCGAGCTTGCAAAGCATATCGGCAAGCGCATTTATTTGACGTCGGATATGTACCTGTCGGAGCGGACGGTGGAACGAATCTTGCGCAGATGCGGTTACGGCGGATACGAAGCGCTGTTCGTGTCTTCGGCGCAAAAGCGGCGCAAGGGGACGGGAAAATTGTACCGCCGCCTGTTGGAGTGCGCGGGTTGTCCGGCGAATGAGCTCCTTCATATCGGAGACAACTGGTCAGCGGACGTCATAGCGGCGCAACGGGAAGGTATTCAAACGCTGTTTTTGCCGAAGGGGGTAGAAACATATACGAACAATATATCGAATATTTTTACGGGAGATGCGTTCAAAGAGATCTATTTGGGCGTACACTCTAATTTGGACAGCCGCGTCGTGATTGAGCAATTTCCCTTGCGAAGTTTGTATGCCTGTGTGGCAAACGGCGCGTTTGATAACCCGTTTCGATCATTTAACCGAGCATCGTACTACAATGCCGACGCCTATTATATCGGGTTTACGACGATGGGGATGCATATGCTGGGAATGGCGCTTCGTCTGCATGAGAAAGTTTTGGAAATGGGATATGATCATATAGTTTTTTTGGCGCGCGACGGATATCTGATCAAACAGGTTTACGATACTCTATTTGAACGAGATTCAATCCAAACGTCCTATTTTTACGCAAGTCGCAGGGCGCTGTTGCCATACAGTATTGAATGCAAAGAGGATATATACCATATCTTTCAGTATATCGATCTGACCAAAACGGCGCCTGCGGACGTGTTGGAGTTTTTGGAGCCGATCAGCAAGCGGCTTACGATGGAGCAGGCGATACAATATCAAAAGCGCGGTGTCGAGCTGAAGGAGACGTTCAAATCAAAGGGAAATTATCTGCGGTTTGCGACGGCGTATCTGGATATTTCTTTCGATGAGCAAGCGCTTAACGGGTTAAAACCGATCCGCGCGGCGTTTTCCGAACATTTTTCGGGGAAGTGCGTCTGTTTCGATATCGGTTACAGCGGACGGTTGCAAAAGATCATCAGCCGTGCAACGGGGCGCCCGATCGACGTGTTTTATCTGCACAGCGACGGCAGCGCGGCGCTGGATGCGGCGGAGGCGGCAGGATTTCGGATTCACAATTTTTACGAATATACGCCGAATATAACGGCGGTATTGCGCGAGTATTTAATTTCCGAAGCGGAAAACATATGTGTCGGATATCGGTTGGAAGGGGGGCGGCTGCAATTTGTGTTTGATAAAAGCAATGTAGACGCCTATGGCGAGACGTACGCGGTACGCGAATTGCAGCGCGGCGCTCTGGATTTTTGCCGATATTGCAAAGCATGTTTGGGAGCTTGGGTCTGTCAATTTAAGGTGCGACCGCAAGACGTATCGATCGCGTTTGAAAATTTTTTGATCAATGCGACGGAATTTGACCGCAAGGCGTTTTCCAATTCGTATATTGAAGATGCGGTGTACGGCGGATATACGCGCAAAAATTTTTATGAGATCTGGAATTGGCATCTGAACGGGATCAATAAAGAGCAATCGGTGCAGTCAAGCGAAAAAAAATCGCGGGAGAGGATGATCCAAAGAGACGAATATGCCTTTTTAAGCGGGCGATCTAAATGGATGAAGGGGTTGTTTTATTGGCTGTTTGACCGAAGACAGTTCCATGAAAAGATGCGGCAAAGGAAGAAAATTCGCAGATACAAAAAGGAGGCGGCGAAGACATGACGGGGTTGTTGCGGAACGCGATCGGCGAAGGGATGACCCCTTCGGAAAAACTGATCGCATGCGGGGAGAACGTTGGAAATTTGGTGTTTTGGGAAGCGATCGAGCGTCTGTTTTCACCGAAGGCGGTTCGCTATGGGGATGCGGAAGGATTGAAGTCTTGCGAGAAGGTGATCGTAACGGATCTGATTTGGATTCGTGAAAATGCGGAATTTTTGTATTTGGAAAAGATCGTCGACGCATATCCGATTCCGTTCATACCGATCAGCATCGGCTTGCAGAGCGGCGGATATGATCCGTCGTTCAAATTATCCGCCTCGCTGGTAAGGCTGCTAAAGAAAATGGAAGAGCGAGCAATGCTGGGGGTGCGCGGAGCGTACACGGAATCCATTTTGGAAAAGTACGGGATAAAGAATATCCGTCCGATCGGATGCCCGTCGATGTACGAATGGAACAATCGATCCTTGCGGATTTCCGCGGGCTCGCAACAAGGTCGATGCAGCGCAAATTTTCGGTCGTTTTTCGGGCGACTCAGCGTGCCGGAAAAGCATTTTTTGAGTTATTGTGCGAGGCATGCGATGCTGTTTATCGAACAGACAAAATGGAAATTTACGCCCGAACAAGCAAACGACGCGGCGTATTACCGATACGTAAGTCAATGGCTGCGGGAAAATTCCGTTTTGCCGCTCGGGGTACGGGAGTGGGCACGGGCGTTGCGGGGCATCGGCTTTTCCATGGGCGGGCGGTTCCACGGGAACGTATTTGCGCTATGGAACGGGATCAAGGCCCTGTTTTTGACGGTCGATTCCCGTACGGAAGAACTGACAAACTTTTTCGGATTGCCGGCTATGCCGATGTCGCGGTTTGATTGGGAACGTGGTATCGAGTGGTATTACGATCTGGCGGATTATTCGCGGTTTAATCGCATGTATCCGAAATTATACGATAATTTTTGCGGGTTTGCTCGGAAAAACGGGTTAAAGATAAAGGGCGCGCAACCTCTTTCGTTTGTTTCGCGCTCATCCGAGTAGGGATTGGGGCTCGGATGCCGCAAATTTGAAGGGCGTGCGCCGCCGGCCTTTTGGAAACTGTAAAAAATAAAGAAAAATTTACGCAAAGAAAAAGCTCGCGTATTGCACGCGAGCTTTTGAAAAACCGTATAGTGAGGATAGGTGTTAAACAGCAAAAAAGCAAAGGAATCGATAAATTTTATTGAGAAAAGCAAAAAAGGGTGAAGACAGGGCGGAGAGCTCAAATGTCATCGATACGGCAGAGGTTTATTTTGGAATAATCGCCGCAGACGCTGAACACGTAATGATCCAGTTCAAACTGCATGATTTTCTGCGGAGATTCTTCTCCGCGCAGATAGATTTTCCCTTGATAGAATTCGACTTTGCGCCAAAGGGCGGCGAGAGTTTCGCCGTAGAATTTAATAAAGCTTTCGCGGGCGGTCCAGTGTCTGTAAAAATCCGGAGTGCTGAAAATTTCGCTCCGTTCCCGTTCGGTAAATTTTTGCAAGACAGCAGGGCGTTCTTTGCCTGTCAGGGACTCTCCGTCGAATCCGACGCGGTTTTTTCCTACGGCGAGGGCAGTAATTTGTTTGCTGTGAGTAAGGTTAAAGTGAATTTTTCTGCCTTCGATGTAGGGTTTGCCGTTAAACGATTTACAAATTCTTGCGTTTGGTATATTATAATAGCGAGCAAGAACAAGTTTAATAAAATCGTCCGATTGAATGGGTTGATATGTATAATAGACATCTAACATACTTACATTATACCATAGAAATCGGAATATGCAAGGCATTTTCAAAAAATAATGGTCGGATTGAAGGAGGAACAATATGGCGAGAGCGGATTTAGCGAGAGAATATTTCAAAAGCGGACTGAATTGTGCGCAGGCGGTTGTTTTGGCGTATGAAGACGTAATGGGAATGGATCGCGATCAACTTTTGAAATTGGCGGCGCCGTTTGGCGGCGGAGTGGGGCGGATGCGTGAGATATGCGGCACGGTATCCGGGATGATGATAGTGCTGGGCGCCGTCTTTTACAATCCTGCGGCGCCGGCAAACGCGGCGAAGACGGCGCTCTATGCGCGGGAGCAGGAAGTTGCGGCGCGTTTTCGGAAGGAAAACGGATCGATCGTATGTCGAGAGCTGTTGGCGGGCGTCGGCGCCGATTCCGGGCCTATAGCGTCGGAGCGAACGCCGCAGTATTATAAAAAGCGTCCCTGTGCGGAATTGTGCGCATGTGCGGCGCAGATTTTGGAAACGTATCTGGAAGAAGAGGGGATCCTTCCTTTTGAAGGCGGTAATCGCGCATGATTTATACGGTGACATGCAATCCGGCGTTGGATTATCGCGTGCGAGTTGCCGAATTTAAACCCGGAGCGATCAATCGTGCAAAATCGGAGCATTTGGAAGCGGGTGGCAAGGGCGTCAACGTATCGAAAGTGTTGAAGCGGTTGGGCGTTGAAAGCGTCGCGACGGGATTTGTTGCGGGGATAACGGGCGATATCTTTTGTCGGATGCTTGCGCAAGACGGAATCAGTTCGGATTTTGTGCGAGTAAAGGGAAATACGCGCATCAACGTAAAAATACGTGCGGAAGAAGAGACCGATCTGAACGGAAACGGGCCGACGATCGACGCGCAAGACTGGGAGCATTTAGAAGCCGCGCTCAAGCAAGTGCCGCTGCATTCCGTGTTGGTGTTGGCGGGCAGCGTTCCGCGCGGTGTATCCGGGCAAGCCTATCGCGATTTGCTGCAAAGGTTGGGTCGTAAGGATTTGAAGGTAGTGATCGACGCGTGCGGCGAATTGTTGGCGGGCGCGGTAGAGCAAGGCCCCTGGTTGGTAAAGCCGAATTTGGATGAGTTGGGCGAGTTGTACGGCGTTTCGATCCAAACAAAGGAAGAGGCGCTCGCGTATGCGCAGAAGTTGCGTTGTGCCGGCGCCGAGAATGTACTTGTGAGCATGGGTGCTTGCGGCGCAATGTTGGTAAGCGAGGCAAAGGGAAGTATCTGCGTTCCGGCGTATGAGGGAAAAGCCATAGATACGGTCGGAGCAGGGGATTCGCTTTTGGCGGCGTATTTGGCCGCAAAAGAATGGGGAAAGACAGACGAAGAGGCTTTGCGTTTTGGCGTTGCGGCGGGCTGTGCCACCGCGTTTAGCGAAGGACTGGCAAACGCGAGCGACGTGTATGCGTTGTTCTCAAAGTGAGGATAAAGCGTTTGCTTTCTGTGAACATGTGAACAGAGGAGCAAGAGCGTATATTTTTTGATGCCGCAGCATAGGATAAAGCGATATGACAGACTTTATTCCGGTGCGGTATCGGTATCGGCGTTATCGTCGACCGCTGCGAATTCGAAAATACATAATAATAGCGGTGATATTGGCGGCTGTGATCGGCATGATTGCGTGGTACAGGAGCAATGTTTCGCGTCTGGTTGTATCGCTCGGAGAAGAAAGGGTGCGGGCGGAGTCGATCGAGGCGGTAAACGGTGCGGCGATGCAGGTTTTGGAGTGGAACGCCGTCGATTATTCCAAAATGGTTACGATCACGCGGGACGGCGAAGGTGCCATTGTGAGCATAGAAACCAACGCATACCAAGTAAATTTGATGGCCAGGCAGATGCAGACGTTGGCGGCGGCACAAGTAAATGCGATGTGTGAAAAGGGTATCGGCATACCGTTGGGGGCGTTTACGGGAATTGAAATGTTGGCGGGGTTCGGGCCGACGATACCCTTTCAGATCTTGCCGGTCGGGAGCGTGTTGTGTTCGTTTGCGTGGGAATTCAGCTCTGCGGGGATCAATCAAACGAGGCACGCTTTGTATATGAATGCGGAAGTATACGTAAGTATTTTGTTGCCGAGCGAAACAAAAAAGATCGCGGTCAACACGCAGATACTGGTTTGCGACAGCGTTATTGTGGGAAAAATTCCGGAAATTTATTTGAGCGGAAAGGGATAAAAAGTATGGAGAAGAACGGGCAGAAAATCTATTGTGAGATACACTGCTTTGAAGAGAGTATAGTGCAGTTTATCGAGCAAGTAGTGAACTGAAAGGAGGAAAGAGATGAAAAAGACGATCGGAATTATCGCTGCGCTCATGGCTGCGGGGCTTTTGATCAGCGGTATCGTAATTTGCGTAGCGTTGGCGGACAGAGAGGAGGATCCGTTTCCGAACCGGCAGCACATAACGATGGTCATAAAAGACGAATTTGGAAAAGAATGGTGCGAACTTACCGAAGAGGAAAATCATAAAACGATTTATGTCCCTTTTGACGGAAAGTCGCGTGAGTTCATGGCTTACGCAAAGTTTCCGGACGGGAATGTAGCAGTTTTACAGGGGAAAAACACTATTTGGACATCATATTTGAGCTATACACCGGTTGGAGGAGAGATTATTTATAATTTCTCATCAGACGTGTTTCAATTAGGATCATATGAAATACGATTTAGAACGAGCGACGATAATACAGAGATGTATCCGTATTATGGATATTTGACAGTAATTGTAACCAATAATGCAACATAAAAAAGCATATATAAGGCGGAAGCAAAAAAATCGTTGACATTTTTTTGCTTTTGGATTATTATAAAGATAAGTTGAATAGAATGAAAGGCAATGACGAAGACAGACGGGTAAAAAAACGATTCCAAGAGAGGAAAATTCAGCGGCTGAAAGGTTTTCCGAAGCGTTAACCCGGTATTCACTTAAGAGCTTTCGCGTCGAAAGGCTGAGGCGGAGTAGATGCGGACGAAATGCGCGCGTTAAGCGAAAAATGAGGCAGAGGGAACTCTGTGAACATAGGTGGTACAGCGCAATGAGCGCCCTGTGACGAGAATGGTCACGGGGCGTTTTTTTAAGGAAAAGTCTGTCGGACAAGTCATGTCAAAAAACAGGAGGAAGCATGAAAGAGCAAATCGAGAGCATACGCCAAGAGATAGCCGAGCTGTTGAGCGAGCGCGGGCAGCAGATGACGAGCAAAGAATTGTATTCGGTAAAGATGGAATATCTTGGAAAGACCGGGAAGATCTCTGCGTTGTCCAAAGGGATGCGCGAGGTTGCGCCGGAAGATCGTCCGATGGTGGGCAAGCTGGTCGGAGAAATACGCCAATGGGCAGAGGAGCAGTTTTCCGAGTTGGAGATTTCGATCGGGAAGCGCGAATTGGCGGAAAAAATAGCGGGGGAAAAGATCGACGTGACGATGCCTGCGAAATTTCATGAGACCGGTTCGGTGCATCCTGTTACGCTTGTTCGCCGCGAGTTGATCGATATTTTTTCGGGGATGGGTTTTGACGTCTTTGAGGGGCCGGAAATCGAGAAGGATTATTATAATTTCCAGGCTTTGAACATACCGGCAGATCATCCGGCGCGCGACATGCAAGATACCTTTTTTATAACGGGCGAATATTTGTTGCGGTCTCAAACGTCGTCCGGCCAGATCCGCGTCATGGAAAACAAGAAGCCTCCGATCAAAGTGTTGAGTCCGGGGCGCGTATATCGTTCCGATTCTGACGCGACGCATTCGCCGATGTTCCATCAAATGGAGGGGTTGGTCGTGGACAAGGGGATCACGCTGAACGATTTGAAAGGGATGCTGGGTGCGTTTGCGCGCAGGATGTTCAGCAGTGAAACGAAGGTTCGTCTGCGTCCGTCCTATTTTCCGTTTACAGAGCCGAGCGTAGAAGTCGATCTGTCCTGTTCGGCGTGCGGGGGCAAGGGCTGCCGCATCTGCAAAGGTACGGGTTGGATCGAAGTGTTGGGTGCGGGCGTAGTGAATCGCCGCGTGCTTGAAAATTGCGGGATCGATCCGGATGTTTACAGCGGATTTGCGTTCGGAATGGGATTGGAGCGCATTGCGATGATCAAATACGGAATCGGGGATATTCGTCTGTTGTTTGAGGGCGATATTCGTTTTCTGAAGCAATTTAAGGACTAAGGAGGGGCAAGAAAAATGAAGGTACCGTTCAGTTGGTTAAAAGAGTTTGTCGATATCGACGTTACGGCGCAGGAGTTGACGGAAAAGCTGTTTTCTTGCGGCTTCGAGGTAGAGGAACTCACGTATATGGGAGCGGAGATCGATCGCTGTGTAGTCGGCAGGATCGAGAAGATGGAAAAACATCCGGACGCAGACAAATTAAAGATATGTCATCTGAATTGCGGGGAATACGGATCGGATATTCAAATTGTTACGGGAGCAAACAACGTAGAGCCGGGCGATCTTGTTCCGGTTGCGTTGGACGGTTCCTCACTGCACAACGGGGTCAAGATAAAGAAGGGAAAACTTCGCGGGATCGAGTCAAACGGGATGCTTTGTTCGGGAGAGGAGCTTGGAATTACGGACGACTGGTATGAAGGTGCGGAAGTCAACGGCATTTTGTTGCTGCGCGGCGATGTGGCGCTCGGAACGGATATAAAAGAGGTCGTCGGTCTGGAAGATTATCTCTTTGATATTTCGGTAACGGCAAATCGACCGGATTGTCAGAGCGTATACGGCATTGCGCGCGAGGTGGCGGCGGTCTTAAAAAAGCCGTTGGAGCCTTTGGAACTGACCTATGCGATCGGCGCGTTCAGCACGGGAGACCGCGTTCGCGTTACGGTGGAAGCACCCGATCTTTGTCCTCGCTACATTGCGCATTATGTGCGCAATTTGAAGGTGGAAAAGTCGCCGCAATGGATGCGCCGTCGTTTGGCTCTTTGCGGATTGCGTTCGATCAACAACGTCGTAGACATCACGAATTATGTGCTGTTGGAGTTGGGACAGCCGATGCACGCTTTTGATTTGGCGAAGGTGGAGCGGAGCAGTATTTGCGTGCGGCGCGCGGGCGACGGCGAGAAGATCACCACGCTGGACGAGAAGGAATTTACTCTCAACCATGAAAATCTGGTAATTGCGGACGGAGCCGCGCCGGTTGCGCTGGCGGGCGTTATGGGAGGATTAAACAGCGGAATTTCGGAATCGACCGCGGAGCTTTTGTTTGAGAGCGCGAAATTTGAGCGAGCGAACATTCGCAGGACGTCGCGCAAACTGGGGCAAAAGAGCGATTCGTCTGCGCGGTTTGAAAAGGGGGTCGACGCATATACCACGGGAGTAGCGATCAATCGCGCTTTGAATTTGATCGATACGTTGGCGTGCGGTGAAATAGCGCGCGACCGGTTTGATATCGGAGATGCCGTCGCCGTTCCGAAAGTGATCCATACGTCTGTCGGGCAGATCAACGGTTTGCTGGGGATCACGGTTCCGAAGGAGGAGATCTGCGCGATTCTGGATCGGCTGAATTTCAGCGTTACGGCAAACGGAGATGCGCTTACCGTTACGGTGCCGGCATATCGTGAAGACGTAGACGGCTATCCCGATCTGGCGGAGGAAGTGATTCGCATGTATGGATATGACCATATCGAAGGCACGTTTATGGAGAGCGCCACGGTAACGAACGGCGGATTGAATGCGGAGCAGCAGGCGGAAGAAAAAATTCGTCAAACGATGTCTGCACAGGGTTGCAGCGAAATGATATCGTATTCGTTTATATCTCCCAAAGATTACGAGCTGTTGCGGATGGAAGATGAAATAGCTAAAGCGATTAAGATCAAAAATCCGATTGGAGAGGATTTGAGTTTAATGCGGACGACGTTGGCTCCTTCCATGTTAAACACCTTGATCCGAAACGTGCGGCGCACCAACGAGGCGGCTCGCTTATATGAATTGGCGAGCGTATATTTGGCGAAATCTCTGCCGCTGGAAGAGCAACCCGAAGAGCATACGATGCTCAGCATAGGTATATACGGGCCGACGGAAGATTTCTTTACCGCGAAGGGTGTGTTTGAAGCGTTGGCGGCGCAGGCGGGCGTAACGTTCGAATATGTAGCGGCTCAGCGACCGTTTTTGCATCCCGGCAAATGCGCGGAGATTTTGTTGGACGGCAAAACGGTAGGCTACTTGGGCGAACTTTCTCCGGAAATTGCGGCGAATTTGTCGGTGGACGTAAGCCTGTATTTGGGTGAATTGGATTATGCGAGCGTAGCGCATGTTTTGGCGGAAAGAAAGAAATATATGCCGTTGCCGAAATTTGCGGAAGTGGTGCGAGACATCGCTTTGGTCGCAGAGGAAGGGATGACGTGTGCCGAGATAGAAAAAGTGATCAAGGCTAGCTGTAAATTTCTTACAAGCGTTCGGCTGTTTGACGTATATCGCGGTTCGCAAGTCGGAGAAGGGAAAAAGAGCATGGCGTTTTCCGTCACGTTTACTCCGAGGGATAAGGCGATCACAAACGAGGATGCCGACGGGTTTGTCAAGAAAATTTTGAAATCTCTGCACGAAAAACTCAATATCGAATTGCGGTAAAGAATCCGTTTTTCGGCAAACAAGCAGCGGATCTGTTTCGAGAAATGTGCAAGCGGGCAGGAAACGATCGGATCTGCAAAGCGATCCGTCAAGATCGCGTAAAAGCGCCGTCGCACCGGTATGATATGCACCCCAAAAGTTGGACAGACTTTTGGAGGTGCATATTTTAATGTCAAGAGAAAAGAAGTTTAACACA
>CALVYJ010000017.1 GCA_944372075.1 uncultured Clostridia bacterium | reverse complement strand
GTGCGGCGTCGGCTGATTGGGCTGTGCGACGGCGCCGACCATTCCGAAGATGGCGAGATTGAGCGCCTCGCTGCAATTTTTGGTCAGGATGACGCGTTCGCAGTCGGGCGCGTGAAAAAATTGAGCGAGCAGCGCACGGCAGCGCAGGATCTGGTTTGCGGCGGCAACGGAGAGCCTGTGTCCGCTTCTGCCGGGGTTGGCGCAATATCCTTCCATGCTTGCGCGGACGGCGCGCAGCACGCTGTCCGGTTTTCGACCGCCGGTGGCGGCGTTGTCAAAATAAATCATACGACCTCCCGAATTTTATCCGCCTGCCTGCGGCAGTGCGTGAACGGAGCAAAGCGCAGAAAGAGCGGAAACAATTTCTGCGTGCAAATTCATATACTGTAATATATGCCGTGACGAAAAAAAATTGCAATCGGCGCAACAAAGGAGAAAAAATGAATGCAATATTGGCGGTATTTCGTTCGCGGTCGCAGACGCTGGAATTTATTTCGCGGCTGAACGCGAACGGCATCTGCGCGACGGCGGTGACGACGCCGCGCGAAGCGAACGTAGGCTGCGGGATCTCTGCGCGGCTGAGCGGTTCGGACCTGTATCGGGCGCGCTACGTACTCAACGGCTGCAGCCGCTCGGCGTTTGTCGGTTTTTTTTGTGTGGAGACAAAATACGGGAGAACGATCGTTCGGCCGGTGTGAAAAGCGGGCGGAGCGCGTTGCGGAAGGATTTTTTTGCGCGGGGATGCGGAAAAGTCTTGTTTTGCCGGCGTTTTTATGGTAAAATAGCGGCATGGACGATTTACACAGAGAGCAGGCTCTGCAAATTCTTGCGAAGGTATATGCCGATGCGCGCCCCGCGCTGCACTACAATTCGGCATACGAATTGTTGATCGCGGTGATCTTGTCGGCGCAATGCACGGACGAGCGGGTCAACAAGGTGACGGCAGAGCTGTTCAAACAACATAATACGCCGCAGACGATGCTGCAATTATCGCAGCGGGAGTTGGAGGAGTACATTTATTCGTGCGGGCTGTATCGGAGCAAGGCGGCGCACATTTTGTCCGCGTCGCGCGACATTTTGGACAAGTTCGGCGGAGAAGTGCCCTCATCGTTTGCGCAGCTCAAGTCGCTTGCGGGCGTGGGGCAAAAGACGGCGAACGTCGTTTCCTCGGTTTGGTTTGAAGCGGATGCGATCGCCGTGGATACGCATGTGTTTCGCGTGAGCAATCGGCTGGGACTGGCGAATGCGCCGACGCCGCTGAAGACGGAAGAGCAGCTCAAAAGTGCGATTCCGCAAGAGGACTGGTCGAAGGCGCACCATTGGCTGATCTGGCACGGGAGGCAGGTATGCCATTCGCAGAACCCGCAGTGCGGCGAATGTCCGCTGCAAGGGCAGTGCGATTACTATGCGAGCAGGCAGAACAAGACGAAAAGGTGAAAAAACATGGCATCGTTATTTACGGATAAAGTAAAGATAATCATAAAATCGGGAAACGGGGGCGACGGGATGAACTCGTTTAAGAGTTTCAAGGGGTTTGCCAACGGAGGCCCGGACGGCGGAGACGGAGGAAAGGGCGGCGACGTCTATATTGTCGGGGACAAGGACAAGACGGATCTGATCGAATTTCGTTACGGCGGGAAGTTTGCGGCGGGCGACGGCGAGCGCGGCGGTACGAATTTCTGTTACGGCAAGGGCGGAGCGGACGTCGTGATCGCGGTACCGCTGGGGACGCTGGTGCGGGACGAGCAGACGGGGAAAATCGTATGCGACGTCTATACGGACGGAGAGAAGAAGCTGTTGGCGCGCGGCGGGAACGGCGGCAAGGGGAACGTGCGTTTTACCACGGCGCGGCGGCACGCGCCGCACTTTGCGCAAAAGGGGCAAAAGACGCAGCCGCATACGTTGATTTTGGAATTGAAAGTGATCGCAGACGTCGGGATCATCGGATTTCCGAACGTGGGCAAGAGCACGTTGCTTTCGAAAATTTCGGCGGCGAAGCCGAAGATCGCGAACTATCATTTTACGACGCTTTCTCCCAATTTGGGGGTAGTCAAATATTACGACAAGTCTTTCGTGGCGGCGGACATCCCCGGACTGATCGAGGGCGCCGCGGACGGCGCGGGGCTTGGCCATGATTTTCTGCGGCACATCGAGCGCACGCGCATGTTGGTTCACGTAGTGGATATCTCCGGCATGGAAGGCCGCGACCCGTATGAGGATTTTTTGGCGATCAATGCAGAGCTGGAGCAATACAGTCCGACGCTGGCGGCGTTGCCGCAGTTGGTTGTTCTGAACAAGTGCGACGCCTACGAAGCGGAAGAGAACAGGAAGGCGTTTTGCAAAAAGTGCAAGGGGTATGCGATCTATCCCATCGTCGCCGTGACGGGCGAGGGGACGCGGGAATTGATCGAAGGGATCTTTTCCGTGCTGGAAACGCTGCCTCCTCCCGAGCCGATCCCGGCGGATTTTGTGGAATACGAGGCGCCGGACGGTAACGACTATTCCATCGAAAAGGACGAGGAAGAGAACGTATGGTACATTACGGGCGGGCTGGTGGATATGCTCGAGCGAAATGTGGTGCTGTCCGATCCCGATTCGATGGCATATTTTCAAAAGGTACTCAAGGACAAGGGCGTCATTAAGGAATTGAAGCGGCGCGGCGTTGCCGAAGACGATACGGTCGTCGTCGGCGGCGTGGAATTTTCATTTAAGGAATAGGCAAAGGAGAACTATGTTGACGAGTAAACAGAGGAGCAATCTGAAGAGCATCGCGGCGAATCTCGATCCGATCGCGCAATGCGGAAAGGGCGGGATCGGAGAAAACATGATCAAATCGCTGTCCGACGCGCTGGAAGCGCGCGAACTGATCAAGGTCAACGTCCTTACGAACGCGGAAGAGGACGCAAAGACGTTGGGCGCGGATCTTGCCGCCGCCCTGCGCGCGGAATGCGTTGCGGTGATCGGCAGGAAAGTCATTTTATACCGCCGCTCTTCGCGAAAGGATTTTAAGCACGTCGAATTTTAGCGGCGACCCTCGGCGGGAACGGCCGCGGTTGAGCAAGGGATACCCGTTATCCGCACGCAGGAAAGCAAAAAAGCCGGTTTGGCGGCGCAAGCGAATGCGCCGCCAAACCGGCTTTTTAACGCAGGGATAAGAAAGGGCAAAGCGGCAAGCGCGATATCAGGGCGCGTCTTTTCCGAACAGGCGCAAGATCGCGGCGAAGGCGAGCAGGATGCCGCCCGAGATCACGTAATAGAGAGGGAAGATCGTAAAGAGGGAAAACAGGAGCAGAAACGAGCCGGAAAAGGCATAGCCGCGCCATGCGCTTTTGCGCAGGCGGAAAGCCAATTTTTCCCGCAGGCTTCGCTTTTCGGCGGGCGGCTCGATCAAGGGATCGGGCATGCAGCCCGCTTCTTTGACGAGCGCGTAGACGTCGTCGATATCCCGCAGGGAAATTCCGAATGCGTGCGCGAGGCGGACGGCCTCTTCGGTGAATGCGGCGGCGAACACCGTCGCGTGTTCGGCATTGTCGCGGATGGCGGGGCGCAGTTCGTCCGCCGTCACTTTTTCAAATTGGAATCGGATGTACCCCCTGCCGTCCGCAAGTTTGAGGGTGTTGTTCTCGATCTGCGCGTAGGGTGCTTTTTCCGCGCGCGGTCGGGCGGTGTCGTCCGTTTGGGATGCGGGAGCGTCGGCAAGATCGGCGTGCAGGGCGTTCAAGCTGTTGGCGATCAGTTCGGCGTTTCGTTCGGGCGAATCCATTGCCAGGTGAAAGGCAAATTTTTGCATTTCCTTGCGCGTTCCTTCGGCGGCATGTTTTTTCCGCCGCCGCGCGCGGCGGCGGAGGTGCAGGAGGGTCGCTCCTGCCAGCGCCGTCGGCAGGGCGAGCAGGAGCGTTGTCCACCAGGAGGGAAGGTAAAAGCGAAAGACGCAAAAAGCGAGCAAGAAGAGCGCAAAAAAGAAAAATACGGTATCCGACCACAACGTAAAAGAGGATCTGTACATGGTATGTACCTTTCGAGGAGTTATTTTCTCCTAGATTTCTCCAATTTTTTGTCAAATTATACGTTGCAAGAGCGGAAAAGTTGTGATATACTGAAAAGGGTATGGAAAAAACAGGAAAACAGGTATAAAGGGCGCGGGGATACGCCATATACATACAGAGGAATATGAAGATTGCGATTTTCGGCGGGACGTTTGATCCCGTGCATGCAGAACATGTCAATATTGTCAAGGCGGCGTTGGAGCAGCTGGAAGCGGATAAGGTGATCGTAATGCCCGCGGCGATCCCGCCGCACAAGCAAGGCAAGCTGTTGGCGGGCGAGCAGGACAGGCTGAACATGGCAAAACTTGCCTTTGCGGGGATCCGCGGCTGTGAAGTCAGCTCGTATGAAATGAATGCGGGCGGGCCGAGTTACACGGTGCGCACGGTGCAGCATTTTCGGCAGAAATATCCGCAAGCGCAGCTGTATTGGCTGGTCGGGGCGGACATGCTGCGGGATTTTTACACCTGGAAGGAGCCGGAGCGGATCCTGGAGATGGCGGAGCTTGTGGCGTGCAGCCGAGCGGGGGAGCGCGTCAGCTTCAGTGCGGAGCAGCTTCGGTTTTTGACAAAATTCCGAAAGGGATTTCGGGTATTGGAGTATGCGGGGAAGGACGTATCGAGTACGAAGATCCGCGTGCTGTGCGCGTTTTGCGAGGATCTGAAGCCGTATCTTGCGGAGGATGTGATCGCATATATTGAATCGAAGGGGTTATACCGCATTCAGCGTGTGCGCGAGGCATTGGCGTATCTAAAGCCCACGCGCAGGAAGCACACCGTTCGCGTAGCGCTCATGGCGGCGTCGGTCGCGGGGCAATACAGGCTGGAAGAGCGTACGGTGTTGGAGGCGGCAGGGCTGCACGATATCGCGAAAAATCTGGACGCGTCTGCGCCCGAGCTTGCGGGCTTTTGCCCGCCGCAGGAAGTGCCTGCGCCTGTAATGCACCAATATTCGGGGGCATACGTTGCCGAACATGCGCTGGGGGTAGAGGACGAGGACGTCTTGAACGCCATCCGCTATCATACGTCGGCAAGACCGAATATGAGCAACCTTGAAAAAGTGATCTTTTTGGCAGACATGCTGGAAGCGGGGAGGGATTTCCCGCACGTCGAAAAACTTCGCGAATGGTTTTATCGCGACCTGAACGAGTGCATGTATCGTGCGCTCAAGTATGAATTGCGGTATTTGAAGCGGGAAAAACGGGATATTTATCCTCTCACCTTTCGCGCATACGAATATTATAAAGAATTAAGGAGAAACTAGATGGAATCGCAAGAATTTACGAAGGAGATCTGCAAATTTTTATCGTCGAAGAAGGCGGACGACATTTTGATGGTCGACGTACGCGAAAAGACGGTATTGTGCGATTATTTTGTCATATGCAGCGGGCGGAATACGACGCAGGTGAAGTCGCTGTGTGAAAATTTGGAGGAGCGGTTTTCGAAGGAAGGCATCGAGCCGCGGCGCACGGAAGGCGTAAAGGAAGGCCGCTGGGGCGTGATCGATTACGGTGACGTGATCGTGCACATCTTCAACGACGAGTCCAGGCTGTTCTATCATCTGGAGCGGCTTTGGGACGAGGGGAACAACGTCGAGCGCTACAGCGATTGACGGCAGATCGCCCCGACTGCGGCGAGTGGCGCTCTGCCGGAGGCTGCCGATGCGGACGGCAGGAGAGCGCCGCGGAGGGCGGCAGAGGCGAAGCGCAAACGGACGGGCGCCGCAATCGCGATTGCGGCGCCCGTCGGCGGATAGGCGGAGTCTTTCGGGCGCTGCGCGGGTTGCGAAACGCTTTAAGACGATTTGAAAAGGGAAAGGCTTGAAGATCCGGCGCTGTAATGATTAGTCATTCGAAGTGTATTTTTTTGGGTTGCGAAAAGGACGGTTTGGAACGGGCGCGTTTTTTTTCGACGATATAATACACCTCTTTCGGGGCAGGCGCGGGGGTGTTTTGCTGAGGCGGTTGGGTTTTTTCTTCGGGCGGGTTTTCCCTTGCGTTGCGCAGGGAGCGTCGGAAGTGTTTGAATCCGACAACGCCGCCGAGGCACAAACCGAACAGAATGAGTAAGTACAGTCCGCCCAACAGGGTGGAAGCCAGCAGATACATAGAGGACTCCTTTTTTTGCGAATTTCAGCGCGAGGGCGGATTGCCGACGGCTGTGTATATTGTAACATGGCGCGGCAGGGAGGGAGGAGTCCGATCCTGTCGAAAAAGGAGGAGGTTTGGCGGATGACGGCATACGAGATCATCGATGCGAAAAAACGAGGGAAGACGCTTACGGAGGGACAGATCCGCGCATTTGTGGAGATGGTAGCGCAAGAGCGCGCGTCGGATGCGCAGATAGCCGCCTTCTGCATGGCGGTGTTGTTGCGCGGAATGACGGATGAAGAGACCTTTCTTCTGACGGACGCGATGGCGAGCAGCGGCGATCGGTTGGAAAAGCCGAACGAAGGCGAGCGGTATGCGGATAAGCATTCCACGGGCGGCGTATCCGATTCTACGACGCTGATCCTGGTGCCGGTGCTTGCATGTTTAGGGATAAAATGCGCAAAATATTCGGGGAGAGGCCTGGGGTTTACGGGCGGAACGCTGGATAAATTGGAGTCGTTTCCCGGTTTTTGCGTGGAGTTGAGCGCGGAGCGGTTCCGAAAGCAGGTGGAAAAAATAGGCGCGGCGATTGCCGGGCAGACGAAGAGCACGGTACCTGCGGATAAACGGATGTATGCCGTGCGCGACGTGACGGCGACGATCGACAGTATTCCGCTGATCGCGTCGTCTGTGATGAGCAAAAAGCTGGCTTCGTTTGCGGACGTCATACAGTTGGACGTCAAGTACGGCGACGGGGCGTTTATGCAGACGCGCGCGGATGCGGTGCGGCTGGCGAAGCTGATGGTTGCCGTGGGCGTGCGAGCGGGCAGGCAGGTGAGCGCGGCGGTAACGTGCATGGACACGCCGCTGGGCGACAGTATCGGCTGCAATGCGGAAGTGCGCGAAGTCATCGAGGTTTTGCGCGGCAAGCAGAACGATCTGCAGGCGCTCTCGCTCTATCATTGCCGAAAGATTTTGCAGATGGCGGAGGGGATCGGCGAGCAGGAGGCAGAGCGCCGCACGCGGGAGGTCGTTCGTTCGGGGGCAGCCCTTCGAAAGCTGAAGGAGATCGTCGAAGCGCAGGGCGGAGACGCGCGCGCGATCGACGACGTATCGCTGTTGCCGCTCGCGCCGCATTGCATGGAAATTCTCGCTCCCGACAGCGGAAAAGTTCGCATCGGCGCGCATGCGCTGGGAACGGCGTGCGCGCAGTTGGGCGGAGGAAGGCGCAAAGAGGGGGATGTCATCGATCATACGGTCGGCATTCTGTTGAAAAAGCGCGCAGGCGATGCGGTCGAACGCGGAGAGGTCGTCGCGGAGGTATATTATCGGCGGGAAGACGCCGAGGCTTTGGAATTGGCGAAAAGCGCCGTTTCCGTAACGGATACATACCGAGCGGAGCCGCTCGTGTATCGATCGATCGGAAAGGAGGATCTGTAATGTTTGGATTGGGTAAGAAAAAGACGGAAGAAGAGCTGCCCGCGGCGGCGGGACAGGAAAGTTTGGCGCCTGCGGAGGACAAAGGGGAGAGCGGATTCGAAAAGAAGGAGGAACGCGCCGAAGGCAAGGCTGTCGAGAAGTCGCCTACGGAGATCACGCCGGACGAGCGCGCGGAATTTGAAGAATTTCGGCGGCAAAAGAAGATACTGGAAATACGCAGGCTGTTAAAGACGATCGATCACACCCTCTTAAAGCAGACGGCAACGCGCAGCGAGATCAAAAAGCTGTGCGAAGAGGCGGTGGAAAACGGGTTTTACTCGGTGTGCGTGCAGCCCGTCTATGTGTCGGCGTGCAACGATTTTTTGAAGGATGCGCCGCAAATCAAAATCGCCTGCGTGGTCGGGTTCCCGATGGGCGAAAACAAGACGGAAACAAAAGTTTTTGAAACCAAGCGCGCGATCGCCGACGGCGCGGACGAGATCGATATGGTGATCTGTATTTCCGCCGTCAAAAACGGAAATTACGCCTACGTCAAGCGCGAGATCAGGCGGGTAGTCAAAGCGGCGAGGGGCAACCCCGTCAAAGTCATCCTGGAGACTTCCCTGCTCACGCGCGACGAGATGGTCAAGGCGGCCGTCTGCGCGAAGGATGCCGGAGCTTCTTTTGTCAAGACCAGCACCGGATATTTCGGAGAGGGCGCCAAGGCGGAAGACGTAAAATTGCTCAAAGAAACGGTCAAAAACGACTGCTTCGTCAAGGCTTCGGGCGGGATCCGCGACGTCGATCAGTTCCGCGCCATGCTCGATGCCGGCGCCGACCGCATCGGCACCAGCTCCGGAAAACAAATCGCGGAATCGCTGCGAAAGACGCTCTGATCCAGGTTGCGCCCTTCGATCAAGGGCCCCTGTTTTGCGAAATCCTGCCGAGGTCGGATTGCCGCCGGCAGGTATATTGCAACGGGTTTCTTTCCTCCGCAGACGCCCTTTCGTTCGCTTCAAAGCGGCGGCGAGCGATCATAAAGAGGGAGAAAAAAGCGCTTTTGCCCATGCGTTTGCAGCGGCATGCGGAACGTCCGTAAAACTGAAAATTGCCGAACGTCTGCCGTGTTTTGCAGGCGTTCGGCAATTTTCGTGTTTTTTCGCGAGGGAAGTCGTGCGAGGGCGATGCGCCCTTTAATACTTTTTCTCAAAGGTATTGCAGACACCATCGGAAGGCGGTGGGCAGAGAAAGCTCGCGTTCGACGTACGATTTTTCATGGTAAGAGAGCGCTTGAAAGCGCGTGCAGACGATGCCGTCGCGCGCGATGTTTTCGGGAAGCGTCAGGGAGGAGACGTCCGTTTCGCAAGCGACGGGAAAGGCCGTCATGTTCCATTCGATATGCGAAAACACGTGGTTGTGTTTGATTTCCTTTCCGAGCGCAAAGCGGTTGAGGCCCGCATCTTGCAAAAAGCGCGCCGCGTCCTCCTGTTCCATTGCGCGTTCGATCGTAAAAAAGCCGTATGTTCCGCGGAGCAATCCGTTCTCGCGCTTGCAGAGCGCGATGCGGGAGCCGTTGTGAAAGAGCAATACCGTAACGGGTATTTTGCGCCGTACCGCTTTGGGTTCGCGCGCAGGCAACGCATCGCTGCGCGTGTCGCACAGCTGCAACAGCGGGCAGGTCAGGCACAGCGGAGAGGCGGGCAGGCAGACGGTTGCGCCCAATTCCATCAAGCTCTGCGTGAAATCGCCGCGGCGAAGGGGCGGATATGCGCAGGCGAGCAGGTCGCGGAGCGCCTTTTTCAGGAAGGTCGGACTGCGCTCGTCGCCGAGCAGGCGGGAGAGCACCCGCACGACGTTTCCGTCGACGGCGGGGGTCGCCTCTTCAAAGGCGATGGAGGCGATGGCACCCGCGGTGTAGTCTCCGATCCCCGGCAAGGAGCGGAGTTCGCGTTCCGTGCGGGGAAAACCGTTGCGGTCGATGATTTTCGCCGCTTTTTGCAGATTTCGCGCCCGCGAATAATAGCCCAGGCCTTCCCACAGCTTGAAGAGCGTATCCTCCCGACATTCGGCGAGCGCGTGTACGTCGGGCAGGGTTCGCAAAAAGCGAAGGTAATGTTCTTTCACAGCCTCTACGCGCGTCTGCTGGAGCATGATTTCGGAGATCCATACGCGATAGGGATCCGTATTGATCCGCCAGGGCAGGTCGCGTTTATGGGAATCGTACCAAGGCAGGAGCAGATCGGGCAATTTTTGAACGCGTGCGTACGCATCCGGAGAAAAAAGTTCGTTCATAGAAACAGTTTACCATAAATTCTCCGATTGCGGCAAACGAAATTGACATTCTGCGGAAAAAAACGTATAATGTTGCAAGATAGAGAATGGAGGCGCGTTCGAAGGCGGCGCGCGGGCGGCAGAGTGGCCGCGCGTGCGGCGGGAGCGGGCGCAGGCGCATATGGAGAACATCGTTTTGATCGGAATGCCCGCATCCGGCAAGAGCACGGCGGGGATTTTGTTGGCGAAGGCGATCGGGTACGGATTCATCGACTGCGATCTGCTGATACAGAGCCGCGAAAAGGCGTTGCTGTGCGATATCATCCGCGACAAGGGCGCGGAGGAATTTTTGCGCATCGAAGAGGACGTCAACGCCTCGCTTTGGGCGGAGCGGTGCGTGATCGCGACGGGCGGCTCGGTCATATACGGCGAGCGCGCGATGCGGAATTTGAAGAAGATCGGCACCGTCGTATATTTGAAGGTGAGCGAGCGGGAGTTGGAAAAGCGGTTGAAGAACATCTTTCGTCGGGGCGTCGTGATGCGCACGCCGGGCGAGACGATCGCCGATCTGTATGCGGAGCGGATACCGCTGTATGAGCGATACGCGGACGTGACCGTCGACTGCGAAGGGTGCGACGTCGAGCAGACGGTTCGCCGAATCGCGGAAGCGACGAAGAAGTAAAAACGGGGTAGAACGGAAAAAAGGAAGGACGGAGAAAGACCATGAAACTGTACAACACATTGAGCAGGGCGGTGGAAGAGTTTGTGCCGCAGGAAGCGGGAAAGGTGAAGATGTACACATGCGGCCCTACGGTGTACAATTTTGCGCATATCGGAAACCTGCGTACCTATCTGATGGAGGACGTATTGGAAAAGTACCTGCGATACGCGGGATACGACGTGATGCGCGTAATGAATATTACGGATATCGGGCATCTTTCGGACGATGCGGACAGCGGCGAAGACAAGATGCTGTTGGGTGCGAAACGGGAGCATAAGACGGTGCGCGAGCTTGCGGCGTTTTATACGGATGCGTTTTTTGCCGACTGCGCGCTCTTGAATATCAAGCGGCCGGACGCGGTGCAGCCTGCGACGGGCTGCGTCGACGATTTTATCCGCGTGATCGAGGCGCTGATGGAAAAGGGGTACGCATATAAGGCGGGCGGAAACGTCTATTTCGATACGTCAAAGGTAGCGCAATACCATAAATTTTTCAATTTCAAAGAGGAAGATCTGGAAGTTGGCGTGCGCGAAGGGGTTGACGAAGACGAAAACAAGCGAAACAAGAACGATTTTGTGCTGTGGTTCACCAAGTCCAAGTTTGAAGATCAGGCGCTCAAATGGGATAGCCCCTGGGGCGTCGGGTATCCGGGCTGGCACATAGAGTGCTCGTGCATCGCGATGAAATATCTGGGCGAGTACGTGGATATCCATTGCGGAGGGATCGACAACGTATTTCCGCACCACACGAACGAGATCGCGCAGAGCGAGGCGTATTTGGGGCATACCTGGTGCAAGCATTGGTTTCATGTCCTGCATCTGAATACGGCGGGCGGAAAGATGAGCAAATCTTCGGGCGGCTTTTTGACGATGAAAAAGCTGATCGAGGACGGATATTCGCCGATGGAGTATCGGTTTTTCTGCCTGCAATCGCATTATCGGAACGCGCTTGTATTTTCGGCAGACTCGTTTGAAAACGCGGCAAACGCCTACAGGAAATTGAAGTCGCGCGTTTTGGCGATCGCATCGGAAGGTGAGGTGCAATCGGATGCGTTCGAGCGCTGTAAAAAGGCGTTTTGCGAGGCGATGGACGCCGATCTGAACACGTCTTTGGCGGTAACGTGCGTGTACGACGTGGTCAAGGCAAAGGATATAAACGGCGCAACCAAGCGCGCGCTGTTGGAAGATTTTGATCGCGTGCTTTCGCTCGATCTGTTGAAAGAAGAGGCGTGTGCGCCAAGCGAAGAGGGAATGCGCGCGGAGGAGATCGAGGCTCTGATCGCCGAACGCGTCGCGGCGAAAAAGGCAAAGAACTACGCCGAAGCGGATCGGATCCGCAATCAGCTTGCCGAAGCGGGGATCACGCTGATCGATACGCCGACGGGGACGACGTACAAGCGAACCTGAACGCAACGACGCAAAACGCATCGGAAAAGGATGCGCGATCAACGGAGTTCGGCTCGATCCGGATAAAACCGTTCAGACAGGATCGGTACCGACGAGACCGATCCGGATATGTCCCGACATGACAAGACTCATCAAGCCAAAACAAAGCGGCGCGCTCTCCCGAATCGGGAGAGCGCGCCGCCCGTATAATCGCGTATGATCGAGTATGATTGCTTACTATCGCGTATAATCGTGTACGATCGCGTATGATCGCGCAGATTTCGCGGACAATAGAGCGGAAAAAAAGCGATCAGCGGCGAGCGTTGCGCATGTTTGCCGAACAGATGGAGATTTTCTTTTTGATGGGGTGACACCAGAAAACAGAAACGATCCACAGTGCGAGCAGGCAGAGCGCGGAGACGTAAGTGATCCCTCCGAAGGCGAGAGGCGGCAGGGCGGGCATGGAAGGGATAACGGAGGGCGCGACTTGCAGTGCGAGCGTCGGAAGGGCAAAGAACAATAAAAACGGCAGCAACCCGGTCAATTTTACATACCACATGCCTACCTTTTTATTGGGCAGCAGGATATGCAGCAGCGCAAAGATCGCCAAAATTGCCCACAGTCCGGCGCAAGCGATCAAAAAGTACGCCATGCCTTTGCAGACGGTCAAAACGATTTGCAAAGTTTCCCCGTCCATCTCGTCCACGAGCGTAGAGGGGTGTTCCATGATCTTTAAGATGCGTTCGTATTCGGAATTTACCGAGGCGGGCGAGTCGGTTTCGCCTGCCCGTTCGGCATCCGTTTGCACTGCCGAAGCAAAGGGAGCGGCGGGCTCGATCGGCGCGGGTTCGTCTGTGACGGAGGTTGCGGAAGAATCGGAAGGGTCGGAAGAATCGGAAGGGTCGTTCGTGTTTTCCGATTGATTTTTACCGAACTCGTTGATGAGCGTCTGCAGGGCGGGGAACAGATTGGAAAAGGAAAATTCTCCATCCACGGTCATCGTATCGATCACTTTGTCGTAGATATCCATAATAGAAGCGCGATCGTCCTCGCTCAATTCGATGTTCAGTTGTTCGTCGGCGAAAATTTCGACGGCGCTCTCGAATTCCGTTCTGGCGCCTTCCAGATCTTGGTTTCCCAGCAACGCTATCGTATCGTTGAAGGAATCCGTATCGATATCGGCAAGGGAGACGTTTTCCGCCAGCTGAACGGCGGCTATGGAGAGCAAGGCGGGCATGATCTGTTCGCTCACGGAATCCGCAACGTCGGGAAGATCCGCCAGCGAATGGTCCAAAAGCTGTCGCAATCCGGCTTCGCCGTCCGTAACGCCTGCGGCGACGATGTCGTCAAAGGCGACGGAAATTTGAATTTGCGTATCGATGTCTTTCGCTATGTAAATCAATACCTCTGCCGAATCGTTTGCCGCATTCGGATCGGCGTCGGAACCGGCAAGGTTCACCAGCGTTTCGACCGTATCGGCGTTCAGCGGCACGGTTATCTGCAAAAACGGCCCGCTGACCAGCGATATCGCCGCGATCAGCGAGATAAGCAGAATACAGAGATTGGGCAGAATGAGTTTTCGGTGCAATTTTTTCTTTTCCGCTCTCCATTGCTCAGGGGAGTCGGCTGCGTTTGATCTTCCCATATTTTTCCTCCCGTCGGGTAAAACATTCATTCAATATTATAAGCTTCGCTTGAAATTTTGTCAAGTTTTCCCGGGCAGACGGGAAAAAAGAAGGCGTATCGGAGGCTCTGTTTGCGGGAAAAATGTCGTCTTGTGGGAATTTTTGAAAATTCAAAAAAAAGCGCCGCAAGGCGCAAAAACGGCTTGACATTTGATACGCAATCGTATAAAATATACGCGTTAACGAATTGCGCAAGGCGAAGGAGGGTTGAGAGGAATGTCCACGATCAGAGTCGGAGAAAATGAATCGATTGACAGCGCATTGCGCCGTTTTAAGAGAAAATGCTCCCGCGACGGAATTATCGGCGATCTGCGCCGGAAAGAGCATTATGAAAAGCCTTCCGTTCGCAAAAAGAAGAAGTCGGAAGCGGCACGCAAGAGAAGCATTAAAAATTAAGTACGAAAGCCTGTTATTTTGTGATAGCAGGCTTTTTTATTTGCGAATTTTGTAGAAAAGGGGGAAAACCATGTCCGGTCAGCAAAAGAGTTTTCGTACGATCGCGCGCGAAGCAAAGGCGCGCTTGAAGAGCGGGTTTTGGCAGAACTGCAAGGATGAAATTTCCGGAGAGGTGGCGCGCGCAAAGGAGAGCGGCGTGAGCGAAAGCCGAGCGTGCCGCTATTTTGCCGGAAAGGTGACGTGTACCATTCGCGGCGGCGACGACGATGCGTTTTACGAAAAGGTGCGCGCTCTGCTTATTACGGAGGGCGAAGTGTCCGACGCCCTCGCTCGATTGACCGATCGCTCCGTTTACGACAGGCTTTCCTACGAAGAAAAACAGCGCTACATGCTGAATTTGTCCGAGCGCTATTTGAAGGCGTTGGAGCGCTTCCGCCGCGAATGCGAGTTTGAAGGGAAGGCGCGGCGACCCTAGCGAGCAAGAGGACGTGAAAAAGCCGTTGCGGCGAGTCGGCCGCGCATCGCGGCCTTGCGTTTTTCTGCGGCGCGGCGGCATTTTGACGGGAATACATGCGGATGCGCCTCCGTGCGCGCGGGGCAGAAAGTCGGACGGGTACGTCGGACGTTGCGCTCAAAGAGCAGGATTTCAGGGAGAGAGACAGCCTCTCGCAACTCGTTTGCGAGAGGCTGCGGTTTTGTCGGAAATAAAAGGACGATACGGAAAGGACGATACGGAAAGGACGATACGGAAAGGGCGATGAAGAAAGCGGCGGAAGGGTGGGCGGAAAAGGCGTTGGAAGGCGAGCGGGCTTCGGGCGCGGGGCGACGGCGCAAGGGGGCGAAGTTTGCGGGGGGGGGCGGATAAATTTTTTGGTTCGGGCGGGCATTGCGAATTGCCTGCGCACTCTTTTTATGGTATAATGAGGGGGAAGTTAGCAGGGAATGCGTGCGGAGACGGATCGCAGAGAGAGGCGTAATGTCGGAGCGCTGCGAGGATGGAGGAAGGATGGACGAAATTTTGCAAAAGCTGAACGAAGAGCAGATCAAGCCCGTGATGGACACGGAGGGCGCGGTATTGGTATTGGCGGGAGCGGGGAGCGGAAAGACGCGCGTGCTCACGTCGCGGATCGCGTATCTGGTGGAAGAGAAGGGGGTATATCCGTCGTCGATTCTGGCGATAACGTTTACGAATAAAGCGGCGAACGAGATGCGGGAGCGGTTGTCGAAGATGGTAGACGGCGCGCAGAGCATGTGGATCTGCACCATTCACAGCATGTGCGTGCGGATCTTGCGAATGTTTGCCGATCGGCTGGGGTACACGCAAAATTTTTCGATCTACAGTGAAACGGAGCGCGCGGCGGTGATCAAGCGCGCGTTTGCGGAGATGGGGATCGACGATGAAAAGATGCTCAAAAACGTGAAGTATCATATAGCGAACGCGAAGATGCAGGGCAAAGATCCGGAGGAATACGAGCAGGAAAACCGAGAGCTGAAGGGGATTTCGGAGATCACGTCGGTTTATCGGGCGTATTGCGAGCATCTGAAGCGGAACAACGCGATGGATTTTGACGATCTGCTGACGCAGACATTGCGGCTGTTGGAGACGGACAAGGAAGCGTTGGAATACGTATCGGGTCGATTCAAATACATTCACGTAGATGAATTTCAAGATACCAACCGCGTGCAGTACGAGATCGTGCGGCTTTTGTCGTACGTACACGGGAATCTGTTTGCGGTGGGCGACGACGATCAGAGCATTTACGGCTGGCGCGGCGCGAAGATCGAGAACATTTTTAATTTTGAAAAGGATTTTCGCGGCGCGAAGGTATATAAGTTGGAGCGCAATTACCGCTCCACGAAGAACATATTGAAACTTGCCAACGCGGTGATCAGGAACAACGGCAGGCGCAAGGACAAGGTCTTGTGGACGAACAATGCCGACGGGGCATCGGCGCAATATTATCAGGCGGAAACGGAGAACGACGAGGCGCTGTACGTAGCGCGCACGATTTCCGACCTGATGACAAAAGAGGGATACCGTTATTCGGATTTTGCCGTTTTAATGCGCATCAATGCGTTGTCGCGGGCATACGAGCAGGAGTTTGCGAAATACAACATACCGTTCAAAGTTTTCGGCGGCTTCAAGTTTTTCGAACGAAAGGAGATCAAGGATCTGCTGGCGTATCTGCGCGTGATCAACAATCCGTTTGACAGCGAGGCGGTGGTGCGCATCGTGAACGTGCCCAAGCGCGGGATCGGGGCGAAGACCATCGAGACGCTCGAACAATACGCGAACGAGACGGAGCTGTCGGTATACGATGCGGTTCTGGAGGTGGACGAATTGCCGCTGAATGCGGGCAGCAAGCAGAAGGTGCGCTCGTTCGGCGCGCTGTTAAAGGAGCTCGTCATCAAGGGCGCTACGATGGGTGCGGACGAATTGATCCGCGAGGTCATCAACGATTGCGGAATTATGGCGATGTATGCGGACGATACGGACGAAAGCATCAACAAAAAGGCAAATATCGACGAGTTTGTCAATTCCATCGACGAATTTTGCAAGATGAACAAGGGGGCGACGCTTTCCGATTATTTGAACCAGGTCACGCTCAGTTCGGATACGGACGAGATGGACGAGACGGAATATGTGACGGTTGCGACGATCCATTCGGTCAAGGGTCTGGAGTTTAAGGCAGTGTTTGCGGTGGGCATGGAGGAGAACATTTTTCCCGTGTCGAGGGCGGCATACGACGACGGCGAATTGGAAGAAGAGCGTCGGCTGATGTACGTGGCGATCACGCGGGCGGAGAAGCGGCTGTTTTTTACCCGTTCGCGCAGTCGGTATCTGTACGGGGAGCGTTCGATGACGCTGCCGTCGCGGTTTATGCGGGAACTGGAGCCGGTATTGGGGAAAGAGGTGTGTTCGCCTTACGACGAATATACGCGGCGAGATCTCGGTTCGTTCGGGAGGTCGTCGTACGCAGGCTACGGCGCGCGGCGCAGCTTTTCCCGCAGGACGGATGCCGACGAGGACGAATTCGGGTATCAGAGCGATCTGCCCGCGCAGAGCGGCACGGCTTCTTTTCGGGCGTCGGCGGGGTACGAGCGCACAAAAAGCGTGGGTACGTATGCCGGAAATCCGTCGCAAAAGGACTATGCGGCGTTCCGCACGGGCGTGAAGATCCATCATCCGAAATTCGGGGACGGGCTGATCATATCCACGCGCGGAGAGGGTGCGGCGAAGATCGCAAACGTGAGTTTTCCGGGGCTTGGGATCAAGTCTTTGTCGGTGCAGATCGCGCCGATCACGATTATTCAGTGACCCGCGGCGAAGAAAAGCGGGGCGGAGAGAGAAAAAATGGACAGAATGCGGGAATTGGTGGATATACTCAATCGATACGCGTACGAGTACTATGTACAGGATGTGCCTTCGGTGTCGGATGCCGAGTACGACGCGCTCTACGACGAATTGCGCGCTTTGGAGCGGGAACGCGGGCAAGTTTTGCCCGATTCGCCCACGCGGCGCGTGGGCGGGGAGCCGATCAAGGCGTTTGCGCGGCACGAGCATATCGCGCGGCTGTACAGTCTGGACAAGGCGGTCACCGAAGATGAGCTGGACGCCTTCTTTGCGCGCGTTTCCAAAGCGGGGGAAGAGACCGATTTCACGGTCGAATACAAATTTGACGGACTTACGATCTGCCTGACGTATGAAGGCGGGAACTTTGTGGGCGCGGCGACGCGCGGGAACGGGGTTGTCGGCGAGGACGTGACCGCGCAGGTATTGACCATCAAAAGCTATCCGCTGTCCATTCCCTATCGCGGCAGGCTGGAGGTAAAGGGGGAGGCGATCATTCGGCTCTCGGTTTTGGAGGAATATAACCGCCATGCGGCGGAGCCGCTCAAAAACGCGCGGAATGCGGCGGCGGGCGCCATACGGAATCTGGATCCGGCGGTGACGGCGTCGCGCAAGCCGGAGATCTTGTTTTACGACGTCAATTTTATAGAGGACGCGCCGTTTTCCACCCAGACGGGCGCGGTTGCGTTTTTGGAAGAGCAGGGATTTAAGACCTTTCGGCACATGTGGCGTTGCGAGACGGCGCAGGAGGTCAAAGACGCGATCGCGCAAATCGATATGGCGCGCAAGTCGATCGACGTGTTGACGGACGGCGCGGTCGTCAAGGTCAACGACTATGCCGTGCGCGAGCGTCTGGGGTATACGGACAAATTTCCGCGCTGGGCGATCGCGTTCAAGTTTGAGGCGGAGGAAGCGGTCACGACGGTGCGCAAGGTTCTTTGGCAGGTCGGGCGCACGGGCAAACTGACGCCGCTCGCGGAGGTCGACCCGGTCGAACTGGCGGGCGCCACCGTTCGCAAGGCAACGCTCAACAATTTGGGCGACATTCGGCGCAAGGACATTCGGATCGGCAGCAAGGTATTGATCCGCCGCAGCAACGAGGTCATTCCGGAAATTTTGGGCGCGTGCGAGCATACGGGCGAGAGCGTGGAGATCGAGGCGCCGCGGACCTGTCCGTATTGCGGGTCGCCGATCGCGGAGGAGGGCGCAAATTTATTCTGTACAAATCGGGCGTGCCGACCGCGCATTGCGGCGCAGTTGGCGAACTTTGCGAGCAAGGGCGCAATGGATATCGAAGGGTTTTCGGAGATGACGGCGTACCAGCTGATCGATGCGCTGGGCGTTCGGAATTTCTCCGATCTGTACTCGCTGGACAAGAAAAAGCTGGCTACGCTTGATGGATTCGGAGAAAAAAAGATCTCCAATCTGCTGAAGGCGATCGAGGCGAGCAAGGCTGTTCCGCTGGATCGTTTCCTGTTCGCGCTGGGGATCGACGGGATCGGAAAGGTGGCTTCGCAAGACCTGGCGCAGCGGTTCAAGAGTTTGCGGGGGGTCGCGCAGGCGACGACGGAGCAGTTGCTGGAGATGGAAAACATCGGAGAAAAGACGGCGGCAAACATTGTCGGGTGGTTTGCGGACGGCGCGAACCGCGCGGAGCTGGAGCGATTGTTGGCGGCGGGCGTAGACCCGCAGGAAAAGCGCGTTGCGGCGGGCGGCGCGTTTGCGGGTGAAAACGTCGTATTGACGGGGACGCTGTCGCAGTTTAAGAGGAGCGAGGCGCAAAAGCGCATCGAAGAGGAGGGCGGCGTCAATCAGAGCGCGGTCACGGCGAAGACGACGCTGGTCATTGCGGGCGAAAGCGCGGGGAGCAAGCTGGAAAAGGCGAGAGCGCTGGGGATTCGGGTGATCGACGAGGCGGAGTTTTTGAAAATTCTTTCAAAACAGTGAAAAGGGGAAAAACCGCTTGTCATTTTTTCGGATGTTTGTTATAATAGAGCGGACGAGAAAGCGGAGATGAAGCGAAAGGAAGGCCGAGCAAAGACGGAGAGAGGTGGATGCGATGTTCAGCATGACCGGATACGGAAAAGGGGAATACAAGCAGGACGGGATCGAGCTGACGGTGGAGATCAAGGCGGTGAACAACCGTTATTTGGACGTGGCGGTCAAGTGTCCGAAACTGCTCAATGCGTACGAAGAGGCGGTGCGCGCGCAGGTGCGCGGCTCGCTGACGCGCGGGCATGTGGACGTGTACGTCAATCTTGTGGATAAGCGGGAGCGGGCGAAACAGCTGTACGTCGATGCGGCGGCGGCGCGCGGTTATTATGCGGCGGCGCGGCAACTCAAGGAAATGTTTCCCGATCTTACCGACGATTTCACGCTCACGGCGCTGATGAAGAGTCCGGACGTGGTGCGGCAGGAAGAGGGGACGGGCGCGGACGAAGCGTTGCTGTCGGCGCTGCGCGCGGCGATGGAGACGGCGTTGGAGAACCTGAACGCGATGCGCCGCAAGGAGGGCGAAAAGCTGGCGGCGGATATGCTGTCGCGCATGGACGAGATCGAGCGGCTGGTAGCCATGATCAAGAACCGTGCTCCGATGGTCGCCGAGGCATACAGGAAGAAGCTGGAAGAGCGGATCCGCGAGGCATTGGCGGGGGCGGCATACGACGAGACGCGCCTGTTGACGGAAGTTGCGGTCTTTGCGGATAAATCCAACATCGACGAAGAACTGACGCGTCTGGCGTCGCACATCGGTCAATTCCGCGCCATCTGCGGCGAGGAGCGCGTGGGGAGAAAGCTGGATTTTCTCGTACAGGAATTTAATCGGGAATCGAACACGATCTGTTCCAAGAGCAACGATCTTGCCATTACAAACGCCGGTCTGGCGCTGAAAAACGAGATCGAAAAGGTACGCGAACAGGTGCAGAACGTCGAATAAAAACGGAAAACAAACTTTTGAATAGAGGTGAACGATATGATCAATGAACCGGTAGTGGACAGATTGGTGGAGAAACTGGGAACGCCCGAGCATCCCGCATCGCGGTATGCGCTGTGCGTGGTAGTGGCAAAGCGTGCGCGGCAGATCATCGACCAGGAGCAGAGTCAGGGCATACACGAGCTGCCCGGCGGCGTAAAGGAAATTGCGTTGGCGTGCCAGGAAATCGTTTCCGGCAAGATGACGATGACCAAAGACTGAGTTTTGCGATCCTGACAAGGGCGCGATACAGAAATTGCTCCGAGCGTTCGGGGCATTCTGTTTTTTAGGGAGATTTCGGGCGGGTTGCGTATGACGGCGGAAGTAATAGTCGATATTGCCCACAGCGAAGTGGACAAAATATTTGAATATCGTGCCATTGAAGGCGTGGAAGAGGGAAGCCGCGTGCGCGTACCGTTCGGGAACAGGACGGTAGACGGATATGTGATGCGCCTCAAGGAAGCGAGCGAATACGGCGATGCGCGATTGAAGAGCATAACCGCGGTGATCGACCGTGCGTTGACGGGCGAGTGTCTTGCGCTGGCGCGCAGCATCCGTGATCGGTACAGTTGTCCGATGGCGCTGACGTTGCGCCTGTTTTTGCCGGCGGAGATGCGCCGCGGCGCGGTTCGCGAACTGTACAAGAGCTATGCGCGGGTAAGCGATTGGAATTTTATGATTCCGGCTCGCGCGAAGGCGCAGGCGGCGGCGTTTGCGTTTTTGAAGGAGAACGATCGGTACGGTTATACGGAGCTGTGCGAGAAATTCGGCAGTGCGGCGGTGCGGGCGTTGGCGGAGAAGGGGGCGATCGCGCTGGAAAAGGAGCGCGTGAACCGCACGCCGCTGCGCGAAGCGAGCGGCACGTTTCAGCCGCGGGAGCTTACGCCGGCGCAGGAAAACGCGATTTCGAAGATCGAGAAGTCGGACAAGACGGTGCAGCTGATCCACGGCGTTACGGGCAGCGGAAAGACGGAAGTCTATATGAGCTGTATCGAGCGGGCCTTGGAGCGGGGACAAGG
>CALVYJ010000016.1 GCA_944372075.1 uncultured Clostridia bacterium | reverse complement strand
GTTTTACATTACCAATCTCCACAAGATTTGTTTCAAGAAAATCTTATAAAGTGTTGCGCTTAGTTTGACAATTCATCGTTTGTTTCAAATCGTCTGAAAAGACGATCAAAAAACCGCGATCGCCTCTTCGTTCCGATTCTGCTTGCACTTATATATCCGATTCTATCTGCTCTTATATAACCGACCGATGTTTCCGTGCTTTACCGGATTCGACTAGGCGTTTATATAAAAAAACTTAAGATCAATACGAGTATTACGCCGGGTATGCCGAATATACCCGTAATCAGAGCCGTCCACCAGTTAATCGGGATCATCACCCCCGGTATTAAATTGATCAAAAAGATCGCGCCGATCCCGATCGCCGCATTGATCACAATTTTTAAGATCGTCTTCATCCCGATCTTAAAGATCTTCAGAACGATCGCCACAACCGCCACCGCCAAAACGGCAATGCCAATAAACTGTAAAATTTCCGACATTTCTCCCTCCCCTTTTTCCTATTGATATTTTCCCTTTCGATTTCTGACCACATCGCTCCCTTCTTAACCGCCCTGCGATTTCACCTTTTTGCCGAATTTTAACGCTAATCTTGCAATTTTGCTTTGCGTCAGTCTTTCTGTTCTCGCGTCAATTCCTTGCGCCGACGCTTATATTCTTCCAATACGTCCTCCGTTTGCTTTTCCGACAACACCTTCGGAGCCGCGAGCAATTCGCGCATTGCGTCGATCGCCGCCATATCGATCGCCGCCCCCTCGAATTGCTCGATCATCTGCGCCCGCAAGCTCTTCGACGCGCATTCTTCCATCGCCACGGCATAACATGTAAGCACTTCGCGCTCCGCCGCGCTCATATCCGAAAGCACGTCCGACTCCCGCAAAGTTCTGTCCCTTTTGCTGAAATTTTGCATACGTACCTCCTATTCCGCAAGCAGCGCATTCAACAACGCACAATACCTTGCCGTATGATTCTGCGCAATTACCTTTAATTTCGCCGATAATGCCGTATCCGTCATCGTATTTGAATACAGACGCGCCTTTTCTCCCGCTAAATATTCCGCATCCAACAGCGCACACATGCGCGCCAGCGTTTTTGCCGTAAACTGATTGGTCATCTCCCTTCCTCCTTCCCTTATTTTTCCCAGTTCCTTTGCCCGCTATGCAACTTTTCCTTAAAATTTTTATGCGACCCTTGCAACCGTTTTCGTTTTGTGCTATACTTTTATGCGGAGGTTGTTATGTCCCTATTTCGAAACAAAAGACTTTATTACGATTGCGCCGTTATTACCGTGATCGCCTTGCTGTTTTCTCTCACATACTGCCTGTTCATTGTTCGCAATAACTTCGCTCCGGCAGGGTTTAACGGGATCGGTACCATGCTCGAATATAAATTGAATTTCAATATCGGCTACTTTACCATTATCGTCAACACCCCCCTCTGTATCTTCGCTTTCTTCTTCATCGATCGCGAATTTGCCGTCAAAACGTTCGTCTTTTCCATGGCGTACGCCATCGGCAATATTATCTTGAAACAATTTGACCTGTCGGCCTTGCAGTATGACGCCCAGGGAATCGATACCATCTATCCCGTCTTGATCGCCGGCGCAATGGGCGGGTTCGTTTACGGCACTATGTTCCGCAGAAATTGCTCGACGGGTGGCGCCGACATCGTTGCCAAATACATCAGTAAAAAAGATCCCATGCTCAATTTCTTTTGGATCAATTTTACCATCAATGCCGTCATCGCCTTCATTTCTATCTTCGTCTACGCTAAACACGACGGCAACGGCGCACTCATCCTCGATTATAAACCCGTCTGCCTGTGCATGCTCTACTGCTTCTTGAACAGCCTCGTCGCAAACATGATCATTCGCGGCAGCAAATCCGCTTACAAATTTTTGATCATTACCTCGCATGCCGATGAAATCGATCGGGAAATTCTGGAAAAATTGCGGCACTCCGCCACGCGCGTAAAAGGAAAAGGCGTCTACACCAATTCCGAAAAAGATTTGATCATCTGCGTCATCAATAAACGTCAACTCGTCGAATTTAAGGATATTTTGAAAAAATACGACGACACGTTCGCTTTCGTTGAAACGGTCAACGAAACGATCGGTCTTTTTCGAAAATCTCGCTGATCGCCCCGCAAATATTTGCGCGTCCTCTTTTCAAAATATCATTCAAACCTTGCGCCGTGTCCGTCGCCGCGTGCCGTTGTTCGTTGCGCATCGCCGATCCGTTTAGTTGGCTCAACGATCGTACTATATAGCCTCTTTGGAACCACCCGTTGTACGGGTGGTTTTCGCAAGACAATAAAAGCCGAGCCTTTCGCAAAAATGCGAAAGGCTCGGCTTTTATCGGGATTATGCTTTTCTCTTAAAAAGCGTGCGACGGCAGCTGTCGCATTCAATCGGTTCTCCCGCAGACAATTTGGAAATTTCCGCAATCGACAATTCCATTCCGCACTGCGGACATCGGTTATCGCGAACTTCGCAAACCACCGGATACAGCTTTTCACGGCGCTTCGCGTTGTACTTTTCCAACTGCTCCTTCGGCACCTTTTCGGCGATCTTCTTCATTTCCGCTTCAATCTCGCCGATCTGCCCCGCATACGATTCCTTGACCGCCGCGTACTTCTCTTTGTATTCCTTATATTGACGCTGCATGGCGATCGTCTGCTTTTTCGCCGTTTGATACTCCGCGGACGCCGCTTCGATCATCGATACCAGTTTGTTGATCTCTCCCTTTAAGGCGCGTAAATTTTCCGAAATCTGTGTGGCGTTTTTCTTATAAAAGGAAATTTCGCCGCCCTGTTCGCCGATCATTTCCTCCAGATTTTCATAGTCGTGGATGGTTTCTGCGATCTCTTTGTACTTCTTTTCCAACTGTTCAAACATGTGGCGAAGCTCCGCTGCCTTTACGTCCAACGCTTCCAGCTTTTCCGGAGCCTTCTCCAAAAACTTGCGCGCCGTAACATATTTTTTGCGCTCTTCCGTAGCCGCAATCGCCTGTTCCACCGCACGCAGTTTTCCGTCCGCCTCTTGATATTTCAACAATTCGTCTATCATTCCATACCTCCGTCCTCAAAGCATATGCCCGTCTTCGTAATACTCGCTCGCAACTCCGAGCGTATCTTTGAGTTCTTGATAAATTTTCTTAAATCCATAGTTTTCACTCGCATAATGCGTCAGTTGCACGACGTTCAATCCCGATTCCTGCGCATCACAGAGATAATTATGCTTGATGTCCGCCGACACGATCACCTGCGCACCCTGTTCCTTCGCCGCGGCAATCGCTCCGCCGTCTACCCCCGCGCCGCAAAAAGACGCTACTTTCGTGATCGTATTCTCGTTGCCGTATACAAACGCACGCTCCGTCCGCAATTCCCTTTTCAAACGTTTTATAAATTCCGAATAACCGATCGGCTCTACGTCAAAGATCCGACCGTACCCGCCTTGCGCGAGCTTTTCCCGCGGCGCCAATTCTCCGCTTCCGCCAAGCGCTCTGGCTAAATATTCGTCGATTCCGCCCTGCGCGCAATCCATGTTCAAGTGCATCGAGATGACCCCGATCCCCTTCTCGATCGCGCATAACAGACGTTTCCCCAACGGATCCTCCCAACGCAATTCGCTGATCGGGAAAAATATCGCAGGATGATGCGTTACGATCAGATTTTTTCCGCCCTTCTCCGCCGCCGCAATCGCTCCCAGCGAAAAATCCAACGAAAAAACCGCGCCCGTGATCTCTTTGCCCGCATCGACTAAAATCCCGCTGTTGTCGCGCCCGCCGTATGCGGATATATATTCGTCGCTCAATCGCTTGGGATACCGCGCATCGATGCGCTCATAAATTTCTCGAAGTTTCATTCCATACCTCCCGCAACAACTCCAGCCGCTCCTCTACCGCCTGCACTTGCGTCGGCGCACTGTGCTTCTGCCTCTCGCATTTCTCCGTTTCCGCTTTCAGATAGTCTAAAAATTCTTGCGTCGGATGATGCAGGTTGTCGTATCCGAACCATACGCTTTTTTCGTCGTACTCCCGTACGGCCGCACACCGCTCCGCACTGATCACATCGTAATATTTTCCGTCGAAAAAGGTATAATCCCGCGTGATCGAATACCCTTCTTCCAATAAATATTTGCGAACTTTCGCCGCATTCTTCATCGGCTGCAATACAAGACGCTCCGGCAAAAAACCTTCGCGCAAAATCGAAAGAATCTCTTCTCCGCCCATACCCGCTATCAGTACTTGATCGGCATCCTTCGGGATCAATTCCATCCCGGCACAGCAAAAACTGTATGCTATTCCTTCCGCTATGTATTCGGAAAGCAGACGCTCTGCTTTTTTCAAACTCGCCGCGCTGATATCCGATATATAACAACGCCCGCACAAGCCGTTTTTCAACACATATTCCGCGCAATACCCGTGATCGCATCCTACATCCGCAAACACAGTACACGCTTTTATCTCTGCGCACAGCCTCTGCAATCGCTTGGAGCGCTTCATCAGTCAAGAAAATCCTTCAACTTCTTGCTTCGCGAAGGATGCCGCAACTTCCGCAATGCCTTCGCTTCGATCTGACGGATTCGCTCACGCGTTACGTTAAACTCCTTTCCGACCTCTTCCAGCGTGCGCGGCTTTCCGTCGTCAATGCCGTAACGCAGCCGCAATACCTTCTCTTCCCGCGGTGTCAACGTATCCAGCACGCCCAAAAGCTGCTCCTTCAGCATCGTAAAAGCTACCGAATCGGAAGGCGTTACCGCGCGGTCGTCCTCTATAAAATCTCCCAAATGCGAGTCCTCTTCCTCGCCGATCGGCGTTTCCAACGAAACGGGATCTTGCGCGATCTTCTGGATCTCGCGCACTCTGTCGACCGGCATGTTCAGTTCCTTCGCGATCTCCTCCGGCGTCGGCTCCCTGCCCAACTGCTGCAACAAAATGCGCGATGCGCGCGTCAGACGATTGATCGTTTCCACCATATGCACCGGAATTCGAATGGTGCGCGCCTGATCCGCAATGGCACGCGTGATCGCCTGCCGAATCCACCACGTGGCGTACGTCGAAAATTTGAATCCCTTCTGATAGTCGAATTTTTCCACCGCCTTCATCAGCCCGAGATTCCCTTCCTGGATCAGATCCAAAAACAGCATCCCCCTGCCGACGTACCGCTTCGCGATCGATACGACCAACCGCAAATTCGCCTCCGAAAGCCGCTTCTTTGCCGCTTCGTCCCCCTCCTGCATCTTGCGCGCCAATTCGATCTCTTCATCCACCGACAAAAGCGGGACTCTGCCTATATCCTTCAAATACATCTTCACCGGATCGTCCAGCCCGATATCGCGCAGCGCCTGCTCAAACAATTCGCGGTCGCGCTCGTCTTCGTCTACGATCTGTATGCCGGACTCCCCGATGGATTTATAAATATAATCGATTTGATCGGGACTCGTATCGATCTTTTCCAGTATGTCGCAAAGTACGTTCGTGGAAATGCTGCCCTTCTGCCGATATTCCACAATAATCTGCTTGAGAATCTCGTTGAGTTTTTGTTCGCTTACACTCATGTTGTTTTTCTTCTATCCTCCGCTTACGTTAAAAATTTTTCAGTTGTATCGTCAAGCGCAAAATCTCTCGCGTGATTTCTCGCTTTTTCTCCAGATCCGTCTCCGCATCGCATAATCGGCTCAACCGCGCCAATTTTGCCTCTACCTCCGCCCGGTTCAAAACTTGCAGACAATCGCGAAAATATTTTTCCGCCTGCGCGCCTTGCAGTCCCTCGCCTACGCTTAAATCCAAAATCTGCGAAAGTTCCGCATCTTTCTCGTCTACAATGTCAAAAATCGCACTCGCCCGCACGGCTTCCCCGGATTTTTGCTTCCCTTTTATAAATTCTGCGATAGTATTATGTACAGGATTGTCGAAATTGACACTTGATAAATCAAAATTTTTTGCATATTTCGCGCCAAACAATACCGACGCCAATATAAATCGACACGCTTTTTGCCGATTGTCCGCAGTGTCTTCCTGCATCCTCGGCTCGATCCTCTCCGGCTTGTCCCGTACGTCCTGCGCACTTTCTAAATCGCGCCGCAACGATTCGTACGTCACGCCCGTTTCGTCGCGCAGATGCTTCAGCAAATCTTCCCTGACGCTCTCGCTCTCCGCTTCCGCGATCACTTTCAGCGCCGCCGCTATATACGATCGCTTGCCTTCCGCCTTGGAAAAATCGTACTGACGCCGCTGCACTTCCATCTTAAAATCGATCAACGGCATCGCGCGATCCAAGCAATCCTGATATCCCGCATGCCCGCCGCGCCGAATTACGTCGTCCGGATCCAACCCCTCCGGCAACGGCACGACCCGAACATTGATCTGCTCGTCTTTCAATATCTCCAGTCCGCGGATCGCACCCTTTTGCCCGGCAAAATCTCCGTCGTAACTGATAAAGACGTTATCCGTATATCGCTTGAGCAGGCGCGCCTGATCCTTCGTAAGCGCCGTTCCCATGCTCGCCACTACATTTTCAAACCCGGCTTGGAACAGCGCTATCGTGTCCATATACCCTTCGACGACAATGATGTCCTTCAATACGCCCGCCTTCTTTTGCTTTTTGATTTGATTGATATTGTATAAATTTTTGCTCTTGTTGAAAACCGTCGTTTCCCGCGTGTTTTTATATTTCGCAAAATCCGTCTTGCCCAATACCCTTCCGCCAAACGCCACGACGTCGCCCATGGCATTGATGAGCGGAAAAATCAATCTGCCCGCCTGCGCGTCTACAAGCCGCTTGCTCTTTTCCGATTCAAGCACGACGCCGCTTTCCAGCATGTCCTCCCGCGTATAGCCCAACGACTTCAAATGCCGCGGCAATCCGTCATAGTCCAACGATGCGCCCAATCCGAATTTTCGAACAACCGTCGAGGAAATTTTACGATCCAATATATATTGAACATGCGCCTCCGCCTTGCCGGAATTCAGATTGTTTAAGTAAAAATGCGCGCTTTCTCGCAATATCTTCAAGATCGTATCCCGCTTTTGCTTTTGCTGCGCCGATTTCTCCGTGTCGTATTCCAAATCCGGCAACGGGATCTTCGCCCGCTCCGCCAAAAATTTTACCGCGTCGATAAAATCCAACGATTCGATCTCGCGGATAAACGTGATGACGTCTCCCGACGCTCCGCAACCGAAACAATGATAAAATTGCTCCTGCGCATTGACCGAAAAGGAGGGCGTCTTTTCATGATGAAACGGGCATCGCCCCCACCAGTTTCCGCCTCGACGCTCCAACGGCACATAGCCGTTGATGATTTCGACCAGATCGTTTTTATTTTTCAGTTGTGCCAAAAATTCTGTATCCAGTCCTTTCCCCATCTTTCTTTGCTTTCCCTCATTCCTTCATCGCGCGCTCTGAACTCGCTCTATATCTCTTCGATATCCTTTTCCGTCAACGCCCAACTGTGCGGCACAAAGATCGAATTGAATACCGCCACCGCAAATTTATCCGTCATGGAAGAGAGATAATCGCATACGACTTGCTCCAGCGGATATTCCTCCGTCAGCTTGCGGTAAAACGCGGGAAGCTTGTTCGCATCCTTCATAAAGTATTCGTACATCCCCGTCAGCATCCGCTTCGCACGCTCTTCCTCTTTCATCGAAACGGGCGTTATGTACACGCGCTCAAACATAAACGCGCGCAAACTCTCCAATGCCTGCGCCTCGCTCTCGCCCATCAACACTTGATTTTTTCCTACGCTCGTTCGATAGATCGACGTGATCATAGCGTTTATTCTGTCACGCGAAGTACTTCCCAAAATGCGTATTTCCTCCTTTGGAAGCTCCTCCGCACGCAATAAACCCGCCCGAATCGCATCTTCGATATCGTGATTGACGTAGGCGATTCGATCCGCCAACGACACCGCCTTCCCCTCCAGCGTACAGGGGTTGCCGCTCTTTTTATGCTGTACGATCCCGTCGCGCACTTCGTACGTAAGATTCAGACCCTTGCCATCTTTTTCCAGTACGTCCACCACGCGCAGAGACTGTTCGTTGTGCGCAAACCCCTTGGGTGAGAGCGCATTCAATACGCGTTCACCGGCATGACCGAACGGCGTATGACCGAGATCGTGGCCCAACGAGATCGCCTCCGCCAGATCCTCGTTCAGCGAAAGCGACCGCGCGATCGAACGCGCGATCTGCGAGACATCGATGGTGTGCGTCATCCGCGTACGGAAATGATCCCCTTCCGGAGAAAAGAATACCTGCGTCTTGTTCTTTAGGCGCAAAAACGCCTTGCTGTAGATAATCCTGTCGCGGTCGCGCTGAAACTCCGTTCGCATCGCGCACGGCTGTTCCGCACGCTGTCTGCCGCGCGTCTGTAACGACTTACAGGCATATTCGGAGAAATAAGTATCCTCCATCGCGTACCTGCGCTCTTTCACAGGAAATTCCGACATCGCTCCTCCCCTCCGTTTTTATCGCTCGCAAATCGCACCCGCAGATTTCCGCACAATATATACAATATATAATAAAGTAGATTCCCGCACAATATATAAATTCGCCGTAAACCGAAAAAAACCTCTTTTCTTTACAAAATTTTCAAAAACTTTTTCCTTTCCCGCCGCATTCTTCGAAAACGGCTCCAGCATCCGACACTTTCCTCCCCGTTCCGACAAAATCGGCACGCCGTCACATCAGAAATCCGCCGTTGACGCGCAGGATCTCGCCCGTAATGTACGGACTTTCCGCCAAAAACACCGCCGCCTGTCCGATCTCCTCCGCGCTTCCCTGCCTGCCCAGGGGAACTTTTTCCAAAAAAGCCGCCTTTTCCTCTTCGCTCAGCCTTTCGTTCATCTGCGTATCGATCATGCCGCAGGCGATCGCATTGACGCGTATGCCGGACGGCGCCAATTCCTTTGCTGAAGATTTCGTAAAATTCAACAGAGCCGCCTTGCTCGCCGCATATGCCGACTCGCAGGAAGCGCCGCACTCTCCCCATATCGAGGTTATATTGAGAATACACCCGCCGCCTCGCCGCAGAAATTTCGGAATCGCAGCGCGCGTGCATAAGAAAGCGCCCGTCATGTTCACCGAAAAGATACGATTCCATTCCTCCAGCGTCGTATCTTGAATCTGCCGAAACAGTGCCGTCCCCGCATTGTTGATCAGCACCGAAAGCCCGAGCACCGACTCCATCATCCGCTCGACCTCCCGCTCATTCGAGACGTCGCAGCGTATGTCCGTTCCGCGCCCGCCTGCCGCACGGATACGGCGCATCGTCTCCCTTGCACCCTCTTCGTCCGATCGATAGCAAAACGCGACGTCGTAACCCGCTTTCGCAAACGCGACGCAGATCCCTCTGCCGATACCCCGCGAGCCGCCCGTTACCAATACCGTGCTCATCGCGCGCCACGATCGTCTAAAGCGAACAGCTTAAGGATCTCCCGCGCCACTTCGTCCACGGTCATTCCGTTCGTATCGATCGTGTGATCGGCACAGCTCTCATAGCGCGGCGTACGCATATCCAACAGCGCCTTCATCTTTTCAAACGACGTGTTCTTCAAAAGCGGACGCTCGTCTCCCGTATGCCCTGTCCTCGCAAACAGCGTTTCGATGTCTACCTTCAAAAAGACGATCCTGCCGCCGCCCGCCTTGAACAGCGCCGCGTTCTCCGGCTTGAGCACGCATCCGCCGCCCGTCGAGATCACGCAGTTCTCCTCCTTCGCGATCTCCCGCACGATCTCCGACTCGATCTCACGGAATCTACCCTCGCCGTAAAATTCAAAAATGCTCGGTATGCTGCCGTACTTTTGCACGATCAGCTCGTCCGTATCGTACCACCGCATTCCCGTCAGCTCGGAGATGCGAATGCCTACCGACGTCTTGCCGGCGCCCATCATTCCGCACAGTACAATGTTCATAACAGAAAACTCTCCGCCGCAAGAATATAACTGTTTTTGCCGAAGCCCAAAATCGTGCCGCGGCATACCTCCGAAATGACCGAAGTGTGCCGAAACGCTTCGCGCGCATGGACGTTCGACATATGCACCTCCACAACCGGCGTGTCTACCGAGGCGATCGCATCGCGGATCGCATAACTGTAATGCGTATATGCTCCCGCGTTCAATACGATGCCGTCTGCATCCGTCATCTGGATCTTCGTGCAGATCTCGCCCTCCGCGTTGCTCTGAAAAAACTCGCTCTCGCATCCGCGCGCCTTACAGTATCGCTCAATCTCCCCGTTGATCTCCTCCAACGTCTGCGTTCCGTATACGCCGCGTTCCCGCATGCCCGTCCTGTTCAGGTTGACTCCGTTCAAAAACAGCAGTTTCATCGATATCCTCCGCTTTTCGCTTTTTTCAATCGGTATATTTCTCTTTATAATCCGCAAACAGCCGCTTTGCCTCCGCCGCGTTCGGCTCTCTGCCCAAAATTATACAATCACCATAGTACGCCTGATAATACAGCATCCCTTCCCCGTTTAAGATCGGCTTGCCCAAAGACTCCGCTATGCGCAAAAATTCGCTCTTGCGCGGATAATAGATCAAATCGCACGCCGCGTCGCAACCCGCCAAAATATCCTCGCCTACCGGCGATTTTCCCTCGCTCTTGTGCATGCCCACGCCCGTAACGTTGACGATCATGGCATAGTTTTGCGGCCGCAACGCTTCCAACGCCCGAACCGAGCCGAATTCCTTTGCCAACGCCTCCGCACTCTCGCGGCGAACGTCGTATACGAACACCTCCGCTCCCGCATCCGAAAGTTTCTTGACCACGCTCCTGCCTGCACCGCCGGCTCCCAAAACCAGTACCCGCTTGCCCGCAACCGTAATGCCGTTGTTTTCCAGCATCAGCATGAACCCGATCCCGTCCGTATTGTATCCGACGCCGCCCTTGACAAGGTTCACCGCCCCGAACGTCTTTGCATCCCCTTCGATGCGCGAAAGATACGGTATGATCTCCAGTTTGTACGGAATGGTGACATTGTAGGCGTCGTATTGTGAGGAATTTCGCCTGACCCATCCGTCCAACTCTTCCGGAGCAAGCGAAATCAAATCGTAACGACAATCCCCCCCAAGCCCCGCAATCGTAAACGCGTGCATCTTTGCACTGTCCGACTTGGACACGTCTTTCCCGATCAGCGCAAGTTTCAGCATTTTTTCTCTCCTCCCTGCCCCAACATCGTATAAAATCGCGGAAATGAAATGTTGACGCATTGCGCGTCTTCGATCTCTCCGCCCTCGTTGCTCGCCATCAACGCCACCGCGCCGCTCATCGCGATCCGATGATCCCCGCAGCTTCGTATCGTTCCGCCCGAAAGCTCCGCCTTGCCCCGCACGATAAAACCGTCCGGCATAGGCGTACAGTCGCCGCCCGCGGCGTTGATCATGTCCGACGTCGTTTGAATGCGGTCGCTCTCTTTTACCTTCAGCTCCTCCGCACCCTCGATCACGCTCTCTCCGCGCGCAAACGCACACATCACCGCTATGACGGGCAGTTCGTCGATCAACGTCGGCATGATCTCCCGCGTCAGCCGCACGGCGCGCAACTCCGATTTTCGAACCCGTATATCCGCTACCGGTTCGCCGCATACCGTCCGCTCATTCTCCAATGCGTAGCTGACGTTCATCCGATCGAACACGCGCAAAATCCCCGTCCGCGTCGGATTGACCCCCACGTTCTTGCAGAGCGTCTCGCCGCGCAACGCGCCCAGCGCCATAAAATACGCCGCGCTCGATATGTCGCCCGGAACTTCGACGTCCCGACAACGCAGTTTCCCGCCCTTGATCGAAACGTCCCTGCCGTCGACGCGAATATCCGCGCCCATCGCAGCCAGCATGCGCTCCGTATGATCGCGCGAGCGCATCGGCTCGCGCACGATCGTCTCTCCCTCCGCGCCCAGTGCCGCCAATAACAGCGCGCTCTTGACTTGCGCGCTCGCAACGACCGTGTCTACCCGGCGTCCGATCAGCTTTGCCTTGCCGATCGTAATGGGCGCCGTGCCGTTTGTCGTGAAAATCTCCGCACCCATCTGCCGCAAGGGCGCCGCTACGCGCTCCATCGGCCGCTTGGACAGCGATGAATCGCCCGTAAGCCGAACCTGCACGCCCTTGCCCGCAGTCAGCCCCATCAAAAGCCGCATCGTCGTTCCGCTGTTGCCGCAATCGCAGTCCGCATCCCGAAACGCCGGCGCACCCGTCACGACGATTCGATCGCCCTCTATGCGGATATCTGCCCCCAGCGCGCGCATGCACGCCGCGGACGAAAGACAATCTTCCCCCAACAGCGCGTTGGTGATGACCGCACGCCCCTCCGCCGCTCCGTTGAACAGAATCGCCCGATGCGTGATCGATTTGTCGCCCGGAATCGAAAATTCTCCGTAAAAAGTCCTGCTCGGATAAATCTTCATCGTATGCCGCCCTCCAACAGCATCAGGTATTCGGCATACTTTTCCGCCGCCATCTTGTATTCCGCGTATTCGCCGCACGCTTTGGGCAAAATCAAAGATATCTGCCCTCGCCCCGTGTTCTTTTTATCCAACAACGCGTAGCGCAATCCCTCCGCCGCATTCGCAAACGCGGGGATCCGCTTCAGCACCTGCCGTATCGTCGCGCGGATCTCCTCCGCCCACGCGCGCTCACACACGCCTTCCCGTTCCGCCAGTATGCTCTCAAACCAAATGCCGATCATGACATACTCCCCGTGCGAACGCCTGCCGTACAACAGCTCCAGCGCGTGACCCGTCGTATGCCCCAGATTCAGACACTTTCGTATGCCGTTGCTCTCCGTCTCATCCCGTTCCACGACGCGCGCCTTAAACCGCACGCAATCTCCCACGATCGAACGCAAAAAGCCGTCGCTCGCCCATCCGCTTGCAGAGCCTTTGATCTTTTCCCATATCCCTTTATCCAAAACGCCCGTCTTTACGATCTCGCCCGCCCCGCAACGAATCTCCCGCTTGGGCAGCGTATCCAAAAACAACGGATCGCAAAATACCCGTTCCGGTTGATAGAACGCGCCTAAAACGTTCTTTACCCCCCGAAAATCGATTGCCGTCTTTCCGCCGACAGAACTGTCGACCTGGGCGAGCAACGTCGTCGGTATCTGCACCAAGCGCGTCCCGCGCATGTACTGCGACGCCGCAAAACCCGCCATATCCCCGATCACGCCGCCGCCCAGCGCCGCAACCACCGACGTCCGATGCAGCTGCGCTTTCAGCATGGAATCGAGAATTTTGTAGAGCGTCGTGCGGTTTTTATGCCGCTCGCCCGCCGGCACCACGCATACTTCCGCTTGCGGAAACCATGCGCGAATCGCCTGCCCGTACAGTCGATTTACGTTGGAATCTGTTACGATAAACGCATCTTCCCCGCGCAAAAACTCCTGCGCGCGCGCTATTGCGCCCTCGCCGCAATACACCGTACTCGGCCTGGATTTCGTCTGAACTTTGATCGTCTGCATCGTCGTTTCCATCTGCTGTTTCCTCGTTTCGTTCGCATGGCGCATCCCTCTGCGCGCAACCTTTGCCCTTCTTCCCTTTCCGACGAAAATTTTACTCCGCCTTTGCGTTCGGCGCTATATCTACGGAAGAAGGCGATACCGCTCCTCAATTTCGCGCATGTTGTCGCCGCCCAACCGCTCCTGAACTTTTTGCGCCAATGCAAAGCACACCGTACTTTCCACGACGATCTCACAGGCACAGATGGCACAAACGTCGCTGCGTTCGGTCGCCGCACGACATGCCTCGCCCGTTTCAAAATCGACCGTATTCAATCCGCGCATCAGCGTGGGAATGGGCTTCATCGCCGCCCGCAAGACGATCTCCTCGCCGTTGGACATCCCGCCCTCGATCCCGCCGGCATGATTGCTCTTGCGGACAAATTTTCCGTTTTCCGAATAGATCTCGTCGTGGACCGCGCTCCCGCGCCGGCGCGCCGCTTCAAAGCCCAAGCCGATCTCCACTCCTTTGATCGCCTGGATCCCCATTACCGCGCCCGCCAGATGCCCGTCCAGCTTCTCTCCGTAGCTCATACAACTGCCGAACCCGCTCTTTAAGCCGCGCACTCGGATCTCGACGATCCCGCCCGCCGTGTCCTTGTCCGCCTTGATCGCATCGATGCGCTCCTTTGCTCGCTCGCAAAGCGCCGCGTCCGGCATGAACAGCTCGAAATCCTTTACGTCCCTTAACTGCTCAAACGTGTATTCCCTGTCGTCGCATACGTCGGCAACCGACCGAACATAGCCCGTTACCTCGATCCCGAGTTCGCGCAAAAACATGCGCGCGACGCATCCCGCCGCTACGCGCACCGCCGTCTCGCGCGCCGACGCTCGCTCTAAAATATTCCGCGCATCCGTCTGATCGTATTTCAACAGCCCCGTCAGATCGGCATGCCCCGGCCGAACCCGCGTCAGCCGACGCGCCGTCGTATCCGCCCCGTACGGAGACATGTACTCCTCCCAGTTCGCGTAATCCCTGTTTTCAACCATCAGACAGATCGGACTGCCCAACGTCTTTCGATCGCGTACCCCCGACAAAATCCGAACCCGATCCGATTCGATCTTCTGCCTTGCTCCGCGCCCGTAGCCGCTCTGCCGCAACGCCAAATAAGCGTCGATCTCCGCTACGTCGATCTCCAAATTTGAAGGTATCCCCTCTATGATCGCGGTCAGGCCGCTGCCATGCGATTCTCCGCTCGTCATCCATCTGATCATCTCTTTTCTCCGTTTTCAGCTCTGCGCCTCTATGCTATACTCCCCGTTCGCACGGATCGTCAATACGATCGTTCCCAATTCATCCGTTCTGTAAAATTGTACGCCGGGTGAATACTCCTCAAACATCGCGATCGTATCCAAACTCGGATGTCCGTACGCATTCCCCGCCCCGCAACTGAAAAATACCCTTTCCGGCGAAGAATACCCCGCCAACATCGCGCTCGAAGCGCTCGATCCGCCATGATGCCCGGCTTTCAGAAAATCCAACTGCTGCAGCCGCGGCATAATCGTCTCCCTGCCCCACGGCATTTCCGCTTCGACCGCAAACGCCGCGCCGTCTGTCGCTATAAAATCTTCCACCAAACGTTCCTCTACCTTCGCGGAAGCATCGCCCGTAAACAAAATGTTGCGGCCAGCATATTCAACATACAATACCGCCGACGCGTCGTTTGCCGCCTCCGAATCGTACGGATATCCCGCCGCATTATAAGCGCTCTCGTCGATCTGCGGCGAAAAGGGCGCCAGCAACATTCCGAAATAGCGGTACTCGCCTTCCTTCGGCAAAATCGTCTGATACATCTGCGAGACGACCGCCTCCGCTCCCGATTTCTCCAACGACTGCATAAATTCCGCATATACCGCGTTCACCGAATCGTCCGAACAATACGGCACGTAAACCGTATCGGCGCCAAAACAATCCAGCGCTTCGTCTAAACCTCCCGCATGATCGCTATGCACGTGCGTGAGCATGACCGCATCGAACCGCTCTATCCCCAACGCAAAACAATAGCCGAGCATCGACCGCTCCCAATACAATTCATCCGTCCCGCCGTCGATCAGCATCGTCGAACCGTCCGGAAATTCGATCAGCGTGCAATCCCCTTGCCCCGCGTCGAGAAAATGAACGCGCAGTTCCCCTTCCTTTCGCCGCGATACATCCGCCTGCACCGTCAGCGACCAAATGTATTTGAGCGGGAACACAAAACAGTCGATTAAAATCACCGCCGTTAAAAAGACCGCCGCCAACCCCAAAGACAGGAGACTCCTGCGCAGTACCTTGCGCCTGCGCTTCAAAATTCCGGCCGCGATCGCAGCCTCTTTCGCTTGCTTTGGCAATGTGTTCCTGTTCACGACTCTTTTCCTTCCAAACGCCACGCTTTCGGTTATACGCGCTGCGCGCGCGCCCGACCGACCGCTCGCAAAATTTTTTGCATCGATTCCTGCGCACACGCATATCCGATATCGTACATCCGCATGCTCATCTGTATATCCGCCGCACCGTACTGCGACAGATCCGGTTCCAACAGCACGTCGCACGCCGCAAAGCCGCTCTGCTCGAGAATTTTTTGCTCGCCTGCGGACGTAACAAACACGCTCTCACGATAACTTTGAACGGGCGAGAGCGCGATCCCGATCACAATATCCGCGCCCAATTTCCGCGCCGCGTCGCCGGGAATCGCATTGCAAAACGCGCCGTCGACCAGCCGCTTCCCTTCCCAGTCGATCCCGCGAAACAGAGGCGGGATCGAAGACGACGCCAGCACCGCGCGCGCCGCGTTCCCTTCGCGCAAAACCACTTCGCCGCCGTCTGACGCATCGGTCGCAATCGCGCAAAACGGCTTCTTCAGATCTTGAATTTCTCGACCGCCGAATACGTCGTCCAAAACCGGCTGCATCGGCTCAAGACTTCCCTTGAGCATGGAGCTGACCGCCGCTCCGCCATATCCCATCCGCAATAAAAGCTCTACAATGTCCTTCGGCGTATAGCCGCATGCGCACAGCGCACCTACGATCGAGCCCGCCGAAGTGCCTGCATATACGTCAAATTCGATCCCCTCTTCCGACATCGCCTGCAACGCGCCCAAATGCGCCAGACCCTTTGCCCCGCCGCTGCCGAGCGCCACGCCGAGACTGCGCCGCTTTCGATGCCAAAATTTCGGAAAACTTACCCGTTCAGGCATCGAGCGCAAGCGCATAGGCTCCCCATATTCCCGCATCGTTGCCTAAATCGGCACGCACGATCGCAAGCGGAATGCGGTCAAACCCGACAAACAAATGCTCGTTGACGTATTCTCGGATCGGTTGCAGGAGATATTCGCCTTGCCCGGATACCCCTCCGCCCACAAGGATCGCCTGCGGACGAAAACAGTTTACAAGGTTCAAGATCCCTTCGCTCAAATACATGATGTAATTTTTTACGACCTCCTGCGCCGCCGCATCTCCCTCCTTCGCCGCCGTAAACGACGTCGTGCCGTCTACTTGCTCCAGCGTAGGGGCATACTTCCACATCCGCGAATCTTTATGCTCGCGCATCACTCTCTTCGTCTCGCGCAACAGCGCCGTCGCCGATGCGTACTGCTCAAAACAACCGCGCCTTCCGCACGTACAGCGAATTCCGCCGACTACCAACGTCATATGTCCCGCCTCGCCGGCACCGCCGCGGTATCCCTCGAAAATTTTATTCTGAAGAATGATCCCGCTCCCTACGCCCGTTCCGAGCGTGATCAATATGCTGTCCGAATATTGCTTCCCTGCGCCGAAACGCGCTTCGCCCAGCGCCGCCACGTTCGCATCGTTCGAAATTTTTACCGGGATCTTCTGCAATGCCGCCGATAAATCCTTCGCCAACGCCTTGTTCTCCCATCCGAAATTCGTCCAAGACACGACGATCCCTTCCTGACCGTTTATGATCCCCGGTGAGCCTACTCCGACGCCCTTTACATGCGCTTGCGATACCCCGCCTTTTTGACAGACTTTTTGCACAAGCTCCGCAAGCGACATGACCGTCGCCTCGTATCCCGCATCTTTCGACGTCTTTACCGATTCCTTTGCCAGCATTGTCCCTTCCGCATCGAACAGACCCGCCTTCGCGCTCATTCCGCCAAGATCGATCCCTACGTAAAATTTGCCTCCCATTCTCCTTACTCCTTTTCCATTCGTTCCAAAATTTCTTTTGTTCCTCCGGCCGCGCCGCCGCGTACCCGATTCATCCGTTCGCGTTCGCCTCCATTCAACAAGCCCTCGCTGTGTTTGTTGAACGAACGCCTGAAATCGATCGCCGGTATGATGCCTGCTTCCGCATCCTCTCGCGAAAAATACAAAACCGCGTTCGCCGCGTCGACAAATTCGCCATATTCCGTACGCCATTGCTCTTTGTCTGCAAACGCCGCAAGAATTGTCAGCGATCCGCCCCCCTCCAACTTTCGCGCCGACGCAAACATCCGCTTACACTCCAAAAGCGCTTCCTCGCGGTCGGGAGCCGTCTTTTCCGCTGCCTGTATCAGCGCCGTGCCGGAATCCAACAACAGTACCGCGTCCTCTCCGCTTTCCGCTTTGCGCTTCGCCCGCTCGATCGCAAGCCGCGCACACTGCATCCGTTCCTGAAACGTCGTATCAAACGGAGCGGAAAATATCGCCGAATCCGGGAGCAGAGCACGTATCGCACCGCTCTCTTCCGGTCGTTGCCCCAACAACAAAAACAACACCTGCGCCTGCCTGCCGATCCCGACAGCCACTTCGCGAAAATACGTCGTGACGCCTGTACCCGACGGGGCCACCAACGCCATCCTCTGCCCTTTTCCGATCGGACAAAGGATATCGCTCGCCCGTACGACGGGATTGCTTGCCCCGCTCAATGCGAACCGCTCGCTCGGAAACGCGGCTACGTAATCCTCAAACCGCTTTCTCTCTAAAAATACGGGGGGCTTGCCCTCAATGGCAGCAATCTGCACAATCTCCGCCCCGTTTCCCGTTTCCTTTGATAAATATCCGCCGATCAGATCCCCTTCGCGCAAATCGTACTCACGCACCAGGTTTTCCCCGATCGCAAATCTTTGCTTGCCTTTCTCGCTCTCTTTGGAGAGAACACACCATTTTTCTTTCCCGCACTTTTCCAGATATCCGCTGACAAACACGTCTCGATACCCGTATTGCACCGGAACGCCCGCTGCGTCTTCAAACGTGTGCTTATCCGGTTCAATCCGCTCTCCCGCATAGGGCATGGACTGTTTGCAAATTTCTACGATCTCTTGAAATGCGGCGATGCTCTCTTCCGAGGCATCGTTCGCCTTGACGCGCGCCCCGCGCCCGCTGCGATGCTCGGGATCGTTGACCCCCGAAGCAACGCCGATCACGCGCACGATCAACGCATGCTTGCGCGACAACGTAGGAGCGTTGATCCCATACGCCCGCGCTATGTTCCGCACTTCGTATATGTTTTTTCCGTTCAAATGATCATATGCCGCGCGAAATACGTGCAGCATCTGCTCTTCGCTTCGGCTCTGCTTGTCGTCCATTCTCACTTCCTCGCAGGAATTATTATTTTACCTTCCATACCCGCCGTCGGTATCCCGCTGCCCGTCTGCACGCAACGCCCGACCGCCTTTGCCATAAGATCCTGTTCCGTCGCGATATCCAGCATGCAGCCCTCACTCTTAAAATGCATCGCCACCGCCATCTTCGGCGCTATTCGTTCAATATACTCCAACGCCTCGCCGGCATCGATCGTATACGTACCTCCGATCGGAATCATCAACACGTCCACTTTCCCGATTTGCTGCGCCAGGCGATCGGTCAAAGGCTCCCCGATATCGCCCATATGACACACCCGTATGCCGTCGGCTTCCATGACGTATATTACGTTCTTGCCCCGCTTCGCGCCCTGAACTTCGTCGTGATAGCTCGCAATCCCGCAAACCCGAAATGCCCCGCACCGATATTCCCCCGCTTGCGCTATCAGTTTTGCCCCGCGCACAGCCTCCGTATACCCGTGATCAAAATGAAAATGACTGCACGTGACATAATCCGCCTCCGTCGGCTTCATCTCATATCCTATGCCCATATACGGATCGGTCACCAATCGCGTGCCGTCGTCCGCCGTCAGCATAAAACTCGAATGCCCTAAATATTCTATCTTCATGTCCCCCCTCCTTAACGCCGTTTTTTGAAGAGCGTCATTTGACTTTTGCAATAAATCGCATCTTATGCCGCCGCGTAAAATCTCCGAATTCCACCGCATATTCGCAAATTACGCTGCATCCTTCTTCTGCCAATTCCCTCTCCATTCGCATCACCCGAATACCCGCCGCAATCCTTCCGTATTGCGTGGCAATCTCCGTTTGCGTTTGCTCGCCTGCCTTCAATTCAAGACGATAATCGATCTCCCCTCTTCGCTCTATCCTAACATACCCTTCCTGCACCATAACGCCGAACCGCATACCGTCCTTTTCAAATACGTATGCGCCGTCTCTTCCCTTCTGCGCCGTCGCTAAAATTCGCTCAACGCCCTCTTCGCTCTCTGTGTGCAGACAAATTGTATAGCCGTTCCTTGCTTCCATGCCCCCTTCTCCGCTCATTCGAAAAATCGATCGTTTTTCTTCCCTGTATTATACAATATTTTGTGCAAATTGTAAATCTTTTTTGTAAATTTATAAAAAACTATACCGAAATTTGTAAATTTATCCAATTACAAAATTTTCTTTTCCGCATCCAATTCCGCCTTTCGCAAACGGCCTTCTCGCAATAATTCCTTTAACGCTTGTTCGTCCTCTGTCTCCAACGCCCTCTGATATGCCTGCAAATTTTCGATCAGACGCTCCAATTCCTCCCGAATTTGCTCCAAGTTGTGCATATACAGCCGCGTCCAAATCTCTTCGTCTACGCCTGCTATGCGCGTCATGTCCTGAAAACTTCCGCCGGTAAAACCCGAAAAGCCGTTCGCCGACGGACTCTTCACATATGCGTTGCTCACAATGTGCGCCAGCTGCGACGTGTATGCGATCTTGCTATCATGCTCTTTCGCCGTGCAATGCCGAAAAGTCGTAAACCCCATCTGTCTGTATAACTTTGTCAGAATTTCTACCGCGCACGGATCAGTCTTTTCGTTTTCCGCGAAAATCATGCTCGCACCGTCGAACAAGTTTTCTTGCGAATTTTGAAAGCCGGATACCTCTCGCCCGGCCATCGGATGACAACCTACATATCGAAAATTTCGACAACGCTCCCCGACTTTTTGCTCGATACAGGACTTAACCCCACAAAAATCCGTCACAATCGAATCGGCTTGAAAAGACGTTTCGTCTATAAATTGCATGGCGGCATCGGGAGGCAAAGCTACCATCACCACGTCGTATTGAGCGGCATCGTGACTGATCCCGCTTATCGCGTCGACTTCTGCGGCCGCCTCTTCGACCGAAGGTCTGTCCCAGCCGTCAACTGCATATCCTGCACGCCGCAACGCCTTTGCCGCACTCCCTCCAATTAAACCCAGTCCGACGATCAATATCTTCATACCGTATCCCTCCGATCCTTTTTTCTGCCTCAAAAGCCCGATGCTTTTTCCTTTTTCGGTTTTCCTGTTTATTAAAAATTATTATACCGCGTCTGAAATCTGCTTGTCAAGAAAATTGCCGCTTTGTACCGCTCGAAACGGTTGACATATTCCTGTTGAATTTGGTAAAATAATGTTCGTAATTTTTCTTTCATTATCAGTGCTATATCTTATATAATTGTATTTTGGAAGGTTGGCAGAGTGGTCGATGGCGTCAGTCTTGAAAACTGAAGACCTGCAAGGGTCCGGGGGTTCGAATCCCTCACCTTCCGCCAAAAGGAAATAATACGAACACCGAGACAAATTCGGGGTTCGTATTATTCTTTTCTGACGATTATTTCGGTATCAGAATAGAATTATGAATACTTACGACAACAGCCGGGCGAAAACAATCGCTCGGCTTTTTCTATGCCAAAAACAACATACGGTTGCCGACTTGCAAGCGTATAAAAAATACCGTATGCAGTTATCCAAAGAAGCCGAACTCAAAGAGCTACGAACATTCTTCAAAAACGACCTTGAAAAGTTTGTTTTGTATATCCGCAGTCAGAACACGAACCCGTATTCGTATCGGGATTACTTGCGCGCCTGCAATTATCTCGGCTTGGATATGACGGAAAACAAGAACCGCTTTCCCCACGATTTCAAACGTTGGCACGATATTCGTATAGACGAATACAACACCGCAAAAGCATTGAAAGACGAGCAGGAACGTAAAGCCCTTTACGACAGATTTGCCGCCGTAGCAAGCAAGTATTTAGGGCTTGAATACGATAAAAAGTCGGTCTATATAGCGATTATCGCACAAAAGCCGTCGGATCTCATTCACGAAGGCGAACTGCTTCACCATTGCGTAGGACGTATGGGTTACGATCAAAAATTTGCGAGAGAAGAATCGCTTATATTCTTTATCCGCACCAAAGAGCAACCCGACGTTCCGTTCGTTACGATTGAGTATTCGCCGGCACAAAAACGCATTTTACAGTGTTACGGCGACCACGATTCGAAGCCCACAGAAGAAGTTATAAACTTCGTCCATAAAAAGTGGCTGCCTTACGCAAACAGAAAGATAAAACAATTAGCGGCTTAACCGCAAAGGAGATTAAAACTATGGCAAACTACTACCGCATTACCGCTTATCACCCCGAAAAGAATATTTCCGTTATTATGGACTCTTACGGTATGTTCGAGAAACTTTGGCAGTTCTCGGCTTTCCTCGTCGAAAAAGGTTTCGATATTAT
>CALVYJ010000015.1 GCA_944372075.1 uncultured Clostridia bacterium | reverse complement strand
AATGCCCGCCCCGTGCGTATCAACCCCCGTCGAACATATCGGACGGGCGGTGTGCGTCCGCCGACGAACTCAACAACACGATACTGCCGCAATGTTTTCTTGCGCGCAGATCTCTCGGATTACGTAGGTGCCGCTCTTCAAAATACTGCCGGGCAAAACGGTTGCCCCGTCGATCACTCCTCGGAACATGACGCGCGCTTCGGTCGTCGGAGGGATCACCAACTGCATCTCGATCCCATGCTCCGCGCGCTTCCATGAAACGGAGATCGTGCCGCGAACCGTGGCAAAGGTCACCTTTGCATGCTGCAGATCGCTCGGAAATTTGGGATCGATCGCGATTTTATCGCATGCGACGGCGTCTTCGCAAATATCGATGCCGCCCACATAGCGGTACATCCAAGCGTCGTAGCTGCCGAACATCGGATGATCGAAGGAATGCATTTCGTTCTGCATTTCCGCCTCCCAACGCTCCCATACCGTCGTCGCGCCGTTTTTCAACATATATCCCCAACCCGGATACTCGGGATTTTTTAAGATGCGCAAAACTTCGTCCGAATATCCGTGATCGGACATCACGTAAAAGAAATGGCGATACCCGATGTTCCCGCACGTGCAATGATGTCCGTGCCGAACGGCATCTTCATAAATATTGCGCGCAACGGCATCCGCAAATTGTGCAGGACAGATCCCTAAAGACAGCGCGAGACTGTTTTCCGCCTGCGTGCCGCTCGCATAACACATCTTTTTCGGATCGAAATATGTTTTATGCAACGCCAGAGACGATTCTTCCTGCAACATCCGATAATGCGACGCATCTGCGGCATTGCCCGCAATTTCGGCAATTTGCGACATCATTTTCAAATGCCAGTTCAAATATGCCGACGAAACGAAATACGGATCGGTCGAAACGTCCGTAAAACATGCGGGCGGTACCCAATCGGCATAATAATAATAATTCATGCGATAATTTTCGCTGCAAGACAGCAAATAATTTACCCACCTCTTCATGCCTTCGTATTGCTTTTCTATGACGGAACGATCTCCGTAATATCGATACGAGTACAGTCCCAGCATCAGATATGCAATGCAGACGGGATCGGCAGGCCTTCCGCCCGTAAAATACGGCACGGTATCGGCAATTCCGCCGTTTTCATCCATTGTGTCCGTTATATCCTGCGCAAATTTCGGGAAAAACCGCTCCATCCTGCAGTTATACACCGTCTGATACAGCCTCGAACCCAAATCGTTCAGCCAGCCGAACCGCTCGTCGCGCTGCGGACAATCCGTCATGATCGAATGCAAATTGTTCAATTCGGTCATGACCGCGTTCCGATGCAGGCGGTTTAATGCCGCATCGCTTGTCTCTAAACTGCCGGCAAGCGGTACATCGGTATGCACATGTTCCGCAACCAGGCTCAAAATTTCCGCTTTTCCTTCGATCTCTGCCTGAACGTACTGGAACCCATGGTATGTAAAGCGAGGCGCCCATTCCTCTTCTCCTTCGCCGCGGAGAACGTATGCGTCACTGCAACGCGCGCTGCGCAAATTTAACTGATTGACAGTTCCGTCCTCTTTCAGTCCTTCTGCAAATTTTAAGGTGATTCGCGCACCTCGCTCCCCGCGCACGCGGATCCTCGCCCACCCGGCAAGATTTTGCCCGACGTCGTACACCAAAGCGCCCTTTCTCTTGGCTACGGATACCGGCTTGAACGTAGCGCAAACCTTGATCTCGTTGCAGGTGTGCGCCTGCAGTTCTCCGCCCGGCGCCGATACAAGCAACGGATACATCCACCCGTTTGCCCACGTAGGTTCGTAGTCGGCAGTCGCCCAATTTATCGGGATCTGCGCCTCTTTTCGAGCATCGTATACTTCGCCGCCGTAAATACTGTTGTCCGTCACCGCTCCGCCGCTCATCCACCAGCCGAATCCGTTGGCAGTATGATCTTCGTATACGCTTCCGTCCGCATATTCGACATACACCTGCACGAGCAGTTTTCGACTGCCGTACCAGCCGTAGCCAAGCTCTACGCCGATCACGTTGTTGCCCGCCTGCAAATATTGCATCAGATCGTATGTGCTGTACAGCACGCGCTTGTCGTATGCCGTGACCCCCGGATGCAAACATGCGTCGCCCACTTTCTTGCCGTTCAGATATACTTCGTAGTAGCCGACTCCACAAACGTACGCGCGCGCAACGCGAATCTCTTTTTCGAGGAAAAATTGCTTTCTGGCGAACAGTGTTTGACCTTGAAAATTAGAGGGGACGGATATCCATTTGCCTTTCCAATCCGACTTTTGCAGCAAGCCGATCTCAAATGACGAAATTTCCGAAATGTTTCGCCCGTTTTCACAATTTGTCTCTACGCGGACATAACACCTCTGCCGCGAACGCAACGGCTCCCCCGCATATTCTATACCGAAACACTCGCATCCTTCCCGCTCCTGCGAGTCCCAAAGATCGTACTTGCCTGTCTCCGCGTTTTGCCTTGTTGAAGACACACCGACACGATAGCTGAATTGTTTTCCCGGATCGACCGCATATCTCCAAGAAAAAGTCGGATTTGTTGTCTGCAACCCGATCGGGGTCGCCTGATATTCTGTCAAAACAATCAAATTTTTCATAATTCCCAATTTTTGCTTGCCGACCGCACAACGACGGCGCGGTCGGCATCGCTCTTCATTTACGCTTTTTTCTTACAAATCATGACGCACGCCAGCGCCGTTATCAATACAAACGCCGCCCCGGATACCGCGCCGATACTTCCCTTGCATCCGCCGCCGTTCACCTTCACAATGACCGTGCCGGACAACTCTGCTCCGTCGACCGTCACCGTCACCGTCACGGTCTGCTCGTCCGTCGTGTTGTTCGGATCAAAGCCTACGATCTTTGCATTGCTCAAATCGACGCTCGTACCCTCTTTACCGCTTGCCCATACCGTTACTGCCGAAAGCTTTTTCAAAATCTCTTCCTGCGTCTTGACCGTTATTTTCTCCGGCGTGATCTTGATCCCCTTTATTCCGTCCGTTACGGTAACCGTGATCGTCTTGACGACCTCTCCCGCCGCGCCGCCGCTTAATTTGACCGTGATCGTCGTCGTTCCGATGCCGATCGCTTCGATCGAACCGCGCGAATTCACTTTTACCACCGATTCGTCGGCAACCGCATACGTGATCGTCCCCGACGTCGCATTCGACGGAACGCGCTCCGCTCCCGCATCTTTCTTCTCGCCGAACTGCATCGAGATCTCCGTCTGCTTTACGGTCAGATCGGTGTACTCTTTGAAAAAGCCCCAGATGTTTCCGTCGAACCGGTATGCCATATCCTCTTTGCACACCGCTTCCACGATGCACATTCCCGTTCCCTCTTTCAGCGCGTTCGCATCGGATGCCGTCGGAGCCAGCTCGCCCGTCCAACGATAGAACGACAACCCGGCTTTCAGCGTGATCACATCGCCCTCTTGATAATACGGCGCCTTATTATAGTTATCGATCGTAATATTCGAATCGCTGAACCGGGGCATCAGGCAGAGGTTGCCGCCCGCCAGGAAATAATAACCCAGCTCGATCTTTTCGCCGTTCGCCCTGACATACTCCACTTTATCCAGCACGTTTTGCAGATTGCGTTCCGTGCCGTTGGTGATGTTCCCGTTGTTCATCGATGAATCGGGATACTGAACAAACGTCGCAAAACTGTACCAGTCTACAATCGCCAGCTCCTTCACGATCAAATCCATCGGCTGGTAAACGGTGACCTGCACCTGCACGTCGTATCCGACGCCGTCGTATGTGATCTTTGCAGGCAAATCATATTCGCCTTCCTCGTTCGTGTTCAGAGCCGAGGTGTCGACTGTCAAATTTTCGCCCTCTTTCAAATCGAATACGGGCCCTTTGGATCCGTTTTTATAGACAACGTTGAATTTCCAATCGTTCGGATAGGTTATCTGCGAACCCTTCTGTACCCAGACCCGATACATCGTGTGCTCTACGGTATCGACGTCTACGGCCTCCGTAACGTTGAATTCCGCCGTCTTTACCAGCTTTCCGGCAACGACTACTTCGATCGAAGCCTTCCCTTCCTTTACAAATGTTACCAGACCGGTATCGTCTACCGTAGCAATATCCGGATTCTTGCTCTCGAAACGCGGCGTAGCATACGCGCCCTGCGGCTCTAACGTCCATTCGATCGCATAGGTCGTCCCAACCGAGAATACGCCTTCTCCCGTATAAGTCAACTCAAACGAAGTGGGGTCGGATACGAACGGCTGCAGCGCCGTTGCGTCCGTGCTGCCCACCTGCGCAACCACATACGTAACGTCCTCTTTGAGCATTTCGTTCGCATTCAGACGCAAACCTTTCCGGAACGTAACTTTGTCGCCCACACGGATTTTGTCGATCAGGTTTTGCAGATCCGTACCGATCCGCAGAATCATGTTTCCCTCACCGACGCTGATAAAGTCCGCAATCGGCTGTTTTTGTCCAAACGTATCGATATATTCGATGTACTGCGTTCCCGTGATCGCCGAAGCATACGTGCCCAACCCTGCCGTAGACGACCCGAAGCTGACCTGCAACGCCTGCCCGCCCGGCACCGCCCATGCCGGATTGTGATACGCCGCTTCAATCGAAAGCGCACTGCATTCATCCTCCGACGGCAACTCTATTTCCAACTGGAAACGGGATCCGTCGAACACAAATTTGTACTCTTTGGCGGTACGCTCGTTTTCCAACAGACCGCAATCCTTCGATACGATCAGAATATCGCCCTTCTGCGGTACGCCGATCCGATTGGATCCGTCTCGCGTGATAAACGCTCCCAGATTGGTGCCAAACGTATAGATGTTCGTCACGACACATTCCGTACCGTCCGCCAATATGTAGCGGATCTTCCCCATCGCATACTCGTTGTTTTGCAGCACATTGTTTTCATTTGGATTTTGCGTCGTACCGTTAAAATTAACCATGTACGCATCCCAATCGGAATTGTAATCCACCTGTGTGGGTACCAGTTCTACCGTTGCTGCATCCGCCATTACCGCTACCGAACCGAACAGGCTCATCGCACATATCAGCGTAAACAATGCCACTAAAATCTTTTTCATCTTCCTTCTCCTTTTTATCTTTCCGCATTCATGCGGTTTTCCCGATTTTTTTCGGCTTGCGTTCAGCCCGCGGCATCTGCAACCGCAGACGTGATCCCGCCGCCGCCGTCGTCTACGGCAATGTAAAAGTAGCGCGCGTCGCTCGGCAGCACGCAGGATATTTGCCTGCCGTTTGCCTCCAACCGCTGCGATGACCAGCTCGCCGCCGTAACCGCAACGTCATCCGCCGTATACCAGATCCGCGCCTCCTGCGCAGCGTCTCCGTCGTAGACAAAGGTCGCATCGGCCGCGCTCGGCTGCCGTACCGCTTTCGCAAACGCCCGCCCGCGCCCGACAATGCTCTCGGCAAACAGGTACGGCTCTATGGCGTTGGCTGCGTAGTATTGACTGTGCAGAAATCCGTCCATTATAAGCAGCCTCGCGTTTTGACAGCGCTCGTACGTCTTCGATACGCTCAATACGGAGCAGGCGTTGACCGAATCCGTGTTCGCCGTGTAAAAGAGAATGGGTGTGGTCACTTTCGTCAAACCGCGATCGTCATCCCAAACCAACGCACCCGGATGCTCTTTGTAAAACTCCGCCAAAAACCCGCCGTTGCCCGCTATGTTCAGCGAACAATAGATGGGAACGGAAAAGGCAAACCGATCGTCGTATCCCGTAATGATCGAGGTCAGAACGCCTCCCCACGATACGCCGCAAACCCCGATCCTCTGCACGTCTGCCTGCGGTATCGAATGCAACAGGCTGTTGCCCAAAAACGCCGTTACCGCCGCATAATACATCCACGTCTGCTCGACGGGAAGCGACGCGTCTGCATAATTTTGATTCTGCAAAGAAATGTATTCGGACTTTGTATACAGTACGGAAGGCTCTGAAGTCATCCTGCCGTCCTGCGTAGGAACATGCCCTTCCAAATCGGGTGCAAGCGCGACAAAGCCGCGATCTACCCACATCTGCACCCATTCGTAATACGCCGTTCCCGCCCCTCCGTGCAGCAATAAAACCGCCGGCGCAGGATCCTTTTCCGTCGCCTCCTTCGGGATCCCCAGATAAGCAAACGCCTTCGTTTCGACTCCGTTGCAATACGTCGTGTACCAGATCGCCTTCACTTCATCGTTTCGGTCTCTTTGCTCGTCCCGTTCGTACGCAGGCGCGTCCCACAGTTCTCGCGGAAAATTTACCGCGTCATATACCGGCCCATTCGTCATTTTTCTGCCCTCCGGCTCTTTGTCGCACGCCTGCGTCGACACAACGCTCACCAATACCATCGCAAAACACAGAACCGTTCTCGTCAGCCGCTTAATAGCCGTAAACATAGCTCAACCTGCCGATCGGAGCACTGTCGCCGGATTGATAATAACTCATAATATTTTCCGGCTCCTTCACGTTGTCCGTCACCTTGAAGCGGATAGAACATTCATCCGTGCTCAACCCCAACAGCTGCAGCGGAACGGCCAGGAGCAGTACGTTTCCGTAAACCCGATACTCCGCATCGCCCACACGCTCCCACGCGTATCCCCCTTTCGAACGCTCGATCGAGGTCTTCGCGCCTTCCGGGTTTCGATTGATCACATAATCGTACCCGCAAAAGTCCTTTCCGTCCTCGGATTTGTTCGTCGACAGCAATACGTTCATCCAGCCCGTATCCCCTGCTTCATGCTCCGTAACGGCTTCTTTTGTCTTGACGTAAAAATAAATCTTTTGCGAGTCGTGTACCACTTTTATTTCGGAAATATCGTTTCGATTCGAAAAATCCGTATACACTTCAGATCCTACGGCATTCTCATAATTTCGAGAGATCGCGTCGCCCGCTATGTCCAGGTAATGCGCCTTGACATAGTCCCATTGCGTAAGCGAACTCTCCGAACTTAAATCGACGGACATTTTTTGGTACTTGTAATGCTTCGCCTCGCTGTATTTATATTCGCGCAGATTTCGGATCAGTTGCAGGTAAAAATTATCGCCGTATGCGCCGTTATCCGGTTCTATATCGCGCGAATATTCCGAAGTGTAAACATCGCAGAAGTTGCCGTCCGGTTGCTTGACCGCCATCCACTCGTTCCAGCCCGTCACCAATACGTTACGCACGTTCGCTTCGTTCGTAAACACCGTTTCCCATTGGTTTTCGAAATTTTTGCCCGCCTGCCAATCCTCTTCCACCTGCCCGGTCTTATAATTGAAACCCCGGCTCGACTGCGGATCCTGATAGGAATAGTGAATACGCGACGGAGAATGCTGCGCCACAGACACCGAAATTGCCCCGCTCTCGCTATGGACTACCTGCGGATAATTCCAGCTCATCCAGGGAATGGATGCGTCGTTCAAATCCCCGTTCGGCCACTGCGATTCGACAATATCAAACCGATCGCGAACTTCCTTCGGTATAAAATCCGTTGCCGAATCGCCATATATATCGGGAAACTTCGTTTGATCGGACGCCTGTCGGTTGTTCTCGGTAATTCCCGCCAACAAAGGTTTCCCGTTCGGACTGAACCATAAATTGTCGTATTTTTCCGTTCGGAAAAATTCATTGTAGATTTTTTTGACCGTCGTGCCCGAATAACTGTTTGTATAAAACATTATTTTCGGAGGAGAAAATCCCTGTGCCTGCAGCGCATTCAAAACGTCGAACAGCTCGTAACACACCTCAGGATAGAAGCTCGCATTCGTCGCGTCGATCGCTAGATAGTCGATGGACGCCATGGTCAGCATTTCCATGTGCCGCATCAAGACCCACGGGTCCCGCATGTTGTAATACCCGAACAGCGGCTCGCCGCAAAAATGAAATTCGCCCATGCGGGACATTGCATTGTCTTCCAACGACGCCAACGCCGCGGCTCCCTCTTCCGTGGAGAGCAGCTTGTTGATGTCGAAGATCGCAGACTGCATATATTGATGCTGCCCCAACCACAGAGAATAGAAAATCCCTACATACCGTTCTCCCGATTTCTTTTCGCTCTTGGGCGTGATCTCCCGACCCAACGCATCGGTGCCGGCGAGATTCAACAGCGTGTATTCCGCCGCCGTGAGCGTCCGATCGTCTTCGACTCGCCGTATCGTATCCTTGCCTCTCTGTCCGCAACCCGCTAACGCCATCGCCAAGACTCCTGCCAATAGTATCGCTATCAACCTTTTCATTTTAATACCCGTATGTGTATGATAATCTACCGATCGGCGCACTGTCTCCCGTTACATAATAATCCATTATGTCGCTCGGATTCTGCACGTTGTCCGCAACCTTCAGCTGCACATAACAATCCTTCGCCGTCAACCCCAGCGACTTCAACGGGATCGCCAACAACATCGTGTCGCCGTATACGCGAAGCTCCGCTTCGCCAACGCTCTCCCAATCATAGCCGCCCTTCGAACGTTCTACCGAAGTTTTTGTCCCGTTCGGCATGCGATTGATCAGATATTTGTAACCGGCAAACGATCGGTTCAGATCTTCGTCCGTCTTGATCAGAACATTCATCCAGTTTTCTCCCTCCGGCGCCGTAATCGCCGCAGCGGTATCCACTTTGATATATAAATTCTGATCGTCATGCGTCACATATACGTCCGTTATATCGTTTCGCCCGGAAACGTCTACATATCTGTCTTTGTTGATCGCGTCACGAAAATCGCGCGCCAACGTGTCGCCTTCAAAATCTTTGAAATGCGCCCTGCAACCATCCCAACCCGCAAACGTTTCGTCTTCCAGATCGATCGTGTTTTTCTCGACAATGTAGGATTTTGCCGGCTCATATTTGAACTCGCGGATCGAGTCCACCGTCTGCAGATAGAAATTATCCTCATACCCGCCGACCATCATCTCGATATCGCGCGAATATTCCTCATTAAACGTGTCGACCGTGTAATAGGTCAGTCCGTCGTTCTTCTTGATCGCAATCCATTCGTTCCAACCGGTCAAAAAGACGTTGTTGACTTTGCGCTCCGTCTGCTCTGCGTTCCAGTTAAACACCGATTGCCACTGCCCTTCGTAATTCGCTCCCAGTTCCGCTTTCTGCGGATCGTTCCGAAACGTGTCGTAATCAAACCCGCGCCCATTGTTGCTGCGTTCGCATTCGCTCATCCGCGCACCCGGATGCTGCGCCAACGATACCGACATCGTCCCGTTAAAATACGTCTGCGGATATTCCCAATCCATCCACGGAAAACCGCGCTCGTAATCTTTTACGTATTCCAAATAGGGCCATGTAGAAATGCGAAAATCAAAAAATTCCTGATATTCTTCGTTTAACCGCCGAACCTCTTCCGGCGTCATCACATTTCCTTCGTCCTGCCCCAACGCCCCGATGATCAACGGCTTATCCCCGAACGAAAACCACAGATCCCTGTATTTACCCTCTTTATACCAATACTCGTAGATGCGCTTTATCGTAGACATCGAATTGGTATTGGTGTAAAATGCGACCTTCGGCACGTCCCAACCCTGTTGCTTGAAATAGTCCAGCCGCTGAAAAATCGCTTCGATCGCCGCCGTATAGACCACCGTGTTCGTCGTATCGTAGACAAGATAATCGACGCCGGCCATCGTCAACAGTTCGATGTGCCGCGTGATCACCCACGGATCATCGGAACAGTAGTACCCGTACAACGGTTCGCCCCAGTAATGAAAACGCTCGGCTCCCCTCTTATTGTTGATGTCCCAAAACGCTTCCGCATCCTCTTCCAGCAACTTGGTTATGTCGTATATCTCCGGATATCCGTTCGTATGATATCCGTGCCAAATATGATAGAACAATCCGACATAGTTTCCTTCCGCTTCCGCATCCGCCGTACGTACCGTTCGTCCTTCGCGATCGGTTGAAGAAACGTTCAGCGTCGTATATTCATACGCGTTTAACGTTCGATCGTCGGGCACGCGCCGCTTCTCCTCCTTTCCGCAACCGCTAAACAGCGAGAGCAACAGCGCCGCCATCATCAGCCATATTATCCACCTTTTCATCGCGATACCTCTCTAACCCTTTACGCTTCCGACCATGACGCCGTCGATAAGCTGCTTTTGAAACAGCGCAAACAGCACCGCCGGGAATATCGACATAAACACACCGCCCGCCATTCGTATATTCGCCATATCCATCGCCGCGTTTTCATCGAGCGATTTCTCAAACAATACCAGCGCAAACGTCTTGGGCGCGTCCGATCGATGCATGTACATCAAAGGCCCAAAATAATCTCCCCAGTATGCCAAAAATACGTTGATGATCACATAGACCAGTATCGCTTTGCTCAAAGGAAACGTGATCGCGAAAAACCTGCGCAGGGCGCTCGCTCCGTCTATTTTTGCCGCATTGTCCATCTCCTTGGGTATCCCGCGCATGAACTGCGTCAGCAAAAAGATGTACACCGCCCCTCCGCCGAACAGATTCGGAATTATGAACGGCCACAGCGTATCGATCCATCCGAATTCAAAATACAGCGAATACAGCGGAACTTGCGTTATTGCTCCCGGCAACATCATCGTCCCCAGCATCAGCGCAAACATCAGCCGACGACCCTTCCATTCCAGCTTCGCAAACGAAAACGCTATGATGCCCGCCGAAAGCGGCACAAAAAACATATTCCAACAGACGACCAACAGCGTGTTCAAAAGCCCTTTCAGATAATCGTTTGTCGAAAATAAACTGATATAGTTCACAAATTGCGGCTTCTTCGGCAAAAATTGCGGTATCGGCTGTATGACCTCCTCCGACGTCATCAGACTCTTGGAAATCATGTAAAAGAACGGAAACAACAATATGATCGTCAATATTACCATTACGGCGTATAAAATCACCGTCAACGGGCTTACTCTACGTTTGGAACTCATGTTAAGCTTCCTCCCCGTAAAATACCCATTTGCTCGTCTTGAACAAAATTACCGTAATCAGCGCGATCACGATCAAAAACACCCACGCCAACGCACTGCCATACCCGATATTGCCGCTTTTGATGGCGTCCTGATAGATCTTTACCGCATACATATACAGCGAATCGTCCCAGCCGCGCCCGTCGTTCGGCGCAAACGTCAACGTCCCGTTGTACTGCAACGATCCGATCGTCGACATGATCACATTGTAAAATATCATCGGCGTGCTCATCGGTATGGTAATATGCAAAAATCCTGCCCAACGCCCGCCGCCTTCTATCTGCACCGCTTCGTAATATTGCTTATCGATATTTTTGAACGCCGATAGCCACAGGATCATTCCGCCGCCGACGCTCCATAAGTTCATCACAAATACCGAAAACAACGAAGTCTTGGCATTTGAAAAAAACGGAAAAGGCGAGATCCCTACCACGCCCAGTATGCGGTTGAAGATGCCGTACGTCTGTCCGAACATGTCTTTCCAAAGCAAGCCCCCGACGACGGCAGGGATCGTTACCGGCAAATAGTACAACACGCGAAACGCCTTTACTCCTTTTAAGCCGGTATTCACCAGCAACGCCAGAAAATACGACGTTATCAGCCCCAGCGGGATCGATATGATCGCGTACAGCACGGTATTCAGAAATGAACGCGAAACTTCATCCCAATCTGCCGTAAACATCTGGATATAGTTCTTGAAATTCCACGCATCAAAGGTAAATCCGTCGTACTTCCACATAAAGGAATAGACAAAGGAACAGATCACGGGGATGAACGTAAACACCAGCAACCCGATCCCCAACGGCAAATTGAACAGCCAGCCCGTATAATTTGTTTTGAAAAACTTTCGCAGTTGTATCGATTTCTTTTCCATGATCATCAAATCATTGCATTCTTTATGTCTTTGACGCAGGTGCTGATCGCTTCCTCTACCGTCTTGGACATGTTGCATGCGTTGTTGAACAACGTCTTTAACGCGCGATCCAAATCGCTCTTGTACGACACGTCGACGCGGGATAGATAATCCGGCGCAATCTTGTATTCGCTGCCGTATAAATAAGCGGCAAGATTGATCGACTCGTATCCCTTGCCCCAATTTGCCACTTTATAGTCGGACAAATCTTTGCGGATCGAGGCCAGATTCAATCCGTTCGACCCCATCGCCTGCTGCCCGTCGTACGACAGCATATGGTTCAAAAACGCCCAGCACAAATTCTTGTTCTTTGCGTTGACGTTGATCGAATATCCGGCTATACCCGATCCGATCTTCGGGGATTGCGCCACTTGAATCAGAGGGAAGGAAACGAGGTCGATCTTGTTCTTTAATGCAGGTCTGTTCGCATACAGCGAGATCGACGCCGACTGGAACAAAAAGGCGCTCGTACCCGTTTCAAACGAGCTTGCCGATTCTTTTGACGTATCGACTATGTACCGCTTCTCTACCATTTCCCGAATCATATTCAGACAATCGCGCGTCTGCTGGCTATCGATCGCACACTTGCCTTCGGCATCCAGCATGTCGGCACCGTACGAACGTAAGATCGGATAATTCGTGGACAGCCACGCCGTAAGATTCGCATCGCATACATAAAAGTTGGACATCCCGTTTTGATCCAGATAGGTGCGCACCTTCGCGCAGACGGATAAGAAATCATCCCACGACCAGCCGTCTTTTACAACGGTCGTCGCCTCGTCCAAATCTACCCCCGCTTTGGCAAGTATGTCCTTATTGACAAACGTTACGACGCTGTCGGCACTGCGCGGGATCGCATACGTTCCGCCGTTTACCGACGCCACGTCAAAAAATTCCTTGTAAAAATCCGTTTCAACCGTAAAGACGCCCGCCTTTTCCGAAGCCTCGATAAACGGATTTAAGTTGACCGCGATCTCCTTGTCCGCCAAATAATATAAGTCCGGCGAATTCGTCCAGACGATGTCGTCCAAAGACCCCGTACGGAATAAGTTTCGAATCGTATTTTCATAGGAGTTGACCGCTACATAGGAATATTTGAACGTCACGTTCGGATAAATTTCGTTAAAACTCTCTACCAACGCATCGATCATCGTCTTTTCATTGGCGTTGCCGCTCGGTATCAGTATGCTGATCTCCTCCGTTATGTTCTTGTCAATATTCAGATCTACATCCTCCGGATCTACCGTCGTTCCGCCCGGCGTTCTGCGCGGCGCACACCCTACAGCCGCCGTGCAAAGAAACACCAGCATCAATATCAGGGAAAAAATCTTTTTCATCATAAAACCTCCTATTTCGATTCGTCTTGTCCCTTTAACCGTTGTTCAATACCATCGAAACCAAAATATTCATTACATATACGCGCGCCGTAAAATCGTTCAAATGATTGATCCCGTTTCCGGTTACGTCCATGTATTTCTTCGTCTGCAACATCGTAAGACTCGGCGTATACAAATCCAATACGTATACCCCTTCCATTTCCGCTATCGAATCCAAACCCTTCCAATATCCCTCAAATAAACTGTCGTTGTATGTCATCGGCTCAGGCGTAAACGCCTTGATCAAAACAACTTCACAGCTCGGCAACGCCTCCCGCACCTTCAAAACCAGCGACTCAATGTTGTCATGATACGTTCCCTTCGAAAAATCCGAACCGTTGTCGTTGATCCCGAAATGAACAAACAATACGTCCGGCGCTCCCGCTATGATTCGGTTGATCTGCTCCTGCGCCGCTCCCCATTCCGACGTCATTCCGCCTTTCGCATAGTTCTCGACCGTTATCGCCCCGCCCTTTCCGTCGCGCGCATACAGCGCGTTCATGTACAGCGCCGTCATGTCGATAAAATTCGGCAGATAGGGCTCTCGATTGAATTTCGACGACGAAGAACAACCTTCCGCCACCGAATCGCCTATGATCCCCAGCTTCAGATCCTTCCCCTCCGCAAATTTCGCCTGAAATTGCGGCGCCATGCCCGCATCGTATTGCGCAAACGCTCCCGTATCCTCTCGCGTACAATCGTACACGTAACTGACCGATACCTGATGCCCGTATATCAAACTCCCTTCCGTGTATATCGTCGCGCCCATCAGCACTACGTCCGTCTCTACGTTCGCTATGCTCTGCACCAACCGATACCCTTCCGGCAGATTTTCTCCCCTGAAATTTTCCGCCGCCAAATACGGGATGTCCGACTCCGCCGTGCGCACGATCGTATTTCCTTCGACCGTATAATCCTTCCCCTCTTCGTATTCCTTCTCCCAGGCATAATCCCGCACGGACAATATTTTCGTAGGCTCGTACATCAATTTCCCGGATATCACGCCGCCGTCGTCTACCAGCATCACCGTCTCGTTATACACTACGTTCCCCTGCCAGAACGGATGCAGCATGCTGCACAGTCCGTCCGCCCATCGGTATTGCTTCGTACTTTCATCGTACTGCCGCTCCTCGCTTACCGAAAACGTATACGCCGGATCCTCTTCGTAAAACGGATACGCCGTCATGTCTTTCTCCTTTTCTTTCTCGCCGCAACCGGAAACAGTCCCCAGCGCCGCGAGTACGATCAAACTTGCCATAAACATCATCAGTGCTTTTTTCACTTCGCTCCTCCATGTTCTCGCTTATTCTTTTCATTTTTAGTATAGTGTTTGAATTACAGAAATGGAATATACAAATTTTAGAAAATCATGGACAAAACACATTTTAACCTCAATCTTATTTTACTTTTTATTCAATTTATGATATACTCGAAAAAAAACGGAGCAGAAAAACAATGGATGAATTATCGGAACTTATACGCAGCGTCGGATTCTATCTGCAAGAAGCCAATTTTGCCTGCGTGGGAACTTTTTGGAAAAACATCGTTTATGTTTGGAAACATCACCGCATTTATTACATCGAAAGCGGAAAAGCTTTGATGACGCTGCGTTCCGCCACTTTGGAGCTGGAACCGGGAAATCTCTATTACATTCCGCAAAACTCCGTCGTCACCGCTTCCAATACCCAGGCGCTGAGCCATTACTACATCCACTTCATCCCCAACGCCGTAGGAAATACACTCTTGAATGCTTTCCCCGTCTTTTGCAAAGGCGTGCCGTCTCGCCCGGAAGATAAAGAGATTTTCAAAACAATCATCGACGTCTATAATAAACCTAAACTGTCTACCGCTTCACAACTCTTCCTAAACGGCTATATGCAGATCCTTTTGTCAAGATTTGTCGAAAAATTGGATCCCTCTTTCGATAACCAAAACGTCTTTCGCTTTTTTGATATCATCCATTACATCGATACCAATATCGAAAAAAAAATTACCGTCAAACAGCTGGCCTCCATGGCTAACCTCAACGAGGTCTATTTCTCAAATTGCTTCTCCAAAATCATCGGCCGATCCCCTCTGCAATATATCATCGAAAAAAAATTGCAGCACGCCATGCACTTGATGCAGGATGAACGGCTTTCCATAAAAGAAATCGCCTTTCAGCTAAACTTCAGCGATGAACTCTACTTTTCCAGACTCTTCAAAAAAAAGAACGGAATCTCTCCTTCAGAATTTCGCAGCTTTTTAGCGTCAAAAGGCTCCGCCGAATAGTTGATTGATTCTTGCCAGATTCAACCCTTTACAAAACAAAGATCCTTACGAAACAAAATAAAAAGCGGCGGTAAACGTATCAACCTTTACCGCCGCTTTTTATTCGAAACAGACAATTTTAATCAAACAAAGATTTTCCGTTTTAACGGGAGCTCTGCAGACGCCGACCTCGTATGAGCACGACCCGACGCTGCCCTATTCGTCACTTTGTTCCGAAAAGACGATCGCCCGCATCTCCCAAACCGGGAAGAATATATCCGTTCTCGTTCAGTTCGCGATCGAGCGTCGAAACATAGATGCGCACGTCCGGATGTTCGCGCACGACGCGCTCGATCCCCTCCGGCGCAGCGATGATCGACATCAGCTTGATGTTCTTGCAGCCGCGCTTCTTGAGCGCCGCCAACGCGTCGCAGGCGGATCCGCCCGTCGCCAACATCGGATCGACGAGAAACACCGTCTTGTCCTCGATCCCTTCCGGCAGCTTGCAATAGTATTCCTGCGGTTCGAGCGTCTCTTCGTTGCGGTACATTCCGATATGCCCCACGCGCGCCGTCGGAAATACGCGATGCACGCCGTTGACCATTCCCAACCCCGCGCGGAGGATCGGCACGATCGCCACGCTCTCCTCCGGAACGCGATATTGTACCGTCTTTTCCAGCGGCGTCTCCACCTCGACCGGAACGAGCTTCACGTCGCCCATGCTCACATACGTCATGATCTGCGTGATCTCTTCTACCAGTTCGCGAAACTCTTTCATGCCCGTCTTTTTGTCGCGCAAGATCGAAATTTTATGCTTGATCAGCGGATGATCGTAGATAAATACGTTTTCGTATTCTTTCATTGCTCTTTCTCTCCCCTTATTCGCTCTGCGCGCTCTCCCCTTCGCTTGCCTCGTTCGCCGCTTCGCTCGCAACGTCCGTCGTCGCTTCCGCGCACGCTTCCTGCGCACATTGCTTTTCCTTTTTATTTTTCCCCACATTTACGATCAAATTGGTGATAATTCCCAAAATCAACGCGCATGCGATCGCCGTTATGGTAACCGCCCCGAACTTGAGCGCCATTCCGCCGACGCCCGCGATCAGCACTACCGATACGGTAAACAAATTTCCGTTGTCGTTCAGGTCTACCTTTTGCAGCATTTTCAGACCGCTGACGGCGATAAATCCGTACAGCGCGATGCACACGCCGCCCATTACGCAGCCCGGAATGGTATCGAGAAAGGTCGTAAAGACGCCGATAAAGGAACACAAAATCGCCAAAATCGCCGTGGCAAAGGTCGTCACAACCGAAGCGTTCCCGGAAATCGCCACACAGCCGACCGACTCGCCGTACGTCGTGTTCGGGCAGCCGCCAAAGAACGCGCCCGCGATCGAGCCGACACCGTCGCCCAAAAGCGTCCGAGACAGACCCGGATCGGTCAAAAGATCGCTCTCGATGATCGAGGAAATATTTTTATGATCGGCAAGATGCTCCGCAAACACGACGAACGCTACGGGAATATACGCCACCGCGATCGTACCGATATACGCGCCGATCGTGCTGTCTTCGGCGGGAGTCAGGCTGCCTTTGAATATCTGCAGGCAGGTAAAATCCGGAGACCATTCCATCGATTTGAAAAGAGAAAAATCGATGATCTTGAGCGCGTTTACGTCGCATGCCGTCCCGATCGCCGTGAAGATCGCCGCCAAAACATACCCCGATAAAATGCCGATAATGAACGGGATCATGCGCAGAAACTTTTTCCCGTATACGGAACAGACGATCGTTACAATGAACGTCACCAACGCGCAGAGCAGACACAACATCGAATTTGCGTCCATGATATACGCGCTCGCATCGCTGTTAAACGAAGTGCTTACGGCGTCCGCGATCGAATTGCCCGAAAGCGACAGTCCGATGATCGCAACCGTCGGGCCGATCACGACCGCAGGCATCAGTTTATCGATCCACTTTACGCCGACCAGCTTGATGACGATAGCGATGACCACATACACAAGCCCCGCAAAACATGCGCCGATGATCAGGCCCAGATAGCCGAGCGATGCAGATACGCCGCCCGCAAACGCAGCCGCCATTGATCCGATAAACGCAAACGAGCTGCCGAGAAACACCGGACTCTTGAATTTCGTGAAGAGCAAATAGACGATCGTACCGGCGCCCGCTCCGAACAGCGCGGCTGAAACGGACATCCCGTTCCCGATGATCATCGGCACAGCGATCGTCGCCGCCAGAATGGCGAGCAACTGTTGCAGCGCAAACAGGATCAACTGCCCTGCTTTGGGTCTGTCTTTTACACCGTAAACCAACTTCATAGGTAAAAACCCCTTCCTAATTTTTTTACGTTCTCAATATGCTTGAAAACAGATCGGTTTATTATAGCATTCTTCGACAAAAAACGCAAGGCTCTTTTGAAGTTTTTACGAAATATTTTTCCGCTCCCGCCTTTTGCCGCCCTCTCCTTTCCTTCGTCAGCTCGCCGCACAAAAAACAGATGCACTGCACGCATCCGTTTCTTCCGTTATAATATTAAGTCGTTTTGCCGCATGAAACCCGCTCGAAATGCGGCAAACTAACGCGTCAACCCGCATCTTTCGGCGTTGACCTTTAACGCCGCGCACGAAGATCCTTCGCCGTATTTCTCCAACAGCAACGCCGCCGCCCCGACGACCGGTTCGTATTTCGCCGCGACGACCGCAACGTTTCCGAAACGAAATTGCTTCCGAATCTCCCGTTCCAAGACCGAACCGTCTCCCTTGAAGACGCCGCCGCTCAATACCAGCGTCATCTTTCCCTTTATTTTTTGCCGCCTCTTGCCCGCCTTGACAAACGCCGCCCAGCACTTCGCCCGATCTTTTACGATCTTTTTCGCCGCGCGATCCCCCGCTTTTGCCGCGTGCATCAACAGCGGACACAGCTCCTTAAAGACAATTTGCCGCAAAGATTTGGTGTAATCGTGCAGCAACGGCTCGAACTCCGTATAGCCGTATTTTTTCAGCACCGCCCCTTTCAGCTCCGTCGGCGGCGCGATCCCGCTTTCCGCATCGACGATCGCCCCGAACGCCCTTTTTCCCAGATCCGACGCCCCGCCGCCTCCGCTGCCGCACAGATAATAGCCGTAAACGGATTGCGACTCTCCGTCGCAGACCGCTATATTCAATTCGGTCCCCGCACAGATCACCGCGCAGACCTTTTCGTCCGTGCCGCCGCGCAACGCCCCGATGCAGTCGTTGTTGATCAAGACCTTTTCTTGCGGAACATGAAACAGCTGCGCGATCTTCTCCCGAATCATGCCGTATTCTTCTTCCCAGTCCGCATCCGTGATCGCACACGACACGGCGTCTATCGACTCCGCATGCGCAAGTTCCATGGCACGTTTTGCCGTAAATTCGATATACGTATATTGCTTTTCCGTAAAATCATCGTCCGGCTTGCGATAATCCCGATCGTCCGCCTTCGACAGAATTTCACCAAATTCGTTCAGCAAAACGATCTCCGTCTTTGTCCTTCCCTGATCCAACGCCAAAAAAACCATATGCCCTCTCCAAGATTATCCGTACCCTATCGCCGCCCGCCGCAGACCCGAGATCCTTCCGCTCACTCGTCTACGCCGTACTGCTCCCGCATCCGTCTTTTGATCGCGTCTCGATCTTGATACGGATAAGAAAACTGCATCTTGACCAGATCGTCCGCACGCTCGATGACTTTCAGGATCTCGTCCAAGTGGAAGTCCAGATTGTAATACGCCTGGATCTTCTTGCCAGCTTCGGAGATGCGCGAAAACACCTCCGACCAGTCCCTTTGCAGCGGCTCGCCCTCGCCGGGTACCCACTGGATCCCCTTGATGTGTTCACAGGAAAGCAAACTGTCCAGATGCGGCAGTTCGCCGATCCCGTCCAAATGATAAAATGCGTTCGTCATATGGCTCGCCGTATCGTTCAACTCGCCGACTACGAAATCTTGAAACATCTCCGGGCTGATCATATAGGAAAAATCACACTGCAACATATAACTCGGCTCTTCATGATAGATGCTGCTCCAATCGCTGTACCCCTGCGAACCCTGCAAAATGTCTAAAATCTCACGGAAAAACCGCAGCCACAATTTCTGAACTTGCGCGATCACGCGCTTTACCTGCTCCGGCTCGTCGTACAGCGCAAACAACAGTTCTTCCGTGCCGACAAACGGCGCGATGATATCCAACACCCCGCTCAAATCCGTCATGCCCATCACGACATCGCCCCGCCAACGCTTCATGCCCGCCCGATAAATCGACAAAACCCGATTCAGCCAAAGGTTGGATTCGTCGTATTCCAGGTTCAGCTCGGAAATCGGGATCTTTTTCGGCACTTCAAACCAAACCGTATCCTTGCTGTTATGCAGCTCTGCGCCCAAAAAAGCGGAAATTACGCTCGGCCCGAACTGCGTCATCGACATGAGCGGAAACGCATCTCCGTAAAATTCATAACAGGACAGCTCATAATCGAACCGATCGATGATCTGTTCCGGCGTTATCGAAAAGTCATGCACGTTTTCATAGGAAAGGAGCGGATACTTCGACGTGGCGCGCTGCGGATCCCGCTTCCAAAATATACAGGGCAAAATCGGACGATGCAGCTGATTCTTCCACCACTTCCGATAGCTCCCGCGCACTTTTTCCCACTGCTTATCCGTAAAGTGTATCATACCTCCGCTCCTTTCTTCTTTCAGATCCTATAAATCCGATACCCGATTATTCATAATCGCGTCTATTCATAATCGTCCGGGCTCCATTGCTCCGTAAACTTCAAAGTCGGCTTCCCCTGCCCGTCAAATTGAATGGGCAGCCAAACATAGTCCGCCTTCGACGTGTTTTGTTCGGTATGCGCGTTAAAATCGTAATCGACGGGAACCTTTCCCGTAACGGCGTCCCAAAAATTGGGCATATCGGCGGGCAAATCGGTCAGCCAACGATCCCCCAGCGCTATGTACAGATCCTTTTTGAACGGATGCTTGAATACCGAAGAAAACTGCGAACAAAAGGAATTTTTATCGGTATCCCCCACGCACGGGTCTCCCAATACTTCCCACGGCCCATGGTATTCATCCGCGACCGCAACCTCGGACGGGTTCGGAAAATATCCCGTAGTGCCCGACGTCAGCAGATACTTCTTTCCCTTCCGCATAAAAAAACAAGGCGCTTCCCGCACAAACGGCGGAGCTTGATAGTTAAAATGCCGCGTATAATTTCCCGTCACATCCATATAATCGTCCGTCAGATCGGCGCAGATCAATTCGGAATGAACGCGCTCAAAATAAATATACGCCTTGCCCGTATTCTCATCCTTCACCAGGTCGAAATCTCCCGAATTCATGCCCAGCGGATGAATGTATTTCGCCATTTCAAACGGCCCATGTATTGTGTCGGCTTGCGCCACGCCCATAAACTGACAGGACCAGTCGCTCTTATCCTGTTTTGTGCCCGCAAATTTTACCCACAACACATATTTCTTCGTCCTGTCGTTGTAGAGAATATGCGGCCTGTCCATGATCCGCGTCGGATGCAGCGGATCCGATTCCTTCGCCGAGGGAAATACGATCGTCCCCTCCCGCTTCCATGCGCACAGATCGCTCGAAGAATATAAATTGACTCCGTTGTGCCATATCCCGCTGTGCGGCAAGGTCTTTTCCTTGTTTTCACCGTACCAATAAAAGGTGCTTCCCACACATAGAATCGAACCGCCGTGCGCATGAATTCGGTTGCCTTCCGTATCCAGCCAAACCCTGCCCGGATATATGTATCCCATTATAAAATCACCTCTCTCCCCGTCTCCGCCGAACGATATACCGCTTCCAAAATCTTGATGATCTCGATCCCCTGCTCGATCGTATAATCGGGCTTCGCATTCCCGCTCAATACTTCATAAAAATGCCGTATGTTTTCCGCATGTCCGTTCGTATCCGGTATCTTCAGCTCCATATCGTACAGCTCGCCGTATTCTTCCCCAAAAATCTTGCCGCGCCCGTTCTCCCACGTTATCCCCGACTTGCTCCCGCGCAATTCGACAAAATTCTTCTCTCGCTCTATGTTGCTCGCCCAGCTGAATTCAATCTGCAAGCACGCTCCGTTTTCAAACCGAATCATCCCCGCCGCAAAATCTTCCACGTCGAAAACCGCGTCCGCTTTCTTTGCTTTTTCGGCGCGTTCGTTCACCGCATCGTCGAAAACGCATTTCCCCGGCTGAACACACTTGCGGCAAGCAACACAGTCCTGTACGGGACGGGCACCCGTCTGAAAAATCTCCGTTTCGATCCCTTCCGCCCGCAAAACCGAAGCCACATCGCTCAGCGCGGTATAGGTACAGCCGTTCGAACAGGCACTGCCGTTGACAAGTAAAACTTTTACGTCGGATCGATACCTTGATCCGGCGATTTATTTCAGAAACGCAAGGAATGCGCGGTAATTGCTGTACAGGTCTGCCTTGGAAATAAGTTCCCACGGCGCGTGCATGGAAATGACCGGAACTCCGAGATCGACGGTATCGATGTTGAGTTTGGCGAGGAATTTGGCAACCGTGCCGCCGCCGCCCGCATCTACCTTGCCAAGCTCCGCCGTCTGCCAGACGACGCCTTCCGCGTCAAACATTCTGCGCACTTCGCCGACAAACTCGGCGTTTGCGTCGTTGGAGCCGCTCTTGCCGCGCGCGCCCGTAAATTTGCTCATACAGGTGCCGCAGGAGACCATCGCCGAATTCATTCGCTCGTAAACGCTCGCAAAATTGGGATCGTATGCAGCCGTCACATCCGAAGAGAGACATTTGGAAGCGTAGCGAACTTTGCGGAACGAAGCGCACTGCGCCTGGCAGATCTCCTCCATCAGATCCTCATAAATTTTGCTCTGCATACCCGTGTTCCCCTCGCTGCCGATCTCCTCTTTGTCGACAAGCATCACCAGGACGGTGTGTTCCGTTTCGCAGTCGAAAAGGGCAGTCAGCGCGGGGTAGGCGCATACTCTGTCGTCATGCCCGTAAGCGCCGATCAGCGAACGGTCAAAGCCCACGTCGCGCGCGGAATAGGCGGGAACGGCGGAAAGTTCCGCAGAGAGGAAATCCTCTTCTCGCATGCCGTATTCCTCGTACAGATAATTCAAAACGGTCAATTTGATCTTTTTGCTTACTTTGTCGTCGGGATAGGGCAAGCCGCCCACCACAAGGTTAAGCTGCTCGCCTTCGATCAGCTTATTCGCCGCAGCCGACATCTGTTCGCCGCCCAAATGCGGAAGAAGGTCATCTATGTAGAATACCGGATCCTTCGCCTTTTCACCGATGCGGATCTTCACTTTCTCCCCGTCCTTGCGCACGACGACGCCGTGCAAGGCGAGCGGAATTGCCGTCCACTGATATTTTTTTATGCCGCCGTAATAGTGCGTTTTGAAAAAGCACAGTCCCGCCTCTTCGTACAACGGATTCTGCTTGATGTCGATGCGCGGCGCATCGACGTGCGAAGCAATGATGCGCATACCGTACTTTTCCATATCTTTCGATCCCACGCGGAACACCACCACACTTTTGCCACGGTTGACAAAATACTTTTTATCACCGACATGCAGCTCATCGCCGAAATGAAATTCGCTAAAGCCCTTTTCCTTGGCCGCTTTTACCGCGAATTCACACGCCTCCCGCTCGGTTTTCGCCTCGTCGAGAAAAACCTTATACCCCTCGGCATAAGAAAACATCTCCTTCCGCTCGGATTTGGATGCGATCTCAAAATAATTTTTCTTTTCGTAGGCCAGTTCGTCGTAGCGCTCCTGTCCTTTGCTTTTCTTGTCTGCCATTTGAATGAACCTCCTGCCTTCTAAATCTCTTTGCCGTTCTATTTTAGCATCTTTTGCTCAAAAAAGCAATGATTTGCCCAATCCGCAAGGCACTCTTGCCCTCGCAAACGCCCGCCAAACCCGGCGACGTTTGCTCTGTGTTTGCAATATCGAGAAATTGTAACGTTCAGTCCTTTTCCCCGCGACCGTGTTCGCAGCCCATTTCGCCCGACAAAGTTCACGCGGATGCAGACAAAAAATGTCAAAGTAAATATCCCCCACTAAAGTGGGGGCTTTGGAAAGCCCTAAAGGGCAAGGTTACTGGCGCGGCGCTTAAGCGCCGTACAAAACTCGCCTACCGCATACAAGCAAGCCGTGCTCTTTATTTCTTTCTGTTAAATTTTTTGTTGTTATTATCTATCCATTGTTTGAAAGGGTCGT
>CALVYJ010000014.1 GCA_944372075.1 uncultured Clostridia bacterium | reverse complement strand
CTTTTTATGGCGGATCGGCTATGCGCGCGTCATCCTGCCCGTATTGATCGGATTGGCTGCCGGCGTGCTCATCGGCGTGTTTACCGAGCTGTTTACCAGCGCGTCCTATTCCCCCACGAAAAAACTCGCCGCCGCCGCAAACAGCGGCGCCGGCCCCGTGATCATCAACGGCACGGCGCTGGGAATGCTCTCCACCCTCCTGCCCGTGCTGATCATCTCCGCTTCCGTCCTGGGCGCGTACTATTCGCTCGGCGGCGGAGATTTCGGCATGTTCGGCATCGGCGTTGCCGCCGTCGGAATGCTCTCGACCCTCGGCATCACCCTCTCCACCGACGCTTACGGCCCCGTAGCCGATAACGCCGGCGGCATCGCGCAAATGTCCGGCATGGACGCCTCCGTGCGCGAACGCACCGACGCGCTCGATTCCCTCGGCAATACCACCGCCGCTACCGGCAAAGGCTTCGCCATCGGCTCGGCTATGCTCACCGCGCTCGCCCTGCTCTCTTCCTTCTACGTCCAGATCAAGACGCTCCGCCCCGACTTCGCCTTCGCTTTGCAGATCACCAACCCCGTCGTGCTCGTCGGCGTGTTCATCGGCGCTATGCTGCCCTTCCTGTTCTCCGCCCTCACCATGTCCGCCGTCGGAAAAAGCGCCCAACAAGTCGTGCTCGAAGTGCGCAGACAGTTCGCCTCCGACCCGAATATCCTCTCCGGAAAAAATGAACCCGATTATAAAAGCTGCGTGACCATCTGCACAAAATCCGCTCAAAAACAAATGATCTTGCCCGCCATCATCGCCGTGTTCTCGCCGCTCGCCGTCGGGTTTTTCTTGGGCGCTAACGGCGTGATGGGTCTTTTGCTCGGCTCTTCCGTCACCGGCTTCTTGCTCGCCGTGTTCATGAGCAACAGCGGCGGCGCTTGGGATAACGCTAAAAAATTCGTAGAGGACGGCAACTTCGGCGGCAAGGGCAGTCCCGCCCACAAAGCCGCCGTCATCGGCGATACCGTCGGCGACCCCTTCAAGGATACCTCCGGCCCCTCCATCAATATCTTGATCAAACTGATCTCCGTCGTGGCGATCGTCTTCGCGCAGCTCATCCTCGCCATCTCCCTCCTGTAACCGCAATTCCTTCGCCGCGCTCGCTACCCGTTAATAGGATGCTTTGTCAAACGCAACGCTTTCGAAACGTTCGCTCGGATCCGCCTTGCTGCGGTTGAAAAAGCGACCCCCGCCCCGCACGGTACGTGCGGGGCGGGGGTTTTTCGCCGTCGAGCGGCTTTTTTCCTTCTTTTTCTCCTTTTGTACGCTTCTCCTTTTGTACGCGCGTTTGCCTTAACCGCAAACGCCCTTTTTTCCTTTCAAAGGCTTCACGCCGCGCTTTCACCCTTTTTGACCGCCTGCGCTGCCGCCCGAGCGAAGACGCCGCGCCCAAAAACGCGAGAGCCGCGCGCCCTTTGAGAGCTTGGAAAAAGGCGCTGTTTAGGAAACGAGCGTAAGATCGGAACTTTTGACGGTATAGCTGCCGCTGGTCATTGCCGTGCCGCCGCGCGTGACGTCAAAGGAGACGGTATCGCCCGGCCGCACCAAAAGCGCGGCGTCGGAGATATCGAACTCGCGGTCGAGGGTGATCTTTCTATCGCCGATGTTGATGGCGGTCAAGCGATCGTTCACCTCCAGCCCGATGGTTTTGGCGATGGAATTGCGCTCCGTGGAATTGACGACGATCTCCTCCTGGATCCTGCCGTATCCGCTGGAAGCGTCGTAGATATAGCGGCTGTTCTGCACCACGATCCCGACGCCGAAATATACCTTGTAGACGCCGTTCGTGGAATCGTCGCCGTCGCGGTGATAGTAGAGGATGTTGTCCGCCGTTCCCTTTGCGATCTCCAGAGGAATGGCGTAGTTGATGTTCTGGTCGGTGGAATTGCCCGCATTGGTTATGCCGATCAGCTCACCGTGCAGATTAAACAGTCCGCCGCCCGAACTTCCGCCGTAGATCGCCGTGTCGATGCGCAGCGAACGATAGGAGCGCGTCGTCGAATCGATCTGCAGGGAAATGTATTCGTTGTCTACGCTGACGATGCCCTCGGTGACGCTGATGCCCGCGCCCTCGGGGTTGCCGATCGCGATCGCCGTTTCGCCTACGTGATACTCGCTCGCAAACTCCGCCGTCGCCACGTTCGGATTGATTTGCGAAATGTCGCGCGTTTCGGCGCGGATCACCGCGATGTCGTTGGTCACGCTCCCGCCGACAAACTCACATTCGATCGCATAATCGCCGTAGTCGTACGCCTGGTAGCCGTCCATTCCCCTTCCGTCCGGCGCGGGGTCTCCCTCGCTCCCGTACAGGTAGCACACGATCTTGCGCGCCAACTGGCTGTTCCCGTTCGCCGCACCCGCCTTGTTGTCGTATACCACGTGATAATTCGTGATGATGTAGGTGTAGTCTTCGTCCATGTCGTAGATCACGCCCGAACCCGTATAGACCGCCGTCTGCGAGGACGTGATCCCGCCGAATATCCCCGACGACACCGTCGTCGTTTCGACAAATTCCGTGTATAGCTTTACCGACGATTGCAGACATTCCCCGATCACCGCCGAATTGTCCGTCGTGACCGATAAATACTTTTCCAAAAATTCCGCATACGTCAGCTCGTCTCCGTATACTTGCTTGTAATACGCGTACAACATCTCGACCGTGATGTCGTTTCCGTTCGTCACCGTCATCGACGACGTCGTCCCGTCCGAATAATATACGGTGTAAATGTCCTGCTTTCCGTTGGAGTCTGTCTTTTGAATGGATATTACGCTCGCCGCTTCCTTCGCACAGCCCGCCAACATCAACGCAAACACAAGCACCAATGCCGCCAATACTATACCTATTTTCTTTCCGACTTTTTTCATCGCTTTTGCTCCGTCCTTGGTTTTTTTTATTATACCATCTTTTCTCTTGAATGATACCACTTAAGCGTGAATATTCTATGAAAAAAAGGTGAATTGCCGATAATTTTTTTTGTTCGCCGTTTTCATATTTCATTTCGTTCGCCCCCGCTTTTTCGCCCTCCTCGCTCCCTCCGCGCCGCCTTAAACCGCACCTCTTGCCGTTTTTCGCGCACATTTTTCGCATTTCCCGCGCCGCTCCCCCTCGCTTTCGCGCGCCATTCCCCTTCGCCTTCCCGCGTCCTTCCCTTGTTTTTGCGCGCCGCCATAAAACACAGACGCATCGCAGCCGCCTGTTCTTCAATCGTTTGCTTTTTCAAAAAAATGGTGTATAATGGAACTGTCTTGTTGGAAAAGCCTGCAAGCGGCATGCGCCGGCGCTCAGCGCGTTTTGCGCCGAGCGCCGGGCGAAGAAAGTTGCCGTAAGAGCGAGGGGATTGCCGCACGGGCGAAAGACGTTGCCCTCTTTGCGCGGAGCGCGCTTAAAAACGCGCTCCGCGGGAAAGCTAGTTTGCCGCACAGGCAAAGGAAGTTGCCGCGCGGGCGAAGGATTTTGCCATACAAACGAAGAAATTGCCGCACAGGAAGGCGCTTTGCCGCGGGAAGAAGCGAGGGCAAGCGCGTTTGAGCGGCGCATACTGTATCGGGTGTAAACGCGGATGTGCGTTTTTCGCCCGACAGACAAAAACGAGGAGAACAGTCATGACGATAGCGGGTTTGCAAAAGACGACTCTGTTGGATTATCCCGGAAAAGTTGCCTGTACGGTATTTTTGCGGGGGTGTAATTTTCGCTGTCCGTTTTGCCAGAACGGCGAAATTTTGGAAGGCGGCGAAGGCGACGTGACCCAAGAGGAGTTGCTTTCCTTTCTGCAGAAGAGGAAGGGCATATTGGACGGGGTGTGCGTTTCGGGCGGAGAGCCGCTGCTGCAAACGGATACGCCCGCGCTGCTGCGCGCGATCAAGTCGCTCGGCTACTCGGTAAAGCTGGATACGAACGGAGCATTCCCCGATCGGCTGAAGGCGCTGTGCGCGGAAAAGCTGGTCGATTTTGTGGCGATGGACATAAAAAACTCGCCGCAAAACTACGAAAAGACGGCGGGCGTAAAGGTGAATATGGACGCCATAGCGGAAAGCGCCGCCTTTTTGCTGACGGGCAGCGTGGCGTATGAATTTCGCACGACGGTGGTGAAAGAACTGCACAAGGGCGAGGATTTTGTGCGCATCGGGCAATGGCTTCGCGGCGCGAAACGCTACTTTTTGCAGACCTTCCGCGACAGCGATTCGGTATTGCGCCGCAACCTGAACCCCTGTTCGGATGCGCAGATGCAGGCGTTTAAGGAGCTCGTGCGCCCCTTTATTCCCGCCGTTCTCATCCGCGGCGAGGAATGACCGCCGAAAATAATTTTTCCGAGCGGCTCTCCGACGAGGAATGACAGCCGCGATCAGTTTTACGAGCGAATCTTTTTTTACGAGCGAGCCCGCCCTTTCGTGCGAAAGGGCGGGCTCGTATTTTTTGATTTGCAAGTCCTTACAGGCTTTCCAGATAGAGGGAAGCGTTGGTTGCCGCAACGGCGCCGTCGCCCACCGCCGTGGAGACTTGGCGCACCGCCTTGGTGCGGCAGTCGCCCGCGACGAAAACGCCGCTCGTTCGGGTTTTACAGCTCTCGTCGGCGAGGATGTAGCCGTCTTTGTCGAGGTCGACGACGTTTGCAAAGGCGGCGTTGTCCGGCACCTGTCCGATCGCCACGAATACCGCGGGGATCTCCTGCCGACAGAGATTGCCCTCTTTATCGGTATATTCGATGGCGGAAAGCTCTCCCTCGCCGAGAAAATCCACGACGTTCGTGTTGGGGCGCACCTCGACGTTGTCTTTTGTGCGCAGCGCCTTGACCAGGTTGGCATCCCCGAAAAATTTATCGAAGAGGGTGTACATATACACCTTTTTGCAGTATCCCGAGAGGAGCAACGCGTATTGCAGGGCGGAATTGGCGTCGCCGATGACGGCGACCTCCTTGCCCTTGTAGAAGGGCCCGTCGCAAACGGCGCAATAGTAGACGCCCTTGCCGACGAGATCTTCGCGATCGTGCTTTGTTCTGAGATGTTTGTGCTTGACGCCCGCGGCGATGATCACGCACTTTGCGGCGTATTCGTTGTATTCCGTCTTGACGGTGAAGTTGCCTTCGGCATGCTTTTCAATGCCGATCGCGCGCTCGATCTCCACCTCCGCGCCAAGATCGGTGATCTGCTCAAAGAGGTTGTCTGCAAACGCCTCGCCGCTGATCGCCTTGACGGAAGGGTAATTTTCCAGCCGCGGCGACGTGGCGATCTGTCCGCCCAGGCTGTCTCCCTCCAAGACCAACACGCTCTTTCCGTTCCGAAGCGCGTACAGCGCGGAGGTCATGCCCGCCGCGCCTGCGCCGATCACTAAAATATCGTACATATCAGCCGATGCTCTCGATGTATTTGCGGATCTCGCTGGCATTGTCGTACGTCTTGAACCCGTCGCCGTCGGGTACCAGCAGAGAGGGCGCCTTCTTCACCCCGTATTGACGGGTGACGTCTGCCTCCGCTTCCGCGTCGATCACTCTGTATTGCACGCCCGCCTTGTCCAGCATCATCTTGCTGGTCTTGCAGTTGGGACAACCGCTTCTCGTAAACAGCACCGGCCCGTCCAGCGCGGGTGCGGCGCACGCCGCCTTCGAAATGCCCGCTTCGGCGCTCTGCTTGTGTCCTTTGAGCGTGGAATGCTCGATATTGTAGACCTTCCTGTCCTTGAACTCCTGCGCCTTGCCGTCGTTCCAGTTCTGCACGGGACGGTAATACCCCGTTATGCGGCTGTAAACTTCCGTCTTTTGTCCGCAGTGCGGGCAGGTGAACTGCTCGCCGGAAAGATAGCCGTGATCCTTGCAGATGGAATAGGTCGGCGACAGCGTATAATAGGGAAGTTTATAGTTGTCGGCGATCTTCTTGACCAGGGATGCCGCCGCCTTCCAATCGGGCAGCTTTTCGCCCAGGAAGGCATGGAATACCGTGCCGGAGGTGTAGAGCGTCTGCAATTCGTCCTGAATGTCCAGCGCGTCGAAGATGTCCTCGGTGTATCCGACGGGCAGATGCGAACTGTTCGTATAGTAGGGCGTGCCGTTCTCGTTCGCCGTGATGATCGCGGGGAACTGCTCTTTGTCGTGCTTGGCAAACCGATAGGTCGTCGATTCGGCAGGCGTCGCCTCGAGATTGTACAGGTCGCCGTACTGCTCCTGATAGTCGGACAGCCGCTCGCGCATATGATTGAGTACCCGCTTGGTAAATTCCTGCGCCGCAGGCTGCGTCATGTCCGCACGGATCCAGCAGGCATTGAGCGCCGCTTCGTTCATGCCCACAAGCCCGATGGTCGAGAAATGGTTGGCAAACGTTCCCAAATACCGCTTCGTGTACGGATACAACCCCTCGTCCAACAGCTTCGTGATCACCGTGCGCTTGGTCTTTAAGGAACGCGCCGATACGTCCATCAGATGATCCAGACGCTTGAAAAATTCCTCTTCCGTCTTGCTCAGATAGGCGATGCGCGGCATGTTGATGGTCACTACGCCCACCGAACCCGTGCTCTCGCCGCTGCCGAAATATCCGCCCGACTTCTTGCGCAGCTCACGAAGATCGAGACGCAGCCGACAACACATGCTTCGAATGTCGCTCGGCTCCATGTCCGAATTGATGTAGTTCGAAAAATACGGCGTGCCGTATTTGGAGGTCATCTCAAAGAGCAGACGATTGTTTTCCGTGTCCGTCCAATCGAAATCTTTGGTGATGGAATAGGTCGGAATAGGATACTGGAACCCGCGCCCGTTCGCATCCCCTTCGATCATCACTTCGATGAAGGCCTTGTTGACCATGTCCATCTCTTTCTGACAGTCTTTGTATTTGAAATCCTGCGGCTTGCCGCCGATGATCGCCGGAAGCTCCGCCAGATCGTTGGGAACCGTCCAGTCCAGCGTTATGTTCGAAAACGGCGCCTGCGTTCCCCAACGGCTGGGCGTGTTAACGCCGTAAATAAACGATTCGATGCACTTCTTCGTCTGGTCGTAGGAAAGATTGTCCGCCTTGACAAACGGCGCAAGATAGGTGTCAAACGACGAGAACGCCTGCGCGCCCGCCCACTCGTTCTGCATGATGCCCAAAAAGTTCACCATCTGGTTGCACAGCGTCGCCAAATGCTTCGCCGGCGCCGACGTGATCTTGCCCGGTATCCCGCCAAGCCCCTCTTGGATCAGTTGCTTGAGCGACCAGCCCGCACAGTATCCCGTAAGCATCGACAGATCGTGTATGTGGATCTCCGCATTGCGGTGCGCGTTCGCAACTTCTTCGTCGTAGATCTCCGACAGCCAATAGTTCGCCGTGATCGCCCCGCTGTTGGAAAGGATCAACCCGCCGACCGAATAGGTCACCGTAGAGTTTTCCTTCACCCGCCAGTCCGTCGCCTTTACATAGCTGTTTACCAGCGCCTTGTAATCAAGCATCGTCGATTTCATGTTGCGGATCTTTTCACGCTGCTTGCGGTATAAAATATAGCACTTCGCTACGTCCGCATACCCCGCTTGACTCAAAACAGATTCCACACTGTCCTGTATGTCCTCAACCGCGATCTTGCCGTCCTTGATCTTCGGCTCAAAATCTGCCGTCACCTTCAACGCCAATAAGTCGATCACGCTCGGATGATATTGCTTTTGCACCGCCTCAAATGCCTTCATGATCGCAATCGATATCTTCTTTAAGTCAAATTCCGCGATCGCTCCGTCTCTCTTGATTACTTGATACATCTCTTTTTTCTCCTTTTCCCCCACTTTGTGCCGCGCCTGCCTTTATCCCTCGGCCGCTCTTTTGCGGGTAGGGCTTCATTATACCACCCAACCGTCCCATTGTCAATGGGTTAAGACAATATCTTGTAAAAAATTTTTGAGTTATGCACAATATCTTGTGCTTTTGTGGATAACTGCCCTTTTTCCTTGTATCCCCCTTTCCCCTCGTCTTCCCCGCCCTCTCGCTTTTTCGCCTTTCTTCAACCGCGCCATCCTCGGTTATCCACATTCGCCTCCCTTTTTCCCTTGCCGCCTTTTAACGCGCCCGTTTTCTCGTTTTCTCCTTTTTTGTTCCCGCGCAAAAAAACTCTCGGCTTGCAAACGTTTCCTTGCTCTACCGCGCTTGCACCGCCTTCGCTTTGCCCTCCCCTTCCGTTTCGGCGGGTGCGCCCCGATCGGTCACGCCGCCGAATCATAGCGTAGGAAGCGGGAGCGAAGCGGAAGCGGGAGCGGGAGCGAAGCGGAAGCGGGAGCGAGAGCGGAAGCGGGAGCGAGAGCGGGAGCGAGAGCGAAGTCCAAACAAACAGCCTAAAAAGTCCTACGGCGGGAAACCGTACGGCAAAAAGCACTGACAAAAAATGCGGACAAAAAAACAAACGGCGGGGCGCGGTGTTGCGCCGTGCCCCGCCGTAGGGTGTCTGTTTTTTGCCGCAGGCGTCCGCCCTTCGCCCGCACGGCATTTGCTCTTTGCCGCAGGCGTTCCTCCTTCGCCCGCACGGCATTTGCCCTTTGCCGCAGGCGACTTCTCATTGCTCGCAGGCGTCTGCTATCCTTATTTATTATAACATACTGGACGTCTTTCCCTTTCCCGACGACTTTTCGGAAAACACAATTTTCGGCGCAACCCCGCTTTCGGACGGTCTTGCCCGGAACGATTCTTCGGAACGGTTGTGGTAAAAATTGCTTTGCAGGCGATTTCTTAAACCGAGCGATCGCCGCCGTTGTTCCGAAGCGATTTTCCGAGCGTTTTTATCGGCGAGCCGTTATCGGGTATTTTTCGCATCCTCTTTTTTGGGCGGGGCGCAAAAATCGATGGTAAACGCCGTACCTTTTCCCAATTCGCTCTCCACGGACAATTTCCAACCGGCGCGGCGGCACAATTTTCGCACGATCGCAAGGCCAAGGCCGAATCCGCCGCCGGCGCCGTTGTGCGATTTATCCACCGTATAGAACCGTTCGAAAATGCGCGCCTTATCGGCGGGCGCGATGCCTACCCCCGTATCCGCGACGCACAGGCGCGGGCATTCGCCGCCCGTGAGCGTAATGCGAAGCTCGCCGCCCTCTTTGTTGTAGCGGATCCCGTTGCTGACGAGGTTGTTCACGATCTCCAACAGGCGCTCGCGGCGGCTCCAGACGCGCACGCCGCTCTCCGCCGTCAGCGCCAGATGCAGAGACTTTTGCTCGATCTTCGGCTCAAAGAGCGGAACGATCTCCTGCAACAGTTCGGACAGATCCACCTCGTAATCGGGAAGCTCGTCGCTGTCGATCGCGGAAAAATTGATGATGCTTCGAATCAAATTGGCGAGCCGATCGCTCTGCCGCATGATGGTCTTTGCCACGCCCTCCAGTTTTTCCGGAGGCATTGCTCCCGCCGCGATCAGCTCCGCAAAGCCGCGTATGCTCGTGAGCGGCGTGTTCATTTCGTGCGTGACGTTCGCGATAAAATCGTTTTTCGATTGCGCCGCTTCCGTCGCCTCCGTCACGTCCGTGATCAGCAGTACCCGCGAATTTCCGTCGAAGGTAAAGCGAAAACTGTAATAACGTCCCTCGATTTTTCGCACCAGCGCCGCATTTTCGCCGCCCTGCAAGATCGCCTTGATCTCGACGTCCGACGTAAAACACGGGATCGGCTCGTTGGTCTCGTAATCCAACAGTCGCCGCGCCGTCTTGTTGATCAGGATGACGTCGGAGGGGTCGCGGAAAATGACGATGCCGTGTTCCATGCTGTTCAAGATCAGCTTTTCCAGACGCCGATCTTCCTTCATCTTTTCCACCTTTTCGAGAAGGTCGGCATTCATGTCGTTCATCATCTTCGCAATGGGCGCAAGCTCCGCATACCGCGTTTGCACCTCTTTGTTCCCGTGCGCCGCTTCCTGCGTGAGCTGCTCCACCGGCCGCAGTACGTACGACGTTGCCAGCCACGCCACAAACAGACAGCACAGCACGTCTACCACCAAGAACCAGATGAGCGTCGGCAACACGCCCGCAAAGATCGACAGCCCCGATGCCGCCGGCACCGAGATGCGCACCAGCCCTCCCTGCACCGCCGTTCCGTCCTCTAACGTAAACTCTCCCGAAAAGGCGCGGCAATAATAGACCAGCCGCTCGCGGAGCGTCGTGCTCTGCCGCACCGCATACCCCTCGCCCGTGTTCAGCGCTTCCTGTACCTCTTCGCGCAGAAAATGACTCTCCAACTCGCCCGCGGCGCCCGTGTCGGCATAGACTTGCCCGTCCGTCGACAAAAAAGTGACGCGCGCACCGCCCAGCGTCTCCTTCAAAGACTCCGCCGTCTCCTGCGAAAACGCTCGGTCTCGATAGTCCGTGGCGTATACCTGCATAAATATTCGAAGTTGCTCGTTCGTCTGTTCGACCGTCTGCTCGTAAAATACCGCCGAAAACAGAATCGTCAAAAATACGATCCCCACTACCGATACGAGCACCGTTACCAACAAAATCCTCTTACGCACCGCTCATTCCCTATATACAAATTTATACCCTACGCCGAAAACCGTCTCTATGTAATCGATGCCCAGCTTGCGCAGACGCGCAATGTGGTTGTCTACCGTGCGCGTTTCCCCTTCGTCATACCCCCATACCGCGTTCAAAATGTTCTCCCGCGTGAGCGCCTTCCCCTCCTTCTGCATCAAATACCGCAGCAAATTGAATTCCTTGTTGTTCAGCTCCAGCTTCACGCCCCGCAACGTCGCCGTCATGGTCTCTTCGTCCAGCGATAAGTTGCCGCGCACCAGCGGCGCCGTGCCGCCCGCCCGACGCAACAGCGCATTGACCCGCGCCGTCAGCTCCAATACCCCGAACGGCTTGGCTATATAGTCGTCCGCTCCCAGATTCAAGCCGCGAACTTTGTCCGTTTCCTGCCCCAGCGCCGAAAGCATGATGATCCCCATCGACGGGTATTTTTGCTTGCATTTCGCCAATACGTCCAGCCCGTTTCCGTCCGGCAGCATGATGTCCAGGATCGCCACGGACGGCTGCTCCTTCTCGACCGCCGCCCAAAACTCCGCCACCGTCTCAAAACCCTCGATCTTGATGCTCGACATCTCCAACGCACACTTCACCAGCTCGCTGATGTTTGCGTCGTCTTCCAACAAATATACCTTCTTATCCAATTTCTACTCCCGGCAGCAGAGACTCGCGCCGTGCGCGACGCGGCTCGCTCTGCTTCGCTTTTTCTTGTATTATACCATACCCCGCCGAAAAAGACAAGTGTCAGTCCTCCTCTTCTCCCCCTCTTCCGCCGCCCGCATCGCCCTTTTTTGTCGCGCCGCACGCTTTTTTCGCGTTTCCCCCGAAACGATCGCCGCGTGCGCCGTCGCAGCGGCGCACGCGGCGGCGTTACGACGACATTCGCGGCGGCGTTTCCGAACGCCTTACCGACCACGTTTCCGAATGCCTTTTTGATCACGTTTTCAAACGCGTTTTCGAACGCGTTTGAAAATGCCCTTTGACGGCGGATGCGGCAAAGATGCGATCCGTTTAATCGAAGGCGTGCGCGACGTAGGTCAAGTGGTCGGCGGCACGCTCTAAATTTCCGACGAGGTTGATGAAGATGCCGCTCGATTCGGGTTTGCACTTGCCTTCGTTGAGGCGGCGAATGTGGTCTTTGACCATCTCCTTTCGCGCCGCGTCGACCGTATCTTCCACCGCGTCGACCGCCTTGATCGCCGTGATGTCCTTTTTATCGAATACGTCCAGCGTCTTTTGATAGAGCGTATAGATCTTATCGTACATTTCCTTCAGGCTCTTGATCACGCCCTGCGAAAATTCGATGCCTTCCTTCTTGCAGTTGCGCGTGTATTTTGTGATGTTATCCGCAAGCTCGCTGATACGGATGATATCGCTCGTGGCGTGATGGATGGACGAGATGAGCCGCTCGTCGTTGAGAGAGAGATCGGACGCCGAGATCTTGATCAGATACGACACGATATTCTTTTCCATCTCCGCAATGTGCGCGTTGAGGGTGTCCACCTGGTCCTTTGCGGCGACGTCGCCCGCCACAAACCCGTCGAACGCGGTCTGCATCGACTGCATCGCAAGGCTCGCCATATGCGCCGCCTCGCGGTTCGCCTGCGCGATCGCAACCGACGGCGTCTTGATAAAGCGCTCGTCCAACAGCGCCCGCTCCGCGTTGACCGGAACGTCCTCCTTTTTGTCGCGGATGACCGTCGTGGCGACCTTCACGAACACCTTTACAAAGGGCAGGAACAGACAGGTGCATACCACGTTGAAAAAAGTATGGAACATCGCCACCTGCGTTTCCGGCTTTGCAAACCAACGCATGAACGTCATCTGCATAAAATCTTTCCAGCACAGCAGCACGATCATGAATACCACCGTCCCCGATACGTTGAACAACAGGTGGATAAAACTGGCGCGCTTGGCGTTCGTGTTCGCCCCCAGCGAGGATAGGATCGCCGTCACGCACGAGCCGATGTTGCTGCCCAGAATCAAAAACAGCACGTCGTTATTTCCCGTGCCGATCGTAAGGCCGGCTCCGACCATGACGATCACCAGCGAGGTGATCACCGAGCTCGATTGCACGATCGCCGTAAAAATTATTCCCACAAACAATAACAAGAATGCGTTGTCGATCTCCGAAAGAAATTGCTGTATCTGCGGCACCTCCTTGTAAAAGGAAACCGCGTTCGACATGTAGTCCAGCCCCAAAAAGATCAGACCGAACCCGGCGATCAGCAACCCAACCGTCTTGACTCGCTCGTTCTTGCAGAGCATGTTCACAAAAATTCCCGCACACGAGAAAAACGCCACGTACGGCATTATGTCAAACGCCCGAAACGCCGCGATCTGCGCCGTGATCGTCGTGCCGATGTTCGCTCCCATGATGATCGCCGTCGCTTGATACAGACTCATGATCCCTACGTTCACAAACCCGACAACCATGACCGTCGTCGTCGCCGAACTCTGCACCAGCGCCGTCGTTACCGTGCCGATCCCGACCCCCGCTAACCGACTCTTCGACGTCTTGTCAAACCACCCGCGCAATTTGTTCGCCGCCAGCTTTTCAATGTTCTCCGACAACAGCTTAAACCCGATCAGAAATGCCCCCAGCCCCGCAAATAGCTTGAAAAAGGACAGTACATAGTCGATCGTACCGTACATCCGTCCATCTCCTTTCTTTTTCTCTCGTTCTTCTCCCGTTCTTCCTTCGTTTTTCGCCAAACTTCCCCTGCTCTTTCCATTGTACGGAACAAATGTATAATACAATTCGATTATTTGTAATAAATTTGTAATAAACTTGTAAAAATCCTTACTGCTTTCCGCCTTTTTCCGCTTTTTTCGCTTCCGCCCTTTTCCCCCTTTTGCCCGCCGCGCAAAAAAGCGCGACGAGAAAAATTTTACGAATTCCCCCCCCACGCGGCGAATGCCGCACGGGGGGGGCGAATGCCGCGAGGGGGGGGGATAGCCGCGCTCCCTTGCGCAAAAAATTTTTATAAGACCCTGCCCCCGCGCGGCGAATGCCGCGCGGGGGCAGAGTTTCGTTGAGCATTTTTCTGCTTTTTAATTGAGTTTTTTATGTTCTCCGGTGATCATGAAGATCACCCATTCCGCGATGTTGGAGGCGTGATCGCCGATCTTTTCCAGGTATTTTGCGACCATCAAAAGATCCAGCGCCTGTTCGCCGTTGTCCTCGCCATCGATCTCGCGATGTACGACGCCCGTCAATTTTTTCCGAACGACGTCAAACAGATCGTCGACGGCATCGTCTGCACGGCAGACCGCCTTTGCCAATTCGCCGTCTCGATCGACGAAAGACGTCGCGGCGTTGCGCACCATTTCGCGCACGCGTTCCGCCATTTCCGCGATCTCCGCGACCCAATCGGCGTAAGGCAACCGACTCATTTTGATCACCAGCTCGGAAATATCCACCGCCTGATCGGCGATGCGTTCCATGTCGGTGATCATCTTCATGGCGCTGGTCACGAACAAAAGATCGCTCGCCACCGGCTGCTGCTTGAGTATGATCTTCAGGCACAGCCGCTCGATCTGCTGTTCCTTCTCGTCGACCAGCCGTTCGATGCCCTTTGTCTGCTTCGCCAAATTCGTATCCTGCGTTTCCAGCGCGACCACGGCGTTGGAGATCGCCTCGCAGTTGAGCTCGCCCATCTTGATCAACAGCCCTTTGAGCTGTGCAAGCTGTTCTTCAAACAGTCTTCTCACCATATCAACCAAACCTCCCGGTTATATATTCTTCCGTGCGCCTGTCTTTCGGGCGATCGAAGATCTGATCGGTCTCGCCGTATTCGATCAGATCGCCCAGGAGGAAAAACGCCGTCTTATCGGAAATGCGCGCAGCCTGCTGCATGTTGTGCGTGACGATGACGATGGTATATCGCTCCTTCAGCTCCTGCGTGAGGTCCTCGATCTTGCTGGTGGAGATGGGGTCGAGCGCAGACGTAGGCTCGTCCATGAGGATGACTTCGGGCTCCACCGCGAGCGTGCGCGCGATGCAGAGCCGCTGCTGCTGCCCGCCCGAAAGCCCGAGCGCGGACTTGTTCAGGCGGTCTTTCAGCTCGTCCCAGATCGCCGCCTGTCTGAGCGAGCGCTCCACGATCTCGTCCAGCTCCGCCTTTTTGCGAACGCCGTGCGTCTTGGGGCCGTAGGTGATGTTGTCGTACACGCTCATGGGAAAGGGGTTCGGCTTCTGAAACACCATGCCCACCCGCTTTCGCAGGGCGTTGATATCCACCGCGCCGTACAGATCGACGCCGTCGATGCGCACCTCGCCCGTAATCTTGCAGTCGGCAACCAGGTCGTTCATTCGGTTGAGCGTCTTCAAAAAGGTGGATTTCCCGCAGCCGGACGGCCCGATAAACGCGGTGATCTCCTTTTCCCGAATGTCCATGGAAATGTGCTTGAGCGCCTGAAAATTGCCGTAATAGAGATTGAGATCCTTTACGTTAAATTTATCTTTTTTCGTTGTATTCGCGTTTTCCACCGTTTAATACTCCTTTTTCAGCTTATTGCCCACCCATTCGGCAACGCCGTTGATGATGAGCACGAGCACGATCAGCACGACCGCGACCGCCCAGGCGACGTTGGCAAATTCGTTGCTCTCGTTGGTGAGATTGTACAGATATACGGTGAGCGTACTGCCCGATTCCATCAAGCCGGAAGCCGTCTTTGCGTTCATGGGAGAACCCGCCGTAAACACGAGCGCCATGGTCTCGCCGACGACGCGCCCCAGCCCCAGGATGATGCCGGAGAGAATGCCCGGGATCGCCGCCGGTAAAATTATGACGAAGATGGTGCGCAGTTTCCCCGCGCCCAGCGCGTACGAGCCTTCGCGGAAGGAATCGGGCACGGCGCGCAGCGCCTCCTCCGTCGTGCGCATGATCAGCGGCATGATCATGAGCGTCATGGTCAGAATGCCGCTGAGCAGCGAATACCCCCAGCCGAACAGCCCGACAAAGAAGATCATGCCGAAGATCCCGAACACCACGGACGGGATCCCCGAGAGCGTTTCCGCCGCGATGCGCACGATTTTGACGAATACGTTGGTCGATTTTGCGTATTCGACCATGAAGATCGCCGCAAAAACGCCGATCACGCCCGCGATCAGAAGCGACAGCAGCGCAATGACCAGCGTGTTGATGAGCGCGGGCATCATCGAATGGTTGTCGAGCGTCCATCTCCAGGCAAACAGATCTGCCGTAAGGTTGAATTTCGCCGCGCCCGAAACGGGGTCTATAAAGACCAGTCCGCGATAAAAGGTGTAGCCGAGCACCCAGATCACCGCTGCCGCCGACAGCAGCGCGCCCAAACAGACAAACAAAAATACGGCGAACGAAAAGGGTCTGTTCCGATACGCGCGCAGCTTGTCGCGCCAGCTCTGGCGATTGATCGCCACGATCCCGCGCGCGTCTACCTCTCCTTCTTTTAATATAAGTTCTCTTGCCATATCGTTTCCTCAATATTTTTTCTTTTTCAGCAGCATGACGACGGTCGTGATGAGCAGAATGATGATGAGCAGTACCGCCGCCACCGCGATCAGCGCGGGACGCTCGAGGTTGGTGGTACTTGCATAGCCCATGCCCGACGCGATCGCCGATGCCAGCGTGATGAACGGTTCTGCCAGCGACGCGGGAATGTTGTCGATGTTACCGCAGATGAGCGTGATCGCCGCCGTCTCGCCGATGGCGCGACCCATGCCGAGAATGATCGCCGTCAGCACGCCCGAGCTCGCCGCAGGAAATACCGTGCGGAAAATGGCGCGCTCTTTGGTCGCGCCCAGCGCGAGCGCCCCCTCGTAAAAGCTCTTGGGAACGGCGCGCAGCGAATTTTCGGAAATGCTGATGACGGTGGGCAAGATCATGATGCCCAGCACCAGCGACGTGGTAAACAGGTTCATCCCGCCGCCGCCGAACATCTCGCGCGAGAGGGGCACGATGACCGTAAGCCCGAAAAATCCGTACACGATGGAGGGAATGCCCGCCAGAATGTTGGTGAGCGGCTTGATCGCGCGATACAGCCATTTGGGACAGTAAAACGACATGAACGTCGCCGTCATCAGTCCGACGGGAACGCCCACGAGGAGCGCGCCGGCAGTGGAAAGCGCCGTGCCGACCACGAGCGAACCGATGCCGAACCGCTCCGATCGGATCAGCCACCGCTCGTCCGTGAAAAACTTGACGAAGCCGATCTTCCCGATGGTGGGAACGGCGTCGGCGAGCAGATAGAGGCAGATGGTGAGCACCGCCAGCACAAACAGCGCCGCCGCGACGGCAAACAGCACCTTCATCGAAACTTCCTTGGCGGCGCCGCGTACGTCGGCCTTTGCGATGCCCGCATCGACTTGTGTGGTTTGTATCCTTTCTTGCATATTGTTTCCTCCGTAAAAAGGGCAAGCGCGCAAAACGGGTTGACGGCGATCGCGCCCCCCAACCCGCTTGCTTTTTTGGTGTTCTTTCCCTCCGAAGGAATTATTCCTCCGAGAATTCGACGCCGATATCGCTCCAATTCAAAGCGTTGTCCGTGTAGATCTTTTTCAGATTGTCGAGCGCGATGTCGGTTGCGGGATTCGCCTTGTTGACGATCACCGCGATGCCGTCCGCACACAGCTGCAAGATCGTCACGTTCTCGTTGGTCACGTCCGTTCCCTTTTTAACTTCCTTGGACGCCATGCCGATCTCCGTCTTGCCGCTGTTCGCATCCGCAATGCCCTGACCGGAACCGCCGCCCGAAACGGTGATGGATACGTCCTGACCGTTCGCTTCCTTGACCATCGTCTCAAATTTATCCGCAAGCATCGTCATCAAGGGGCCGACAGACGTTGAACCGCTCGCCTCGATCTCCGTTACGGTGAACGCTTCCGTGGGAACGGCGTACGACGTCGCGTCGGATACGACGCTCACATACCCCTCTTCCGCAATGACCTGCTGCGCATCCGCGCTCTTGAGATAGGCGATAAACGCGTCGAGCAGATCGTTCTGCGCAAGCTTCGTCTCGTCGTACATCAGCTCGAACGGACGCGCAATTTTATACGTCCCGTCCGCAACCGTCTCTTCCGTGGGCGCAACGCCGTCTACCGACAAAGCCTTGACCGTGCTGTCGACCGAGCCCAGCGACGCGTACCCGATCGCCTTTTTGTCGCCCGCAACGCCCGTGATCACCGCCGAGGTGGACGCAAGTTGCGCTACCCCCGTGTTGAGCTCTGCTTCGTCGATGCCGAGCAGCTCCAAAAACGCATCGCGCGTGCCTGAACCGGACTCGCGGTTATACACACTGATATCCCCAGCACCGCTGCAGCCTACCGCCGCAACTCCGATGCCCACAGCGAGCAACCCACTCGCAATCGCCATAAAAATCTTCTTCATTTTTTTCTTTCTCCTTCTTTCTTTGTGGCTCCATTATATCCCCGGGTTGTAAAATATTTTTTCTTTTTTTGTCAAAATTTTGTAATAAAACCCGCCCGTTTTCCGCCGCCGACACCCGCTTTCGCCGCCTCGCGCGCGACCTCTTTTGTATGCGTGTAGTATGGCTCCCTTTCGCCTTCCCTATTCCCTTCCGTTCATCTTTTTGCCCTCTTTGCGTTTCGCCCTTTTCCCTCCCTGTTCGCCTCTTCCTCGCCCTCTCGCTCCTTTCCCCCTGCCTTCGACGGCGGACGGCTCCCCCGCCCCGCCGTTCGCACTCGCTTTTCGGCGGCGCGTTTTGCCCGCGCTTTCCAGACTTTTTTTCGCCCTGCGCCTGCGGCATCGCTCCAAACGCGGGTACGCCGCGCAAAAATTTGCGCGGCGTACCCGCCGAATCGATCGTTTGATTGAAAAACGGGCAGCCTCTCGCAAACATTGCGAGAGGCTGCCCGTTCAATTTTTCTGTTTCGCGCAGCCGCAACGCTCTTCGTTGCGGCTGCGCGCCCTGTTCCCTATGCGAAAAGCGCTGTCGGGTTTTTCTTTCATTTTTTGCGCGCCCGCCGCGAACTCGATCGCGGCGGGCGCGCCTTGCGAAAACGTCCCCTTCCGATTTTACATGCCTTTGTTCGAATCTATCCGATTTTATTTGCCCGCCTTTGTTCGATGCGGACGAAGGCGGCGCCGACGGCGATGCCCAAGACAAAGAGGAACACGCCCAAGCAAAAGTCGAGCGCAAACGCCTGCCCCTGCGCCCAGGCGCGATAGACGGCGAGCGTTTCCGCGTTAAAAAACAGCGTTGCGATCGAGGCGAGCGAGAGGCCGAGAATGCAGACGAAGGATCTTTGTTTCTGTCTTTCAAACAGCCGCGAGAGCGCCTTGGAGCAGGCGAACAGGCCGCCGACAAAGCCGAGCGCCAGAGCGGCATACACGGCGAACACGGCGGGATTTTCCCGCCAATAGGACAGGCTGACCGAGTCGAGAAGGGGCTTAAAGTACCCCGCCATCATCAACAGGGCGGTGGCGGACAGTCCCGGCACCAACTGGGTCAGCGCGACGAGCGCGCCCAACAGCAGAAACGCGAACAGGGAATACCATTGCACGCCCTCCAGCGCGCGCTGCGGGGGCGCAACAAAGAGGGTGATCAGGCACGCCGCCACGGGCAAAAGAATGCCGAGCAAAAACAATCCGGCGTTTCCCGCCGAGCGGGGAACGCCGCGCACCTGCGCAAAGAGCGAGGGCCATGCGCCCGTCATCAACCCGGCAAACAAGCAGATGACGGAAAAGGGCGCACGCTCCAAGAATGCGCGCACCGCAAAGAAACCGAGCGCAAACCCCAACCCGATCCCCAGCGCGATCGGGAGCAAAAACCGCACGCATGCGCGGAATTTTTTCAAAATATTGCCCAACGCATACAATAATTTTTCATAGAGTCGGAACAAAATGGCGATCGTACTGCCGCTCACGCCCGGCACGATGATCGCAATGCCGATAAAAAAGCCGAGCAAACCGCCCCTTGCCGCATCGCCGGCGCCGCGATAGCGCAGCGACGCTTCGTCGATGTCCTGCTCCGCGCGCGGCGGCGCATCCCGACCCTCTTTTTTCACGGCGCAAACGCCGGCTTTTGCCGAGCGAGCCGCGCGTGCGCCTTCCTCCTTCGTTTGCGGTGCGCCCGTATCGGAATCGGGCGCGCGCGGCGCGCCGCGTTCCTCCGCGCGCGCCGCCTCCTGTTCCCGTTCGAAGTCGTCCATCGTATGCTCCTTATCGCTGTTCGGAAAACGCCTTGATCTTCCTGGCGAGGTCTTGTACCGAAAGATGGCACGCCTCCGCCTGTTCCAATGTGGTGGCATGCGGGATAAATTTGTTCTCCGCGCCGATGATCTTCAAGCGCACGGGCTGGGCGTAGCTCGCATAATATTCGGCAACGGCCGAACCGAACCCGCCGCAGGCATATCCCTCTTCAAAGGTGATGATCTTTCTGTCCGCAATGTCGCGCAGCAGCCGCTCGTCCAGCGGCTTGATCGTGCGACAGTTCACCACGCGGCAGGGACAGCCGCTGATGCGCCGCGCGTCGATCGCGCGCGCCACCGCCCTGGCTCCGCTCGCCAAAACGATCAGCTCCTCCCCTTCGGTGAGCGTCTCCCACAGATAATAATCGCTGATCGGCTGCCGCTGCCCCAGATTGGGCGCGTAGCCGTTCGGATATCGGATCACGCAGGGCGTCGCCTTGTTCCACGCATAGTCGAATACGTCCGCAAGCTCGGCGCAGTCCTTGGGCGCAAACACGCTCAAATTCGGGATCGTTCGCAGCGCCGAAAGATCTTGCAATCCCTGATGCGTCTTGCCGTCCGCCCCGACAAATCCCGCCCTGTCCACACAGAAGATCACGGGCAGATTTTGCAGACATACGTCGTGTACGATCTGGTCGTATGCGCGCTGCAAAAAGGTCGAATACATGCACACCACCGGCGAAATGCCGCCCTTTGCCATGCCCGCCGCCATCGTGACCGCCGCCTCTTCGCAGATGCCCGCGTCGTACAGCCGATCGGGATACTGCTGCGCAAAATCCGAAAGTCCCACGCCTTCCGTCATCGCCGCCGTCACCGCGACCAGCGACTCGTCCAGCGCCGCCCGCTCGCACAAAATCCTGCCCAGCGCCACCGCAAAGGAGTTTTCGCCCGCCGCAAAATTTTTGCTCACCCCGTGAAACCGCGCCGGGTCCGCCTCCGCCGCCTCGTATCCCTTGCCCTTTTGCGTGACGACGTGCAAAAGCACCGGCTCTTCCAGCTTGGAAATGTTGCCCAGCATCGTCAACAGCTCGTGAAGATCGTGCCCGTTGACCGGCCCGACGTACTTGAATCCGCACCGCTCAAAGAAATCGTTTTTGTTCATCCAGCCCTTGATCGTATACTTGATCTTGCGCAGCTTTCTGCCGAATGCGCCCGTCTCCTTGAACCTGCGGCTCAAAAAGGAGTTGAAGGTGCGATAGCGGCGCTTCGCCGACATCTTGCACAGCGAACGGTACAGCGCCGAATGGTTCTTATCGATGGACATGCCGTTGTCGTTGAGGATCACCACGAAATCGGAGGGCTTCTTCTCGGAGGAAAACACGGCCTCCAGCGCGACGCCGTTGCCCAGCGACGCGTCGCCGATCAGGCTGATGACCTTGTACCGATCCCCGATGCGGTCGCGCGCCGCGCACATGCCGATGCCCGCCGCGATCGACGTGCCGCTGTGCCCCGCGATAAACGCGTCGTACTCGCTCTCCTGCGGGTCGGGAAATCCGCTCACGCCGTCCTGTTTGCGCAGCCGATCCAAACTCCTGCCCGTGAGCAGTTTGTGGGCGTAGCATTGATGCCCGACGTCAAAAATCAGCTTGTCGTGCGGAAAATCAAATACCGCATACAGCGCAACGATCAGCTCCACGACGCCCAGATTGGACGCCAAATGCCCGCCGTTCTCCCGCACCGCATCGATCATCTGCCCGCGCAGCCACGCCGCGCATTCTTCCGCCTGCGCAACGCTGCATCCCTTGATTTCCTCTGCCAACATGTTCATTCACCTCGCCGAATTTTCGCCCGTTACTGCTATTTTACGCGCTTTCCCCTCTATTTTAGAACATTGACGCCGCTTTGTCAAGATTTTTACCTTATCCGCGCCCGCGCAGGCGCAGGCGCGGATAAGGGCTTGCTTTTTTCGCCGGTTTTTGGTATAATGCGGAAGAATTCAGTTATGTTTCTTTCTTCCGCATGCGGCGGCTTCGCGGGAGATCGCTTCGGGAGAACAACCATGCCCTATACCGTTTACTTAAAGCGCGGGGAAGAGAAACGCATCCTCGCCGGGCACAGCTGGGTCTACGCCAACGAAGTGGCGAAGATCGAGGGAAAAGACAAAAACGGCGCGCTCGCCCGCGTGTGCGCCTTCGACGGGCGATACATCGGAAAGGGGTACATCAACCATCTTTCCAAGATCCTGGTGCGCGTCTTCATCCGCGGGGAGGAAGAGGACGACGAGGACTTTTACCGCGCGCGCATCGCCCAGGCCGCGGCACTGCGCGAAACGCTGTTTGCCGACGCGGGGAATTGCTATCGGCTGGTCTTTGCGGAGGCGGACAACCTGCCCGCGCTGATTGCCGACCGCTACGGCGACGTCCTCGTTTTAGAGCTTTTATCCCTGGGCGTCGATCAGCGCAGGGAACGGATCGTAAATGCGTTCGTGTCGCTCTTTTCGCCCAGAGGGATCTATCTTCGCGGCGACGCGCCCGTCCGAAAAAAGGAGGGGCTGCCTCCCGAAAACGGCGTGCTGTACGGGGAGGTCCCGGACACGGTCTTGGTGACCGAGAACGGCTTGACCCTGCAAATAGACGTAAAAACCGGACAAAAGACGGGCTATTGCCTCGATCAGAAGGAAAACCGCTTTGCCGTGCGGCGGTATTGCCGCGGCGCGCGCGTTTTGGACTGCTTCTGCAACAGCGGCGGGTTTGCGCTCAATGCCGCAACGCAGGCCGCGCACGTGACCGCGCTGGATATTTCCGAGTTCGCTCTGCAAAACGTGCGGGAAAACGCCGCGCTGAACGGGTTTTCCAACATCGACTGCGTTTGCGCCGACGCCTTTGCTCAACTGCGCGCCTTCCGCGCCGATTCCGTGCAGTTCGATACCGTCATTTTGGATCCGCCCGCCTTCTGCAAGAGCGCCGATCAGGTCAAGGACGCCTATCGCGGATACAAGGACGTCAATATCTCCGCCATGAAATTGGTCAAACGCGGCGGCTTTTTGATCACCTGCTCGTGCTCCCACTACATGACCGCCCCCCTGTTCGAAAAAATGCTGCTCGAAAGCGCGCGCGAGGCGGGCCGCTTCGCCAAGGTGCTGGAAGTGCGCGTTCAGGCGCCCGATCACCCCTCTCTGCTCGCCGCCGAAGAAACGGCGTACCTCAAAGCCTTCTTTTTGCAGATCATGTGACCTGCAACGCCATATGCGGTTCGTTTGACCTGCAACGCGAGCGCGCAAGCCGTGCGATCTGCAAAGACATCTTTTTGAAAGGAGCAATGTTATGATCCGATTGACAAATGCATTCCTCACGGCGACCATTGCCGAGCGCGGCGCCGAGCTGATCAGCGTGCGCAATTCGGCGGGATACGAGTACATCTGGCAAGCCGACCCCGCCTTTTGGGCGAAACATTGTCCCGCCCTGTTTCCGGTATGCGGCAGGCTTTTGAACTTTGCCTATACCTTTGCGGGAAAGCGGTACGAGATGGGCAACCACGGGTTCGCCCAGCGCAAGATCTTTACCGCCCGCCAAATGAGCGACACCCATGCCGTATTCACCCTGCGCGAGGACGAGGAGACGCTGGCGGAATATCCCTTCCCCTTCCTCTTTACCATCGAATATCGGCTGGAAGGCGATCGTTTGAGCATCAACACTTCCGTCCATAACCCCGCAGACAGCCCCCTCTACTGCAATTTCGGCTCGCACGAGGCGTATGCCGCGGCTCTGCCCTTTACCGATTGGTCGGTGCGCTTCGAAAAACGGGAAAACCTCGTTCTGCGCGAACAGGTCGGCGGCTACCTCAGCGGAAAAACGATCCCCTACGCGCAAAACGTACGGGAATTGCACCTCTCGCACGCCATGTTCGAAAACGATTCCCTGCTGTTCGAGCCCCTGCTCTCGCGCAAGATCACCCTCTGCCATAAGGTAAAAGAGGTGGTGGAAGTGAGCTTCGCCCCCTTCGATAACCTCCTGCTCTGGACAAAAGTGGGCGCGCCCTACCTGTGCATCGAGCCTTGGAACGGCATCCCCGATACCGCCGACGCCGACGGCTTCTTGCCGCATAAGGCGGGCATCTTGACCATCGACGGCGGCAAAACCCTTTCGATGGAACATTCCCTGCGGTTTTTTTCGTAACGGATAACGTCCGTCGCCGCGCCGACACAGAATCAAAGCACGCATCGTCCGCGGCGAAAGAGCGCGCAAATACAGAATCAAAGCCCGCATCGTCCGCGGCGAAGGAGCGCGCGAATACAGAATCAAAGCCCGCATCGTCCGCGGCGAAGCAGCGCGCAAGAACGGAATCGAAGCACGAACC
>CALVYJ010000013.1 GCA_944372075.1 uncultured Clostridia bacterium | reverse complement strand
GGAAGTTATCGGATCTGGATGCGCGTACATTGAACGGCGCAAAGGCAAAGTTGGAATACGTGAAAGAGGCCGCCGCGCAGGGAACGCGCGTCTTGATCGCCAACGGCAAATATTCCATCCGTGAAATCCTGTCCGGATCCGTTCAATGTACGCGCATCCAGATCCGATAACTTCCTCTTCTCGCGGGAACTTCGTTCCGCTCCCATAACGGAATCTCGATCCTTTCGGCGCAGCCGTTGCAAACGGCTGCGCCGATCCTATGCACCCGAGTCGCTTGCACGTTTTTGCAGGCAAACACACAACAACAACCGAAAAAAAGGTCTGCGGGAGCAAATTTGCTCCCGCAGACCTTTTTTATGCAATGCGAGCGGGGAGCGGACGCCTCTTTTTTAGCCGCTCCCTCGCTCGCCGCATTCGCGCCGCTCGGCGTTTTGCCGCTTACGCCCTGCTCTCCTGCTCCGTAGCCTCCAGCTTAAAGATCACCGGACGCAACCCGTCGTTGCACGAACAGATCGCAACGCCGGGCGTACGGATCCAGTCTCCGTAATAAAAGGTCTCTCGCCCCGCGCCGTGCGCCAGGGCAAAGACGTATTGATAGATCGCTTTCCACGCCTCGTCGCACAGCCCGTCCGGCTTCGCGTAATCCGCATAAAAGACCTGCCCGTCGCGCAACATGGAACACGCCGTCAGTCCCGCGACCCCGTATTCCGCGGCAAGGTCCGCGTCAAACGTTCTCTTCAAAACCGTGATCTTTACCCTCTTCATTTCGCTTTTCACCCCCCTTATTCCAGCGCCAGATAATCCGCGTCTTGTACCGCCTCGAGCCATTCGCTGCCCGCGTTTTCACCCGGCACTTCGACCGCTATGTGCGCAAACCAACTGTCCTTCTTTGCGCCGTGCCAATGCTTGACTCCCGCCGGTATTTCCACGACATCCCCCGGCGACAGGCTGATCGCAGGCTTGCCCCATTCCTGATACCATCCGCTGCCCGCAACGCACAACAAAATTTGTCCGCCGCCCTTCGTCGCCCGATGAATGTGCCAATTATTGCGGCACCCCGGCTCAAACGTGACGTTCGCAAAAAACAAATTGCCCTGTCCCGCGCTCGTCAGAGGATTCAAGTACGAATTTCCGACAAAATACTGCGCATACGCCTCGTTGAGTTTTCCTTTCCCGAAAATGTTTTCCCGTTCAAAATCCTTCGTTTCCATCCCCGTATCTCCTATTTTTTCAACAGCTCTTTCGAACAATTCAGCGCGTTAAACAGCCTCGGCATGCCCATATACGGCATCGCATGCACGAGAGCCGCTACGATTTCTTCCTTCGTGTTCCCGCTCGACAGCGCGCCCTTCACGTGCGCATATACTTGCGTCTCCGCCCCACCCAGCGCCGCCAAAACTACCACGATGAGCAACTCGCGCTCCTTGCTTTGCAGCCCCTTGCGCGTTGCAAAATCGCCAAATGCAAACTCGGTCAGCCACCGCGGCAATGCCTCCGCAAAGGGGGCCGGCAACCACGCATATCGATCCGCGATCTCCGTTCCGTAAAGCGGAGCCTGCAACGCCAGTCCGTCCGCATACCGCGTCTGTTCCGTCACCGTCTTCGCGCTTTCCCCTTCCTCCGCGATGTCCCTTTCCGCAAATACGCCCTTCATCGTTTCGATCGCGTTCAACGTCTTCGGAAATCCGATGAACGGCGCGCACTGATAGATCGCTTCGCGTATCCGTATCGGCCGCACCCCGATCCGCAGACTCGCCCCGATATGCGCCCGCAACTGCGGCAGCGTTTGATTTACCGTCAATACCGCTACCGTGATCAATTCGCGCATCTCGTCGTCCAGAAATCCCGTGTAACTCACTTCTCCGAAAATGAATCGCTGCAAAATTTGCATAAATTCAACCTCGGCGCCCTCGCCCTCCGCCGGCGCTGCGCCAAACAGCTTTTCAAATTTTACCCGCGTCCGCTCAATTCGATCCATATTTGTGTCCTCCCGATCTCCTCTTGTTCCGAATTCCTGCGCAATCCCCTCCGCTCAATGCCGATGCTCACCTGCGCACGTGCGCACTTGCCGATTGTTTGAAAAAGGCGGCGATATCCCCGATCGCCTTTTCATACGATTCCGTCTGCGCGGCGACATCCGCTTCCGACGTATATTCGTCCACTTTTATCGTTTCGGCGGATACCGCTTCAATAAACCCGTGCCGAGCCTTCGGATACTCAATCAATCGGCTCGCGATCCCGCCGTCCTGCAACATCTTGTAAAACGCCATCCCGTCTACTCGCAGCGAATCGCTCCCGCCCGTAAGGATCAGGGTCGGCGGCAGCGTGCGGATATCCTCCGCTTCCATGTTCAGCGGAGTCGCCAACGGCGTCTTGCACAGACACCGCTCCGGACAATACATCCGCACAAAACCGTCCATCATTTCGTCCGTAATACTCGCGGGGAGATACTCCCGCCGATTGCAGGCAAGATTGAGCCACGGATAGTTCAATACCATCGCCGAAACAACTCGGCTCAGCCACGCCGCTCCGACCGCCGCATTCGCCCCCGCGCTCGAGCCGATCAGCATTACCCGCGTTCGATCAAACTTCAGCGACGCATCCCTTCGCATTCCTTCGATCATCGCCACACAGTCGCGTATCGCCGCAGGAAATTTCCATGCGGGTGCCAACCGATACTCCAACGATGCGACGTTGAACCCCGTTTCGCTCGCCAGCCGTTCGCATAGCTTTGCATCCGCGTCGGCACTTCCGCCGATAAAACCGCCCCCGTGTATATCCACAATCAACGGCGATTCCTCTGCCGCCGCGGCAAAATACACTGCGCGCAGCTTGTACCCGTCCTCCGCCGCATAGAACAATTCTTGCATTTCAAAACCTCCCTATCTTTTCCCCTTGGCTTTCCATACCTGCCGAAAACTCGCTCAACACATGTTTGCCTAATTTTATCATATCTTCCCGTGAATTGCAACAGACTTTGAAAATTGTCTCCCAAAACCGTATCTTTTTTAAAAAATCTATGAAACGTATATATTTTTCTGTAAATATTACATTGACGAATCCGATTTCTTGCAGTATAATAATACAAAAAGATTAAGCGAGGAAATGTATGAAAACAATCAAAGACAAACAGTTGCTCGTAGGCGCAGATTTTGCCGGATATCCGCTCAAGGAAGCCGTCGTTGCCCACCTCAAGAAAAAGGGCTGGACGATCACCGACATTGGCGTAAAAGCCGACAGCGACCCCAATGACACCGACTTGATGTTCCATCGCGTGGGACTGCGCGTAGGCTCCATGATCTCCGAAGGCGAATTTGAGCGCGCTCTCATTTTCTGCGGAACGGGTATGGGTATCCATATCGCCGCAAGCAAATGCCCGCACGTGCATGCCGGCGTGGTGGAAAGCGTCCCCGCCGCTCTGCGCGCAATTACGGGAAACGGCGTCAACGTCTTGGCGATGGGCGCCTTCTACGTCGCTCCCGCTATGGGCTGCGATATCGCCGATGCCTACCTCAACGCACAACTCGGCAGCGGTTATGAATGGTGGCATAACTTCTATGAGTTCCATAAACTCGCCATCGATGAGCTGGAAGCCTTCAATTACGAAGAATATAAGAAAAACGGCTTCAAAGTCAAAAAATTGGGCGACTTCCCCCTCACCTTGGAAACCAAACCCGACTAATCTTCCGTTTCGATGCCTCGCGGCGTATCCGCGAGGCATCTTCTTTGTAACCCGATAAACAGACGTTTCCGTCCGACACCCCTTAGCTTCGCAATTTCGGCGATTTCGCGTTTCCCAGATCCGATGCTCCCCCGGCTTCGCATTTTCGGCGATTTCGCGTTTCCCAAATCCGACAAACAGAGATTTCCGCAACCCGACGGGCAGGCGCTTTTCTCGTCCGTTCGGATCGTCCGGCCGATACCGCCTCCCGCAAATCGATTTGCGGGAGGCGGTATTTTTTCCTTTCGAGGACTTCAAACAAACGCCTTCCGCGTCTGCGAGTGTCTGCAAGCGTCTGCGAGTGTCTGCGGGCGTCTGCGAGTGTCTGCAAACGATGGGCGCCGCACAAAATCGTGCGGCGCCCATGCAATCGTTTCTTAAACGCGATGAAGATCGCTTTCAGCCTGTGAATACTTCCCTTTCGGACAGATCGTTCATTGTTCATACGTGACGCGGATTTTCCGCAACCCGAAGGGGATGACCTTTCTGTGCGCATCGTACTGCGGATTGGTGTGCGAATCCGTCCACCCGCCGCGCAGGGTAAAGCAATCCGGCGATACGCCGTTCGCTTCGTCGCCCTTCCAATGCAGCGGCCCGAACCGATTGCGCATGGTGGAATAACAGCGCACCGTAAATTTTGTCGTTTCCGAATTGAGACGAACAAGCACCTCTTCGCCCAGCAAGACCCGATACAGATTCTCGCCGTCCGAAAACTCGCACATGGAAAAATCGCCCTGCGGGCGCAGCATCGCCCTTCCCGTTCCCTTTACGCCGAAGGAATATTCCGCATATCCGCAGAAGTTTTCATACCCGCACGCCGTGAGATCTCCCGCCGACTTTGCGCTCTGCGCGACAATTTTGCCGCCGTCTACGTCGAAATTGCCCTCGATATAGACGGGTTCCATGAACGTCGTGTAGCTAAAGCAGTTGCGCAAACTTTCCGGCACGCTCGCCTCAAACAATACCGATCGGATCTTTTCCGCTTGCGTAAACGCCGCTTCGTATTCAAAGAAGTTTTCTCCCGCCCGCACATGCACGCGCGCCGAGCGGAAATTGACGTCCGCCTCGCAATCGGAGAAGCACACTTCCTGCCCGTTCCAGCGCTCCTTTGCGACCTCATGCTTTTCCGCCGTCAGAACGGCGTCGAAGTCTATGTCGCTTTCAAATGCATAGCGCACCCGGATCGTTCCGCAATATCCGCGCTTGACGAGCGTTTCAAAGACGCCGTAACAATACCCGTCCAGTGCGGTGCCGTCGTCCAGCGCGACGCGCACGCCTTCGATCGTAAGACAGTTCTGCGTACTGCCTCTGTACGCGGGGACGATCTCTTCCGAACGCGCCGCCGCATACGGTCTCTCCGTATATTGCCCGCACTCCTCCAACAGCATCGACCCATGCGCCGCCACGCGGTGCGTCCGCTGCGCCGCATACCCGACGCCCCGCTCGACGTCGATCTGCGAAAATGGCTCGTCGAATGTCATTTCCCGCTCTTGTTCGCTCTCGTTTACGGCAAACAAAAACCGCTTTCCGTTCGGCAAGGTGCGCACCGTATAATCGATGTCGACCGATCGTATCCCCTTCGGACGCGGCAGCGCCGTAAGCTCCGCTGTCTGCGAAAGAAAGGATACGTCGCTCTTTTTTCCTTCAATATAGGCGGGAAGATCTCCCAGCCTTCCGACCCTTCCGCCTGCCGCCTGTACCTTTTTGAGCAGGTCTGCCGTGCTTTGCTTCAATTCCGCACAGTTCGCCACGACGACCGCTTCGTAGACCCGCTCGCCCACGCGCAGCTTTCCGTCCTGCACGCTTCCCAATTTCTGCAAGACCTTTTCATTCACAAAATGATATGCCACTCCGCTTTCGCGCAGCAGCGCCAAACTCTTCAAAAAAGGAACGTCTACATTGTTGCGGGCGGCGTCTTCTTGCAGGCGCTGATAATACAGATATATGCTCTCCATCGGCGTGATCACCGCAACCGGCGCGTCCTCCTCCGAATTCGCCAACAGCCAACCAAGCTGCGCAAAATAATCGTTGAACGACGCATATCCGCCGATCCAAGGCAACGTGCGCCCGAAAGAGACGGGATGATCGGTCTTGCCCTGCCCGGCAAGTGAATAGTTGTACAGATGCTGACACATGAGATTGACCCCGTGTACATATTGCTTATCCGCAACCAGACGCAATTCGCGCGGCGTTACGCCAAACCCGCTGCATCCGAACGTTTCCGTCATGATGTCGCGCTTTCCCGCCTGCGCCGCAACCGAGCCGACGCTCTTTGCCGATATGCACGCGGGCGAGCTGCGCGACAGGTTGTCGATCGCGGGAATATGCTCGTACAGATAGCTCGCGGCACAGTCCGCACCGCCCCACATCTGCGTGAAAAAGAAGGTTTCCTCTACGCTGTGCCCCGTCAGCTTACAGCCGTGCGCCGTGCACCAATCGTACAGCCTGCCGTAATAGTTCTCGCAGTACAGTCGGCTCATCAGATTGTAATACCGCACGCGAAAGGCATATCCGCTCTCTTCTTCCAAAAATAAGTACAGCAATCCCTCTTTCAGCGGTTCGCCGTACGCCCTTTCATATTCTTGCTCCGTCACCTTCGAGATGGGCGTCGCGTACCGATAATATTGCGGTTCGTCCGTGAAAAAGCCCAAAAACTCCTTGCCGAACCGGTCTTTGAACCGTTCATAATACGGCTCATAAGTCGCCGCAAGAAAGGCGTCGGTAACCTCCGGGTTCAAGATATCTACGTACGCGTCCGAATAGCGCATGTACAGCGTATGATAGCGCTCCGCTCGCTCGCCCTGCCGCAACAGCCGCGGCGTTCCATCTTCCAGCGCATATACCGCATACGCCGCGGGATCATAGCTGTCTTTTACTTCATACTCCAAATACCGCGCATGAAAATCCGGCTCCGCCAACAGCCTTCCGCCCACAAATCCGCTCGGCCACCCGAACTCGTCGTACATCCAGACAAACATACCCTGCCGCTCGGCTTCCCGCAGGCACACCTCGACCAGGTCAAACCATTCCCGCGACAGATATTCCGTCGTGAGTCCCGCGCGCGCATGGAAAATAAATCCGCCCAGATGATAGGATTTCATCTCCCGAATCTGGCGAACAAGCTCCCCTTCCTCCAACTTTGAATTGATGCTCCAAAATACGACCGGACGGTATTCCGTGCAATCCGCATCCTGCAAAATTTGCAGCACGCTATCCGTTTTTTGCTGATTTTCCCGTGTTTCCATATCCTTTGCTTCGTCTCTCTTCTTTTTTTCAGGAGCAAAAAACCCTTGTACGCAGCTCGTGCGCAAAGGATTTTTTGCATCATACAATCAATTAAACTGCCTTTTTCTTCAGCGCAGGCTTTGCGCACTCTTGCTCCGCCACCGTAAAATCATATGCGCCGCAGCCCACCTGTTTGCGCTCGCCGCCGAATACGATGCGCGCCGTCACGCCGTGCGGGATCTCCACATGCAGCGTCACGCGGCCGTTCTCTCGGCGCCACTTCGAAACAATCGCGCCGCGTACCGTATCGAACGATGCGCTGACGTCTTGCAGCGACTGCACAATGTGCGGCTCGATCGTCACTTGATCGCAGGCAAACGCTTCCTCGTCGATGCGGATCCCCGCCAGATAGTGGTAGAAAAAAGCATCGTAACTGCCGAACATCGGATGATTGAAGGAGTCCATTTCGCTGCTCATTTCGCTCTCCCAACGCTCCCATACCGACGTGGCGCCGTTCGCCAACATATATCCCCACCCCGGATATTCGGGGTTTTTCACCATCCGCAACGCCGTTTCCGTATAGCCGGCATCCGCCAATGCGTAGAACAGGTGCCTATATCCGATATTTCCGCACGCGGAATGATACCCGTGCGCCACGACGCTGCGCTCCAAACCTTTGGCTACGCGCTCCCGCTCCGATACGGGAACAATCCCCAGCGACAGCGCCAAAGCGTCCGCCGTCTGCGTCCCGCCGGCATAATGACCGGTCTTGGCATCGTAATATTTGGCATGGATCGCCTTTGCGCACTGCTCCGCTTTGAACAGATATTCCGTCGCCTCTTCCGCATGCTGCGCGATCTTCGCAAGTTTCGACAAAAGTTTCAGCTGCCAATACAAAAATACCGTCGAAACATAGATATTGTCCGTGTACTCTTTATAACACGCCGGCGCAACCCAATCGGCATAATAGGAATAATCCATGATATACCCGTCGGAATGCGACAACAGGAAATCGACCCATCTCTTGCAGCCGGCATACGCCTCGTTCGCGCTTTCCGTGTCGCCGTACAGCCTGTAACCCAGAACGGGCATCAGCAAATACGCCGCGCTCACCGGATCGGCAGGCCTGCCGCCCGTAAAATAGGGGGCCGTGTCGGCAATGGCGCCGTCCGCCGTCTGCGTGTCCGCAATGTCTCGCACGAACTTGGGGAAAAAGCGCTCCATGCCGAAATTATATACCGTCTGATACAGCCGCGACGACAGATCGTTCAGCCAGCCGAATCGCTCGTCCCGCTGCGGACAATCCGTCAATATCCCCTGCTGATTGTTTCGCTCGGTGATCCTCGCCATCTCATGCAGACGGTTCAGATCTTCGTCCGAACAGCTGAATGTTCCCGCTTGCCGCGTCAGCGTGCAAACGCTCTCTGCCTGCAAAGACAGAAGCTCGCATTCGCCGATCGTCTGCACCTGCACGTATTGAAAACCGTGAAAGGTGAACCGCGGCGCGTATTCCTCGACGCCTTCGCCCTTGAGAATATACACGTCCGTAGCCTTTGCACTGCGTAAATTGCAGCGATTGACGCTGCCGTCCTCCTGCAATCGCTCGCCGAACCGAAGCACGACGCGGCTGCCGCGCGCGCCGCGGACGCGAATGCGCGCCCAACCCGCTATATTTTTTCCGATATCGTATACCGTATCCCCGTTTTCCAGCTTTTTCGCCGCTACGGGAGGATAGATGCAATCGATCCCCTCCGGCTCGATGCGCTGCGCCTGCAATACGCCCTGCGGCGGCGCACAATAAACCGTGGGCATCCAACCCTTGGTGTTTTTCGCCTCGTATTCCGGCGACGACCAATTCTTGGGAATCGCATCTTCCATGCGCGCATCGTAGATCTCGCCGTCGTAAATGCTGTTCTCAACGATAGCGCCGCTCGCTACATACCAACCGCCGTTGACGGTAGAGTGAAATTCCTCCTGCGTCCGGTCGGCATAATCGACATAAATTTGAACGATCGCCTGCTTTGCGCCGTACCAACCTTGCCCCAATTCCAAGCCGAATACATTTTTTCCATCACGAAGCAGAGGCGTAAGATCGTATGTGCAATACGGCACGCGGCGCGTATGATCGGTGATCGCGGCATTCAAATATGCCGTACCGACTTTCGTTCCGTTAAAAAATACTTCGTGAAATCCAGGACTGCCAATGTACGCACGAATACGGGTAACGCCTTCCTTCAGATCCAGTTCTTTGCGAAACAACGACGTTCCGCCCGATCTCTGCGCAGGCATCGACGTCCAACAGCCTTTCCAGTCTTCTGCGCTCAACAGTCCGAGCTCAAAATATCCGATTTCGCTGTGCGCCGCCTCTTCGCCCGCATAGGCAATCACTTTCCACCAGCAGCCCGTTCGCGACGCCAACGGTTTACCGCTGTACGATACGTAAAATGCGGACGAAGTTACAACGCCGCTATCCCACATATCGCCAGTCTCGCGCAATACCTTTTCTTTCGTAGATGCGACCAACACGCGATACGACGTCTGCACGGCGCCGTCCGACGCGAGTTTCCAAAACAAGCGCGGATGCGCATTCGCAATGCCGATCGGATTGGTGCTGTATTCGCATTTAATTTCCGTGATTTCAAACATAAGACGAATTTATGACTTTCTCCCAGTTACTCTGTTTTGCAATCGTCCTTGTATACAAGGGGGTGCCTGCACAGCCGTGCAAACACCCCGCCGCTGCCTTACTTTACTTCTTTACAGTCCTTTTCCGCGCAACGACAATCATAGCCGCCGCACCGAGCAGAAGCACCGCAATGCCCCACAAGGATGTGCCGTTCACAATGGACTTGCAACCCGACGATTTCTCCGTGACCGTCAAGACAAACGTTCCGCGAACGCTCGTTCCGTCTACCGTCACCATGACGTTGTACGTCTGCTCGCCGACCGCAGACGTATCGACTGCCTGCAATACGACGCCCTCGGCATTCAGCTTCATCGTTTCGCTCGTTCCGTCGGTATAGGTGATGGTCACTTCGTATTTCGAAGCGTCAAATTCCGTTCCGACGACGATCGTTCCCGTGCCGCTGACCGACGCTACGCTGCGCGTTACGTTGACCGTTACGACCTTGACGATGGGATCGAGCAGGTTGCCCTCTTCATCCTTTCCGCCTTCCAGCGTGATCGTGATCGTTGCCGTTCCGACCTTCATGCCGACCATGTTGCCGCTTGCATTGATCGTGACGACGCTCGTATCCGAAGACTCATAGCTGAACGTTCCCGTCGTTGCGTCTGCCGGTACGCGCACCGCACCGATCTGCGCCGTGCTGTTTACACCCAATTCGATCGTTTCATTTACGGTGAAATCGGTGTATTCGATATAGAGCTGCCACAAGCTGCTCGTTCCGTTATCGCTGTAGCAATAATAGGTGTAGTCTTCTTCCAGATATCCTTCCACTACGAAATATCCTTCCGTCTTTGCACTGTTGCATACGTACAGGTAGATCGGCATACCCTTCTTGAATTGAATGGTGTCGCCCTGGTTGTAAATGGGAATCGGGGTGTTCGTCTCTTTGTGTACGCCGTATCCCATCGTGCCGGTATATCCTTCCGGACGAATCATGACCAGAATGTTCGAGCTCAATTCCCACAGAGAGATGGGTTTATCTTCTTCCGTATTCTGATAGGTCGTTCCGTCTGCACGCGTGTAAACTACATAACCCGCCATCTCCGACAGAACGTCGTTGCTGATGCCGCCCGTCATGTTGTACGTGTTCGTGGAATAGCTGTTCATGCCGATCATCATATGACCGTTCCAGGTACCGCCCGCGTTGCGTTCGTCGTTGACGTCGTATCCGCTTACGCCGATCGAATCCCATGCGCCGACCGCCGTGTAGTCATATACGACCACGTTGACCGTATCCTGCAAGCCGCTCAAATCATCTTTGATCGTGATCGTGTAACTGCCGGGAGCCGAATAATCGACCTCTTCGATCTCCTCTTCGGTAATGTCCACCGTTACGACGACACCGTTTTCCAGCGTGTATTCCGCCTTCAAAACAAATCCGCCCTCAACGACGACCGTATTCCACAGGGAAGTGGGATTTTCCGCCGTCGATACCGGAATGCGGAACGTCTCGATCGTGTCGACGATCGCAAATTCGCGAATATCTTCTGCCGTGATCGGCGTAACGACCAAATCGATCGTCTTCGCTTCCAGATCGCCGTACCATACCGATACCGTGACCGTTCCTTCCGCCATACCCGTAACGACACCCAGCGCGTTCACCGTTGCAATGCTCGTATCGCTGACGGAGAACCGATAGTACGCCGTAACGTTTTCCGCATCGGTCACTTCGATCTTCAGGCTCTCGCCCACTTTGATCTCCGTATTGTTTGCCGTTGCGATCGTGAAATCATCCGGTTCTACCAACGGCACAAACGCCGTTCCGTTGTAAACAAAGGATACATCCTCTTTCACCGCTTCCGTATTCAAAATACCGAACCCGGCTTTGATCGTCAATACGCCGCCTTCCGGGATCGTGTTCGCGTTCAGATTGGTCTGCGAACCCGGTTCATGGATGAACAGACGCGCTACTCTGCCGTTTACACGGACGCACCATACGTCACCGATCTTTTCGTCCGGATATACGAACGACAGATACGGCAATATCGTATAGGTGTTTTCATAGTTGTCATCCCCGAAATCCTGCGCGTTCGTCGAAGTCGTATTGATAAAGAACACCGAATCCGTTTCGCCGCCGATCAGATCGGAAGTCGTGACCGATTCGATCGTGATCGTCGTCAAAGATTCATAATCTCTCTCCGGCATGACTCTGTCTTTCGTCCAGCCCACGCCGTCGCACGTATAGGTAACATCTTCCGCCGTATAGTAGACGATATTGTTCTTATTCGTAACCTGCAATCCTGCCTCGATGATCAGTTTGTCGCCTGCCTGCGCCGTCTTTCCGGTATATCCCGATCCGTTGAAATAGAACGTGATCTTTCCGCCCCATTCATAGACGTGCGAACATGCGTACGTCGTACCGCCGCGCACAATCTTCACCTTGGACAGCATGGAAACAGGATACGAAAGCTGACTTTGGTTGTTGTTTTCCAAATTGGAAGGAATGCGAACTTCCGTATCGCTGTTCCAGTCGCTTGCCGCCAATGCCGACGGGTATTCAACCTTCGCAGCCGTCAAGCCGCTCTTCACCCAAATGCCTCCGGTGTACGTCCAGCTCATCGCTTCCTGTACCGTGTAGACCGTGCCTTCTTTGTTGGCAACCTGCAAGCCCGCATCGATGCTCAACACGTCCCCTTCCGCAGGCGTCGTGCCCGTGTATCCGGATCCGTTGAAATAGAACGTAAGCTCGCCGTTCCATTCATAAATGTGCGAGCAAGCATACGTCTTATCTCCGCTCGTAACCTTGACCTTGCCCAACATGGAAGCGTCGTACGTAAGCTGCTGATTGTTCAAATTCTTCAGATTCGACGGAATACGGATCTCCATATTGCCGCTCCAATCTTCCGCAAACAACAAATCGGGAAGTTCAATATCCACTTCTACGATTTCCAGACCGTCCTTGACCCACATGGAACCGTCGTACGTCCAGCTGATATCTTCCGATACGACGTACGTCGTGCCTTCCTTGTTCGTTACGGTAAGTCCCGCGGCGATGCTCAATACATCCCCTTCCGCAGGCGTCGTGCCCGTATAATTAGACCCGTTGAAATAGAAGGTCAACTCGCCGTTCCATTCATAAATGTGCGAGCAAGCATACGTCTTATCTCCGCTCGTGATCTTGACCTTGCTCAACATGGAAGCGTCGTACGTAAGCTGCGCTTGGTTTAAGCTCTTCAAATTGGACGGGATACGAATTTCCGTATTGTTGTTCCAATCTGCCGCGACCAACTGATCGGGAAGCGTAATTTCCGTTCCTTCCGCGACCGCACCGTCTCTCGTCCACTGCGTGCCGTTGCATGTCCAGCTGATATCTTCCGATACGATATACGTCGTGCCTTCCTTGTCCGTTACGGTAAGTCCCGCGGCGACGCTCAGCACATCCCCTTCCGCAGGCGTCTTACCCGTGTATCCGGATCCGTTGAAATAAAAGGTAAGCTCGCCGTTCCATTCATAAATGTTCGAGCAAGCATACGTCTTATCTCCGCTCGTGATCTTGACTTTGTCCAACATGGAAGCGTCGTACGTCAGTTGCGCTTGGTTTAAGCTCTTCAAATTGGACGGGATGCGAAGTTCCGTATTTCCGCTCCAATCCTCCGCGAGCAACTGGTTGGGAAGCTCGATCTCCGTTTCACCCTCTGCAAAGCCGTTTACGGCGATGCCGAAGGCGAGGGAGAACAGGAAACAGACGGATAACAGTACCAACATCCATTTTCTTGTTTTGCTCATTGAATTCCCTCCTACAAAAAATTCTTATTTACCGTACGCGTACCCGAATCTGCCGATGGGTGCGCTGTCGCCCGAAATATAGTAATCCAAAATGTGATTTTCATTCTCAAACCGGACGTTGTCCGCCACCTTGAAGGAAAAACTCACATTATCCGCCTGCAATCCCAAAACGGAAAGCGGAATTTTATAGACGATGGCGTTGCCGGACACCGCGTACTCCGCTTCGCCCGCCTCCGACCAATGGAATCCGCTCTCGCTGCATTTTTCCACGCTCGTCTTTCCGTTTTCGCCCGGATTGCGATTGATGATATAGTTGAATCCCGCAAACGACGTCTGCGCGTCGCCCGCCGACAGCAACAAATTCATCCAGCCTTCATCGCCCGTTTCGTGCGCCGTGATCGCATCTTTCGTCTCCACATACACATAGACGTACGTGTCGTCGTGGATCACTTTGACCTTTGTGATGTCGTTGCGGTTGGAATTGTCTACATACACATGCTCCTCGTTCGCCGCGTTCGCGCCGTCGCGCGCCATTGCGTCGCCCGAGAAATCCGCATATTCCACAAATACGTCCCGCCACTGCGTCAGATCGGACAGATCGCTGATCGTCTTGGTCGCCATCTTATACTTTGCGCTCTCGTTCATCTTGAACGTGCGCGTATTGGACACCAGCTGGATATAAAATCCGTCGCCGTATTCCTTGCCCATCTCGATGTCCCGCGAAAATTCGGCATTATAATTGTCGACAAACCAGATATCCTTATGCGTATGGCCGCTCGTATTGTTTCCGCCGCCCAATCCGTCGCGCGTGACGTATTTGATCGCCGTCCACTCGTTCCAGCCCGTTACAAAGATGTTTTTGACCATCCCCGCATCGGCGTATTTGAGCGCCGTATCCCACTGCCATTGGAAGTTGGAACCCTGCCGCCAATCTTCATTGACGCCGCCCGCTCCGTCATAGCCGCGCGAAGAGTTCGGCCGTTGATCGGAAAAATACACGCTCGCCTGCGAATGCTGCGCCACCGATACCGACGCGTTCCCGTTCAGGTTGGGAACGGGCGAACCCCATTGCATCCAAGGGAAACCCTTTTCGTCGTTGACCTTGCCCGACGACGGCCACTGCGATTCGTAAAAATTGAAGTATTTATAGACGTCGCTGTCGGTAGAGATCGCATAGCTCGCGTTCGTCTGATCGGTCGCCCCGTTGTTCGCCGTCGAGATCCCCACGATCACCGGACGCGAATCTCCGTCAAATCGGAACCACAGGTCGTCGTACAACCCCGTCTGATAATAGTAGCTGTAGAGATTCATGACTACTTCGCGGCTGTTCGTATTCGTGTAGAAACCGACTTTGGGAACGTCCCAGCCCTGATCTTGAAATTTCTTCAGCGTCTGCAAGACGAGCGTCGCCACTTCGTTGTAATAGGTGTTGTTCGTATAATCAAACAAGATGTAGTCGATGCTCGACATCGTGAGCAACTCGACGTGCCGCGTCACCACCCACGGGTCCTTCATGTTGTAGTATCCGTACAGCGGCTCGCTCGCAAAATGAAACTGATGCGTCGGACTTTGCCCCGTCTGATCGTTCGTGTCGTACAGCGGCGAATCGTCTCCCAACTGCTCCAATTTGTTTACGTCGTAGATCCCCGTCATGCCCTGCGAGCCCAGCCACGCAAAGTAAAATACGCCTACATACCGCTTTTCCGTATTCGTCGGATCTACAACCTCTACCGTCCTGCCATAATCGTCGATCGCCGTGAGATTGGCGATGCTGTACTGCTGCGGCGTCAGACCGCGCGTATCGTATTGCAACTGCGTACCTCCGCCCGAACCGTCGTCCGGATTCTTTCCGCCATGGCATGCGGTCAACGCAAAAATGCAGACAAGCCCCAGCGCTATGGCGCGAAGAAATCCCTTTATTCTATTTCCTTTCACGGTCTTTGCTCTCTCCTTATCCTTTCAGTCCGTCCATCGCAACCCCTTCAATGAGCTGCTTCTGGAAAATAAAGAACAAAATCGCAGGGAACAGGCTCATAAACACGCCCGCCGCCATTCGAATATTGATCTGATCGTTGCCCACTACCGTGTTCGTCAACGTATAGAATACCTTGTACGCCAGCGTCGAAGGGAACGAGTCGTCCAGTTTCCAAATCAACGGCCCGTAGTAATCGCCCCAGTTCGAATTGAAAACGTTGATCATGATATAGATCAGAATCGGCTTGCAAAGCGGCAATCCGATAAAGAAATATCTGCGCAACGGCCCTGCACCGTCGATCTTCGCCGCCTCGTCGATCTCCTTCGGCAGACTCTGCATAAACGAGCGCGCCAAAAAGATGTAGATCGCCCCGCCGCCCGTCAGGTTCGGAATGGTGAGAGGCAATAGCGTGTTCAGCCAGCCGAGCGAGTTATACAGACCGTACAACGGGATCTGCGTGATAACGCCCGGCAACATCATCGTGGACAACATGAACGCAAACAATACGTTCTTTCCGAAAAATTGGCAACGCGCAAAGCCGAACGCGATAAACGTCGCCGATAACGGAACTGCGATCAGGTTGAAGATAATGACAAACATCGTGTTTCCAAATGCCTTCACGTATCCCGAATCGGTTAGGATCTGAAGATAGTTGGAAAACTGCGGCACGGCCGGAATGATCACAAGCTCCGCCGACGCTACCTCTTCTCGCGTCATCAGACTCTTCATTACCATGAAGAAATACGGGAATATCAAGATCAATCCGATCAGCGTCATCAACGCATACATGCAGATGCGGAAGACGCGCTCGCCCGTCTTTTTCTTTTGATTGAATTGGATACTTTCTCGCTGAATCGTCGTTTCCGTCATGTCAGTCCTCCTTCTCAATCAGATGCCGCACAAAGAACAACGCTCCCGTCACGATCCCGATAAAGATCAATAACAGCCACGACAACGCGCTCGAATATCCCCACTTTGCCGATATGAACGCCTGGTTATAGATGTACACCGCAAACATATTCATGGAATCGCGATACCCCGCGCCCGTAGGCGGATACAATACCAGCGATCCGTTGTATTGGAAGGTTCCGATCAACATCGTTACGACGTTGAAGAAAATCATCGGAGCGCTCATCGGGATCGTAATGTACCAGAATCTCGCGATACGCCCGCCGCCGTCGATCTTCGCAGCTTCGTACAGCTGGGTCGGGATCGCCTTGAACGCGGACAGCCACAAGATCATTCCGCCGCCGATGCTCCAAAGATTCATCAAAAAGATGGAGCTGATGGAGATAAAGGAATTTTCCGACATGAAAAATTCGCTGTGCCCGCCAAACAGCGCAAAGATCTGATTGAATACGCCGTTCGTCGAGAACATATCCTTCCACAAAATGCCCGATACGATGCCCGGAATGACGCACGGAAGATAGAATACCACGCGGAATACGCCGATGCCCTTATACGGCTGGTTCGCCAGGCACGCCAGCAGATACCCGCTGATCAATACGATCGGCACGCTGACAAACGCATAGTAGCAGGTGTTTCCGAACACCTTCCAAAAATGCGCGTCCTTTGTGAGGATGCTGATGTAGTTGTTGATGCCGACCGGATAATAGTACTGGTTGCCCGTGTAATTCAGGAACGACCAGAACAGCGACTGCACCATCGGATAGACCGTAAACACGCCCAACCCGATCACCAACGGCAATACAAACATCCAGCCTTCCCAATTGTCTCGGAAAAAGCGGTGAATGCGCGAGTACTGCCGCGGAGCAATCGGGTATTGCTGCCGCGAACGGCGCGATACCCGCTTTTGCTCGACTTGCTCTTGATTAGGAGACGACGCTGTCGAATACATATTCGACTTCCTCCTTGAAGAACTTGTATGCGTTGTTCGGATCACGTACCGCATAAGACCCTACGTATGTATTCATCGCGGAAATAATGTCGCTCGTAAAGATCGCCAACGTGTTGTCCAGGAACACTTCGCGCGTCTTATACTCTGCACCCCATGTGTACGCCTCTACGTTGAAGGACGAAGAATATTTCTTATGCCAGTTTGCATCCGGATTGTCCGTGGAAAGATCGTTGCGAATGGAGGGAAGCGTCAAACCGCCTTCGTCCGCTACGCGCTGCTGTCCTTCAAAGCTCATCAGATACGCCAAGAACGCCGCCGCGGCATTCAGTTTGTCCTGCTTGCCTTCCAAACGGCTGTTGAGCGCGTATCCCGCAAATCCCATGCCGATCGCAGAATCTTCTCCGTTGATCAGAGGGAAGGATACTACGTCAAATTTGTCCTTTAACAGGGCGCGCGTCTGATAGTTGTCGATCGACGTGGACTGGAACAGTAATGCGCCCGTTCCGCTCTCGAAACTCGACGTCTGCTCGCTGCCCGTAGGAATGTATCCTTTCGTGACAAGATTCTGCACGAACGCTACGATCTTTTGGCTCGCTTCTTCCGTCAGCGCAAATTCACCCTCTTCGTTCAGCACTTCACCGCCCAAACTCTTGATCACCGGATATGCAACCGATTCCCACGTCAGGTTGGAGTCCAACGGGAAATACGTGGTCTGATCCTTGCTGTCATAATAGGCGCGCACTTTCTGGCAAACCGTGAGCATATCGTCCCACGTCCAGCCGTTTTGGATCACGCTCATGTCCACACCTGCCGCGCTCAGGATCTCCTTGTTGTAGAAACACAGCACGCTGTCGATCGAACGGGGTACCGCGTACCGCACGTCGCCGAACAGCCCCATGCCGCGGAATTCGGTGTTGAAATCCTGCTCGTAGTTAAATTTCCCCGCCGCCTCTGCCTGCTCCGTGAACAGATCCAAATTCAACGCGTATCCGTTGCTGACCAAAAAATAATAGTTCTGGGATTTGCACCATACCACATCCGCCAATACGTCCGCTTCATACTGCCTGGAAACGGTGGCGTTGTAGGAATCGATCGTCAAAAAGTTCATCGTAACCGAAATGTTCGGGTACTTTTCATTGAACCCCGCAATCAGCGCGTTCATGATCTTGCGCTCGGTATCGTTATCCGGTACGATCACCGAAATCGACGCCGTCGTGCCGACCGGCAAATTGAAATCGATCGTATAGTCCTGCTTGGGCGGCGTGTTGTCTCCGCCCGTTCCGCCATTATCGTCCGGCCGCCTGAAATTACATCCGACTACCGCCGCGCTGATCATCAGCACGGACATCACTACCGCCAGTATCCTGAAAATTCGCTTCATTTGACTGTATCTCCTTATTTTTATTTTCTGTTAATCGGTATTCCCGTTTTGTCTCAAAACGGGAATTTTTATAAATAAAAATTGATTTTAGACCGCCCTTCTTCGATTTGATCTGCCTGCGCCGTGCTTATTTTTTATAATCGCAGATGACGGACATCAGATTCATCGCATACACGCGATGCATAAAATCGTTCGGGTGATTGACGTTGCTGGAAGAGATCTCGCAATAATTTTTCCGTTCGAGGAAATATTTGCCTACCTTCTGCATGTCCACGACCGCAACCGAACCGTCGTTATGATCGGCCGCGATCTTTTCCAACTGTCCCAAATATTTGTCGAAGATGCCGATCTCGCGCTCGTACAGCGGATTGCAGGGGAACGAGTTGACCAGAATAAAGCAACAATCGGGCGACGCCACCTTGATCTTGAGCATGATCTCCTCGATGTTGTTCTTATAAAATACCGGCGTTACGCCGCCGCTCGCATCGTTCATGCCGTACGCAATGATGCACAGATCGGGAACCGCGTTGATCGCGTTCTGCAACTTCGTGTTTCCTTCGCCCGTCAGCGGATATTCGCTGACCGTGCCGCCCTTCGCAGAGTTGGTCAGCGTCACGTTTACGCCGTATACCCTCTCCAGCTCCGCCTTGACCTGCTTTGCATAGCAGGGCGTGAACGGGTCTACTTTCAGATTGTCGCCCGTCGAAGAACTGCCTTCCGAAATGCTGTCTCCGATCACGACCATGCTGATGTCTTCCCCGTTTTCCAGCTTCGTGCGAAGCCCGTTGAGCAACGTCACGTCGTATTCGGCAAAGACGTCCTCCGGCAGATCGCGCACGTCATACGCATACGTGACCGACAGATATCTTCCGTAAAAGAGGCTGCTTTCGGTATAGGCAAACGGCCCCATCCCGAGATCCCAAATGGTGTATTTCGTAAAATTATCCGGCAAACCGCTCGAGACAAATTCATAGCCCTCCGGCACCGCCTCCACGATTTCATCCACCGTTTTGCCCGTGAAAACCTTTTCGTTCATCAGCGGGATCGAGGAGCCCTGCGGAATGATCAGCCTGCCGTTTTCCTTGTCGATCGTGTAGTCTGTGCCTTCCGTATAGACCGTGCCCAGCTTCTGATCCATCACCTGCACCACCTTGAGCGGCTTATACAGCAGCGTCGCATACGCCTCTCCGTTTTCATAAGAGACGGGCAGCGTCAGCTCGTTGTAGATCACATTCCCCAGCCAGTACGGCTGTGACATAGCGCTTTCGTACTCTTCTTTCGAATATGTCATCGTTTCGTAACCCTCATTGTACAGCGGAAAATCCTGCAGATCGATCTCCCCATTGTTGCCGTCGCCACCTGCCGGCTCTGAATCCTTGCACCCGACAAAGACCGATGCGACGCAAACAAATGCCAACATCAACGCGAACACGCGAAGCAACCGTTTCATAAAACCTCCATGTCTTTTTCCTGTATTTCTTTCGCGCAGAAAATGTGCGCGAACGTATATCATGCGCTCTTTCTCTTACCCAGCAGTACCGCCGCTCCTGCCAACAGCAGAACGGATACCGCGCCGATCGATACCGCCGCAGCAGACGAACATCCGCCCGCTTTTGCGCGGAAGGTCACGCTCTCGCTGATCAGGCCGAGTCCCTCCTCCGGCTGCGCGACGAGCACCGCCGTCGCTTCCTTCCCCGAAGTTTCCAGATAGACCACTTTCGCGGGAACTTGTACCTCTTCTCCTTTATATGTGCGCGCCGATACTTCGATCGTCGAACCCTCTTCGGGCAGACTGTCGACGGTCATCTCCTTTTCCACTTGCAATGTCTCGATAAAATTCATCGAATACCAGCAATTGTTGGTCGTGATCCCGGTCACTCCGTAGCGGAACGCCTCCGGCATCGTCTCCGTTTCGTACGTCCACAGCCAGAGCGAATATCCGCGATCCGCCAACATGCGGAACATGGTGCTGTATGCGGATGCGAGCGTTCCGTCCCCGTAATAGGTGCGGAGCGAATCTCTCTGCATATCGATGCCGCTCTTTACCGCAGCCGCCTGCTCCAGCGCGTTTTCCCCGCCCGTCGTATACAACAGCAACGAGGTCGGCACGGACGGCAGAAGCTCCGTCATCCGCTGGATCTGCGCGGGATAGAAGGAAATGATCACGATGTTGTCCGATACGCCGTATTCCTGTACCTTTTGACTGAACAGCGTAGCCAATTCCGCCTCTTGACCCTTAAATTCCACGATCAGAAGCATATCGCCCAGCTTTCCGTCCCGCATCGAAGCAAAGACTTCGTCGATGGTCGGTATATGACTGATCTTATCGGACAGCACGATCTCCTGAATCTGCGCGAGCGTAAGACTCTTGACCGCCACGCTCTTTCCGTTATACGTAACGCTGTCGTTGTGGAATACGACGATTTGATTGTCCGCCGTCAAGCGGATATCGATTTCGGCATGCGTCGCGCCGTACTGCGAAGCGCTTTCGATCGCGCCGACCGTGTTTTCACTGTAGGTTACGCCCCAATCGCCACGGTGCGCCGCAACAAACGGAGCGCGCGCCAAAACAGTGGGACGTTCCTCTCCCTCCGCCACCACTTTGCGAATCGAGCCGTAAACTTCGTACGCCGCGCCCGCATCCGGCGTAATGATGCCGTATGCGCCGCGACCCAACGCGTCCGCTATTTGAACCGATGACCCGTCCGTCATCACCCATACCGTCTTGAACCGAGCCTGGATCTGACGAACCAGCTCCGCATCCGCCTGCGCATAGTCCAGGATCATCGTCTGCGCCCCGACTACGTTCGCCTTTCCGATCTCCGCAGAACGCAATACAGGCGTCTGCATTCCGCCCGCTATGTACATAACCCGCAGAGATGCGTCCGCCGCTTCCATCAAAATCGTTATATCCGACGACGCGATCGCCAAATCTTCGATCGCTTCCGTCTGCAAATACGTCTCCAACGCCGCATACGCCGCCGCGTCCTGCGGCTGTACGACCGGCAATGCCTTCCCCTTTACCTGCTCCGTCCATATCTGCGAAAAACTACCGAGCGACGCGCCGTCCGCACCGATCACCTCCAACGATGCGTTTACCTGCATATAGACCGACGCGGGAAGCGTCTCTGCCGACAAACCATTCAACGATTCCGCACTGTCCGCCCGCAATATGACCGACGGCTGCCCGTAAAAATCTGCGCTGTCATAGCCCACGGATACCTCCGCACTCGCCGTGATCGGGAGTATCGTAAAGACCGCCAGCATCATTATACTAATAAGACATACCAATTTTCGCTTCATGACGAAATGATACCCTCCTGCATTCTTCGCTTTCATTGTAATCCACTTTCCTCCGTTTTGCAATACAAAATTTAATGATATAATTGCACGATTTACAGATTTTTTTAAGTTTATAGCCATTTTTATAGGATATTTTTATTGATTTTTTATTTTTTACATTGACAAATACGCCCCTTTTGTTGCATAATAGAACCCGAGGAGGTAAGCGTTCATGCTCGAAAAACCGACACCGTTCGACCACGTCGAATTGAAAATCATGGAGGCGGGATTTGACCAGGTAGACAGCAGCTGGCATCGCTTCATCGCGTTTTTTCCGTACTATCGAATCTATTCCATCGTCAGCGGTCATGCCGTCATTTATCTGCAAGACCAAACCCTGGAATTAGTCCCCGGAAAAATGTACTTCATCCCCTCCTTTTCCATCTTCGACGCGCACTGCGATCAGATTTTGAGCCACTATTGGCTGCACTTCAACTTCGATATCACGACCACCAACTACCTCACCATCTATCGCCCGAAAACCGTGATCGAGGCGCCGCCCCTCGCCAATGAGATCTTTCATCAGCTCATCCGCAACTTCGACGCCTCCAAAGCGAACGACTCGCCCGCAGAATCGCTCGCATGCGAAGGCTTGGCTAAATATCTGCTCTCCTTCTTCCTGCCCGATACCAGCAGCATCACTACCCCGGAAGCGGCGCGCTTTATCCCCGTGCTCCAGTATATCGATAAAAATTTTCACGCGCACATCGCCAATTCCGATTTGAGCGCAATCATGTATCTGTCGCCTACCTACTTTTCAAACCTGTTCACCAAACAGTTCGGAATTACCCCTCAACAGTACATTCAACAAAAACGCATGAACAGCGCCGCAATCATGCTCTTCGAAAGCAATAAGAATATCCGCGAGATCGCCTTCGATTGCGGCTTCGAAAGCGAAGCGTACTTCAACCGCTCCTTCCATAAATTTATGGGCATCTCCCCCGGCAAATACCGAAAGCTCGCCGCCCCCATCAAATAGCGCGGACGCGATCGCAACCGCCCCGCTTCGCGCGGCAAATGCCGCATCGACAAGCAATGAACGCGCGGCAAATACCGCATCGGCAAGCAATGAACGCGCGGCAAATGCCGCATCGGCAAGCAACGAACGCGCGGCAACGCCTTTCCGCTCCTTTCCGCGCGTTTTCGCTTTCCGTCGAACCTGTTAAGTTCCTTTGCGCCGCGCTCGACGAGCGCGGCGCAAAAAAAATTACAGCCTCTCGCAAACAAGTTGCGAGAGGCTGTATTCGGTTTACATTCAAAAATGTCTTTTCCCTTCAAAAAAATCTTCTTCCTTCCCGAAAACAACGCGCATTTTCAAATTCGCAAAACGATGGTGCCGCCTTATCCGTACTGCTTTATATAAACTTATCCGTATTGCTCAATATAAATCTATATAGAAAGGATATAAAAAGGGCGGCGTGCAATTCTGTCCTTTTCAGTCGTCGCAGATCGAAAGCAGATCGGAGATCCCTTTCAGCGCATAGGTCGCTTTCCCGCAGCGCACCGCATCGCCGATCGCCGCCGTGCGAAAACCGCCGGCGATTCCGGCCTCGATGCCCGCCACCGCGTCCTCGACGACAAGGCAATCGCTCGGCGCCAACGATAAAAATTCCGCCGCTGTGAAAAACACTTCCGGATCCGGCTTGGAGTGCGTTATGTTGTTTCCGTCGCTCACCGCATCGAAGTAGCCGCGCAGATTCGTCTTTTCCAAAATCAGCGGCGTGTTCTTGCTGGACGAACCTACCGCCAATTTGATGTTGCGCTCGCGCAGTTTGGAAAGCGTTTCGCGCACTTCGTCCGTTACGTCCGCAGGGGACATCTTTTCCAACGAAGCACGATACGTTTCGTTCTTTTCTTCGGCAAACTGCGCCTTTTGCGCGGGGCTGTATTCCTTCTCGCTCCGCTCCAAAATGATCTCCAAACTCTCCGCGCGCGAAACGCCGCGCAGCCGATCGTTGATCTTCTCATCAAAATAGATCCCCAACCGATCCGCCAGCTTTTTCCACGCCGCATAATGATACCGATCGGTAAAGCACAACACGCCGTCCAAATCAAAAATGATCCCCTTCATGTCCCGTTCTCCTTTATTTATCAATCGTTTGTTTTGTCGCCTTCATGGTATAAAATTTTTCGACAAAAGTCAAGCAATTTCTCCCTCACGCCCAAGCAATGCGCGCACATATCTGCCTTTTTGAATATAAAAACAACCATACGTAT
>CALVYJ010000012.1 GCA_944372075.1 uncultured Clostridia bacterium | reverse complement strand
TTTTACATTACCAATCTCCACAAGATTTGTTTCAAGAAAATCTTATAAAGTGTTGCGCTTAGTTTGACAATTCATCCAAGGTCGTTCGCCCTTGGCTTGCCGCGGGTTTTGCTGTTTAAGAGGATAGTTTCGGCTTTGAAGCAATCCTTTCGCCCGCCGCTTGTCCGTGTCTTGCCTGCCGCCTTGCCGCCGCTTGTCCGTGTCTTGCCTGCCGCCTTACCCGCCGCCTTGCCGCCGCTTGTTCGTGCTTTGCCCAAAGCTTTCCCGAAGCTCTGTGCAATGCCTTACCCGCCGCCTTGCCGCCGCTTGTCCGTGCCTTGCCTGTCGCCGTATTTAACGCCGCCGATATGAGCCAATATTGGGGGTGCGGAAAAAAGTGTCGGTCAACCTTGAAAGGTGTGGGGATGTTGCCTATAATAAAGGGGTAAGCGGTAGGGCGGTACGCGCAGCCCGTCCTTCGTGATCAGACATTTGAAAATGGAGGAAAGAGGATGATCTATTTTTGTGACGCGGCGGGGAGTGCGTTGCGATGCGTACCGGAGCGGGTGTATCAAGGCTCGTCGGAGGCGAGTTTTGTCACGCTGGTCGCGCCCTTTTCGGAGAGTGCGCAGATGAGCGTGGGATTTCGTTTGCCGAACGGCGAGAAGAGTGAGAAGTACTACATGAGTTATGCGGGCATGCTGGACGGTTTTCAAACGAAGAAGGGGGAGCGTCTGTGCAGTTGGCGCGCGTCGTTGCCTGCATCCGTAACGTCGCATTACGGCAGGGTGACGGCGCAATTTTATCAAACGGGGTCGTCGGGGGAGATCATAGCGACGTCGCCCGTGCAATTTACGGTTGAGCGGGGAGCGGACTGCGAGTTGCCGGCGATGCCCGTTCAAGACATTTACGAGCAGATTTTGGCGGTGATTGCGCAGATCTGTGCGGACGTTCAGAATGCGGCGTATGCGGCGCGAGCCATCTATGCGTGGAATTCCGAATACACATACGGGGCGAACGAAATAACGCTCTGTCCGGACGCGAACGGAAACGGAACGTTTGTGAAGTCGTTGGCAGAGAACAACACGGCGGCGCCGTACGGAGCGACGGGCGAGCTGAACGCGCAGTATTGGGAAGAAGTTTGTCGTTTTGACGAACTGATGAACAAGGGGGAAGAGGCGGTAGAGGCTGCGCAGATCGCCACTGCAGCCGCCGACGTCGCCACGGAAAAATCGCAGGCGGCGGTGCAAGCGGCGGCGCAGGCGCAGGAGAGCGCCCTGTCTGCGGCGGAATCTGCGGCGGCGGCAGAGAGTGCGTTGGAGAATGCGGAGGCGGTTGTCGGGCATGATTTTGTTTTGAACACGCAGTGGCAGAAGATTTTAGACGGAACGCAGCAAGTCGGGGCGGCGCTGACGGCGGAGCAAGCGCAAAAAGACGGCGCCGGCAACGTCATAGCGAGCACCTATGCGACGATCGCGGCGATGAATTCCAAATACAGCAAGCCGTCGGGCGGGATACCGCAGACGGATCTGGCGCAGTCGGTGCAGGATGTGTTGGGGTCTGCGGGGATGCTGAAAATACCGAATTTCGGTACGATGACGGAGTTCGGCACGGTCAATGTCGAGCAGACGGTAGACGAGAATGTCCAGTTTGTGCAGGCGACGATCAACGGCAATACCGTTCTGTTTTCAAAAGTCTGCTCGTTCACGAGTCCGTACGTTGCGGATATTTTCCATGGGTTCAGCACGGTTGGCGTGATGGATGCGGATACGTTTATGGACGAGGTATGGGAGCGATATCTGATCGCGTATATACCATCCATGAATGCCGCAACGATGATCCCTCTGCGCTTCAACGGCTATGTTCCAAACGTATACAACGGGTTCAATAACAGGATATTGTCGGTGACCGAAGACGGAGAGGGATACGAGTGGAAGGCGTTTCCGATCGCGTCTGCGTCGGCGGTAGGCGGCGTAAAGGCGGCGACAAAGACGACGGGCATGACGCAGGAAGTGGGCGTAGACAGCGCCGGTAAATTGTGGGTAGCGCCGAATGCGTCGCAGTCGAGCGTATTGGAGCTGACCAATGCAGACGTATCCAACGCCGATGGGCAGGCAACCGTATCTTTCAGCGGAACGTTGCCGATGGCGAAGGTGATGACGGCGAGGCTGGCGATCGAATTAGCGAGCGACGGCATTCCCACTCTTACGCGGTACTACGGGTTTACGGTACCGCCCATCAATGATTTGGTGGACGAGCCGGTATACGTTTCCTTCATGGACGAGAGCGGGGTATCGCACCGAGCGCATTTTACGCAGACAAGCGGTTCGCTCACTTTGACGATCGTACCGGGTCTCACCGTCGAGGAAGGCAAAGAGATCTGGGACGCCGTATTGCGCATATATACCGATTAAAGGGAGCGGTTGCGGCTACGGCGCGCACGGAACTAAAACGGCGTCGGCAAAAATTTCCGGCAGAACCGTACGCTCGGACAAGGATTCGAAATACAGAACCGTACGCTCGGACAAGGATTCGAAATACAGAACCGTACGCTCGGGCAAGGATTCGAAATGCAGAACCGTACGCTCGGGCAAGGATTCAAAATACAAAACCGTACGCTTGGACAGAGATTCAAAATACAAAATTCGGATGCGGCGCAAACCATTGCGCCGCATCTTTTTTATGGATCGGGAAGCCGCGATCGTGCGGAAAGGGATTGACGAAAAGTTCCGCGATCGTGCGGAAGGGGACAAAGAAAGAGTCGCAGCCGTTCGGCAAACGATTGCCGAACGGCTGGCCCGTGCGCGCGGCGGACGGAGGGCGTATGTACGAAGCGATGTGCGCATTGTCGTGTGCGTTTTGCGTTGTAGAGACGAAGAAACGATCGAGCAGCCTTTCCGAAACAATACGGAAAGGCTGCTCTTTTGCATTCGGCAAAGCCGAAAAAAAGGATTTGCAAGCATTGGCAAAGAGAATGCCGTCATGGTTTGCGGGGGAACAGGATGGCGTTCAAGTTTTCATCGACGGCAGACAGTGCGGCGCCGATGGCGGGATATTCCGGGTTATAGGTATTGATAAAAACGCGGCTGTGATATTTTTCATGGATTTTCAAATACAGTTCCTTTTCGAACAAGCTCTTGTACTCGGTCATGATTCCGTTCATGAAGACGTATTCGGGGTTAAACAAAAGAAAGAGATTCTGAATGGTAACGGCGAGGTAATACGCGTAATTCTTAAAGAGCCGCAGGATGGTTTCGTCGGGGGTATCCCGTTGAACGAGGGATAAAAACTCCGATTCGGTCACGCCTTTGTATTGCTTTTGCATGCCTTCCAGCGTGCAATAGGCATACAGGCATCCCTGTTTTCCGCATTTGCATTTCAATCCGTTGGGGGCTACGACCACATGTTCGATCTCGATTCCGCCGTTGCCTCGATAAATGGCGCCGTTCAGCATGGCGGCGATCCCGATCCCTTCGGCGCTCAAACGAAGTTCGATGCAGTGCTTAACTTCGGTAAAATTGCGCATTTTCGTCAGCGTATGAATGAGCAGACAGTCCGGATCGTGATACAGGTAAACGGGTACGCCGAATTTTTTGGAATACATAGATTTGAGTGGCACATCGCGCCATCCGTCGATCTTATCGATGTTCAAAGAAACGGAACAGTCCTGATTTAATTGTCCCTGCACGGAAAAGGCGATCATGATGATATCGTCATAGTAAGTAAAATATTTCGACGTGTATTCATCAATCACTGATAAAATTTCGTCCTTGTTTAACAGCTTGGGGAGGATTGTTTCCGATTGCAGAACCTGACCAGCCAGGTCGCAGAGTGCGAAATTCAAGGAGGAGACGTTGATATCGATGCCTAAAATTCTGTTTTTCTGTGAGTTGATGGTCAAGAGCTTCGGCGTTCTGCCGGAATACCCGAGTCTGTGCGATTTTTCGAGAATCAGTTGGTTTGCGAGCATGTCGGCGGTAATTGCCGATATACTTCCCCAACTCAACGAACATAGATTTTGCAATTCTCTGCGCGAAATGCTGGAATATCGCTGAATTATTTTGAAAACAGATTGAAAATTGTACTGTTTCATTTCACAATTTGTCTTTGTGCTCGGCATAAAAAACTCCTTATCATAATGGTATTATAGTTTACAAGCATAAACTTGTCAATGCTCCGCTCAAAATTCTGGAAAAATAATTAAAAATTCTTGTGTAAAAATTTCAAAATGGGTATTGACAAAGCAAAAAAAGCATGTTATAGTTATATCAATCATTGATAAAATTAAAAATCAATCGTGCAAGCATTTGAAAAAATGGGAGGAAAAGCGACATGGCAGTCTGCGAATGCGGCAAGGAGAAGGTGCAAGTATTTGATTACGGTGCGATCGAGATGCAAGACGGGGCGTTCAAACGTTCCTTTGCGGAGTGTTATCGATATTATATGGGAATATCGGTAGACGACATGTTGTATGAATTGCGTAAGAAATTCAAGATAGCGAATGCGGAAGGGGCAAAGACGCTGGCCGGCGAGAAGGGGAGCTGGTTCGGGCTGGGCGGAAACGTTTTAGGGCAATGGTTGCAAGCCTATGCGCGGTTCTATGCGGTTACGGGAGAAGAGGCGGCGAAGGACAAGGCGGATGCGATGATTGCCGGATTCAAGCAGATCATGGAGATCGACAGTGAAATCGGCGACGGGCTGTTCATGTATTTTTTTGAAAAATATCTGCGCGGATTTGTCGACTGTTTTGTTTATTGCAAGAACGAAGATGCGTTGGTATTGGCGGATCGATTTGTAGATGCTGCGATGCGATCGCCGGTATATTGCAATGCGAAGAGGCGTTTAGGGGACAACGGCACGCCGCCTGTTCCGGTAGAGATCGAGTGGTACACGATAGCGGAGTCCCTATATTTTTACGCGGACGTAAAGCAGGCGTACGGGAAGGACGGCGAGCGAGCGGAGAAGGTGCGGAAATTTGCCAAAGAGTTCGAGTATCGGCAATTCTGGGATATCGTGTATCGGGGGGAAAACATCTTTAACTATTCGCCGATCAGCGGGCAGAACACGGCATATTTTCATTCGTACAGTCATTTGAACTCGTTTAACAGTGCGGCGTACGCCTACAAAGATACGCAAGATCCGTACTATTTGGAGATCGTAAAGAAATTCTACGCGTACATGCGGGAAAAGCAAGAGCTGATCACGGGCGGATACGGGGCGCATTTGGAGTGGTTGATGCCGATCACGGGGCAGATCAATGCGATCGAAAATTTCCATGATAGTTTTGAAACGCAGTGTTGTTCGTATGCCGTATATCGGCTGAGCGAATGGCTGATGGAATTTACCGGCGAGGGAGGATACGGAAACTGGCCGGAGAAGCTGCTATATAATGCCACGCTGGCGAGCATACCGATGGATGAAGCCGGGCATGTGCAATATTATTCGGATTTGAATGTCGGGCACGCTTGCAAATTTTTGCATGAAAACACGTGGACGTGTTGTACGGGAACCCGTCCGCTGCTGATGTGCGAATTGAGTCGTTTTGTATATTTACACAGCGAAACGGGGTTATACGTCAACTTGTTCGTGCCTTCCGCGGTGGAATATGGCGGGTTGCGCGTGCGGATGGAAAGTGAATATCCGCGCGAGCAGACGGTATTTTTGCACATTGAAGCGTCGGATGGTCGGGAGCGCGAGATTTATTTCAGGATACCGGAACACGCGAAGCGCGTGCAGCTGGCGATCAACGGAAAGGCGGCGTCGTACATACGGCAGAACGGATGGCTGGGCGTGCGCGGCGTATTTCGAGAGGGAGACGTGTTGCAATACACGGCGGAGAGCGTACCGGAATGGGATCGGCTGGAATGTATGGGCGAGGGAGTCGTCGGGTTGCGGTGCGGGGCGGTCGTCTTGGCAACGGAATCGCCTGTGGAGGAAGTCAAGGGCTGTTTGAATTTTGAAGAGGAAGCGGCGCCGCAGCTGATCCGGACGGAAGGGCTCACCTTCCGCGCGAAGAGCGGGAAGGTGGTATTCAGTCCGTACATGGATTATCCGAAAGGGAAGAATTACCATGTTTATTTTCGATATGGGAGAGGGTATTGATGAAAGGGATAAAACGGATTTTAAGCGTAGCGCTGGGGTGTCTGTTGGTATTTTCGATGATCGGTTGTTCGGGAAACGGCAAGACGGAAGAGAGCGACAATCCGCTGAAGGAGAACCGTATCAAGCTCATGCAGTTTGATTACGGCGATGTTGCGTTGCGGGACGGGCTTTTCAAGGAGACGTACGACCGAGCGAAGGAATATTATCTGGGGATCAGCGTCGACGATATGTTGTACGGGATGCGGAGCTCGCTTGGCATGGATACGAAGAGCGGAAAGGATCTGGGCGGGTTTGGAACGGGCAGCAACGTGTTGGGGCAATGGATTTCGGGGAATGCGCGCTACTGTGCGGCTCTCGGGACGCAGGAGTTGCAGGCTCGCGTAGAGGAGCTGTGCGACGGGATCGACGAGATCACGAAAATTTCGCCGTTTTTCAACGACGGAAAGATGATGTACAGTTTTGAAAAGTATCTGCGCGGCGTATTGGATTTATATGAGCTGTGCGGATTGGAGAAAGCGTTTGACATCGCCAAGCGCATGGTTGATGCGGCCATGAACGACAGGGTGTACACGGAAGCGGTCAAGGCATTGGGCGACAACGGCACGGCATCCAACATTTTGGAGTTGGAATGGTACACGATGGCGGAAGTTTTGTATGCGTTTGCGGATGCGGCGAAGGAAAAGGGTTGCACGGTAACGGAAGTGCGCGAGTACACGGATTTTGCGAAGTCGTTTGATTACACGGAATTTTGGAACATTTTTTACAACGAAGAGAATCTGTTTGACTATTCGCCGGTTACGGGGCAGAACACGTCGTATTTTCACGCATACAGTCATCTGAATTCGTTTAATTCGGCTGCGGGAGCGTACGCGACGACGGGAAGCACCTATTATCTGGACAGCATATTGAAGTTTTATGATTTCATGCGGGAAGAGCAGGAGATGGCGACGGGCGGATACGGAGCGCATGTGGAATGGCTGATGCCCGAGCAGGAGATCGTAGATGCGCTGCTGCAATATCATGACAATTACGAAAACCAATGCGATACCTATGCGGTGTACAGACTGGGGAATCGGCTGGCGGCGTTTACCGGCGAGGCGAAATACGGAAACTGGAGTGAAAAGTTGTTGTACAATTCCACGATCGCGTCGTTGGAGACGCACGACGGATACGCGATTTATTATTCCGATTACTGTGCGGACGGAGGGCAGAAGGCGTTGCGCAGCGATTGGCGTTGGGCGTGCTGTGCGGGATCGAGGCCGTTGAACGTGAATGAAGTTTTGAGCACGATTTATTATCACGATACGCAGAACATCTATGTGAATTTGTTTGTCAATTCGACGGTAACGATGCCGACGGAAGGCGGCGACGTGGTGCTGACGATGCAGACGGATTTTCCGGAAAGCGAGAAGGTTGACGTCGAGATCGAAGCGAGCAACGGCGAGACGTTCTCCGTAAAATTCAGAAAACCGGAATGGCTGAAAGGGGACGTCGATGTTAAGGTGAACGGAGAGGCGGTCGAGATACGGGAAGACGAATACGGCTGGCTCACCGTACGGCGCGCGTGGGACGTCGGGGATACGATCGAATTGAATTTGCCGATGGGCCTAACGGTCAGCAAGGCGGAGTATGAAGCGGACTATGGGAAAGAGGGCGTCTTTGCGATCAATTACGGGCCGGTGACGTTGGCGGCGAGCATGCCGAATCCGTTGGATGATCCGGCGGACGTATTGGACGGAAATTCCGATATCCGGGCGCAGCTGACGAACACGGAAACGCCGCTCGTATTTACGGCGGCAGACGATCCGAATCTGGTCGTAAAACCGTACTATGCTTATCAGGAAGGGGAATTGTATTTCCTGTATATGAAACTATATTAAATTGCGGAGGGCAGAGAAATGATAAAAGTTGGAGTTGTCGGGACGCATCAATTAAGTTTTCCGGGCGAAAAGGAAAAGCATTATGCGGCGATGATCGAAGGCATGAAAAAGAATGCGCAGGACATGGGATTTGAGCTGGTGGCATATGCGCCGCTGGTGATCACGGAGGCGGAGGCGAACCGAGCGCGGGAATATATGGAAGAACGCAAGGTCGATTTTTTACTGATCCTCAACATTTCCTACAGTGCGGGGAATTTGGTGGCGGCTCTGTATCGAATCAAGGGCGCGCGCGTAGGGATATGGTCATTGCCGGAGGGTGCGGCAGAGGGATGCGTTCCCTATAATTCGTTTTGTTCGGCGAACATGTACCAGGGAATCAATGCCAAGTATCTGCGCGATTATAAGATCAAGAGCAAGTGGTTTTACGGGTATCCGGACGATGCGCGATTCCGCCGTCGCCTGCAGGTCAGCGTGCGGGCGTTGGGGGCGTTGAAGGCGATGAACCGCGCGCGCGTAGCGTTGATAGGCGGCATTGCGCCGGGGTTCAACGATCTGTATTTCGACGAGCGCAAGGTCATATCCAAGTTTGACGGGATCACGATCAATCGGCTGCACGAGTACGGAGAGATCATAAAGATTGCGGAAAAGATCACGGACGCCGAAGTGGAGGCGTGTGCGCGCGATCTTAAGGAGGACAAAATACAGCGGACGCCGAATGCGGCGAAGCATTATGCTTTGAGTCTGAAGATGTATCTTGCCTATAAGAAACTGATCGCGGAAAACGCATACGACGCGGTGGCGATATCTTGCTGGCCGAAATTTCAAGACGACTACAAATATTCTGTCTGCTCGGTTGTCGGGATGCTCAACGACGATAAGATCGTTGCGGCGTGCGAGGGAGACCTGATGAGCGCGATCAGCATGTTGGCGTTGCAGGAAATGAGCGGCGACAGTACGTCGCTGATGGATTTTTCGGCGTTTGACGAAGAAGATGAAAGCATATTGCTGTGGCACTGCGGGCCGGCGAGCAAGAAGTTTTGTCAAAAAAACGGGTATACGTTGGGCGAAAATTACAGCGGCATGGCGCATGAGCCGGGCAAGATCACGGGGATCGGAGTAGCGCGCGACATGGAATTTGATCCCATGCGCGCCACGGTATTCCGTTTCAGCGGCGATATGGAGAAGTATTTGGAGCTGGACGGAAAATTCATGGGCAAGGGCAAGCCGAGCTTCCACGGCAGTCGCGGATGGTTTACGGATCTGAAGATGAACGGGCAGGCGATCGGCGCGCTGGACTTTACCAATACCGTTCTTTCGAGCGGGTTTGAGCATCATTATCCGATCGCGCAGGGAGATTTATCCGAAGAAGTTGCGGAATTCGGGGCATGGTTGGGAGTTCCTTCCATCAAGAAAATTGCGTATAAAAACTGTTTGCAGGAGGCAGAGGAATGAAAAACGCGATCACAATAACAGAAATGATGGCTGCGTGCCGTAAATTAAAGGAATCGGGAAAGCGCTTTACGCAGTTGGGGATCGGGCCGATGTCGGAGAATTTATTGCAGGCAGCGCTGGAACTTTCCAAGGAAAAGAAATTCCCGCTGATCCTGATAGCGAGCCGAAATCAAGTCGACAGCGATGAATTCGGCGGCGGATACGTATGCGGGTTTGATCAAGAGCGTTTTGTCAACAAGACGAAGTCGATCGCAGATGCGATCGGATACGACGGACTGTGTTATTTTTGCCGCGATCACGGCGGGCCGTGGCAGCGCGATAAGGAGCGGAAGGATCGGCTTGCGGTGGACGAGGCGATGGACATTGCCAAGCGTTCGTACATAAAGGACGTGGAGAGCGGGTTCGATCTTCTGCATATCGATCCGACCAAAGATCCGTTTTGCGGGAGCGTCGTTCCGTTGGATTTGGTGCTCGAGCGCACGATCGAGCTGATCTCTTACATTGAGGAAGAGCGGGTCAAACGGGGCATAGGGCAGATCGCCTATGAAGTCGGAACGGAAGAGACGATGGGCGGTTTGATCAGCGCGGAGGCGTTTGAAGGGTTTATTCGGGCGCTGAAAGCGGAGCTGGAAAAGCGCGGGTTGCCGATGCCGTTGTTTGTCGTGGGGCAGACGGGTACGCTGACGCGGTTGACGAGCAACGTGGGGCATTACGACCGAGCGACGGCGGGCACGTTGAGCGCCATTGTGGAGAAGTACGGCACCGGTTTGAAAGAGCACAACGGGGATTATCTTTCGAATGAGATTTTGCTGGAGCATCCGATCATAGGGGTGACGGCGATGAACGTAGCTCCGGAGTTCGGGCTTGTAGAGACGGAGGCGTTTCTGGAGCTGGTCAAGACGGAGGAAAAGTTCATAAAGAGCGAGGAATGTTCGCGGTTGGCGGAAAAGATTTCCGAGGCGGCGGTTCGCGGCGAACGGTGGAGGAAGTGGATGGTCGGGCAAAAGCGTGAGGCGAGCGTGGAGACGATCCTGGGCGATGCGCAGGACGTAGCGCTGATCACGAAGATGTGCGGGCATTATACGTTGAACGAACCGCAGATCAAGGCGGCGACGGAAACGCTGTTTGCCAATCTCGCGAAATTGGGACTGGACGGAAAGTTTTATGTGATCAAGAAGATCAAGGACAGCATCGATCGCTATATATATTGTTTCAATTTGTATGGATTGACAGAGGAAATAAAAAGTGTGCTATGAAATATTATTTGGCGATAGACATCGGAGGGACGAAGACGGCGATCGGCGTCTATGACGAGAGCGGGGCGGAAAAGTATCACGGGCGGATCGTCACGGAACCGAACGACGGATGCGCGCAGCTGATCGAACGGCTCTTTCGGATGACGCAGGATGTTTTGAAGGAATACGCCGTCGTTGCGGGCGGGATCGCCTGTCCCGGGCCGTTGGACGTTGAAAGCGGAACGGTCAACAACACGACGACGTTGGGCTGGGTAAACGTGCCTATTGTGCAGATGTTTTCCGAGAAATTCAAACTGCCGTTCACGTTGATCAACGACTGCAATGCCGGGGCATACGGAGAGTATAAGATGCGTAACTGTCGGAACATGGTCTATATCAGCATCAGTACGGGGATCGGCGGCGGCATCATTGCGGACGGAAAACTTTACAACGGGCAGGGGAATGCGGCGGAATTCGGGCATCTGCATGTGCGCGGCGGCAAGCGGCTCAAGTGCGGTTGCGGCAGGGAAGATTGTTTGGAGCTGTATGCTTCGGGAACGGCGGTAGAGAGCGAGTATTATCGGCTGATGGGCAAGACGCTCAGCGGGGTAGACATTGCCGATCTTGCCAATATCGGCGATCCCGTGGCGGTAGCCATTTACAACGAAGTGGCGGAATACATCGCGGAGGCGGTTGTCGACATACAGAAGGTACTGGATCCGGAGACGATTGTGATCGGCGGCGGTGTTGCCGACGCAATACCGTTCCGTAAAAATCCGTCCTTTCAGAAGCTGGGGCAGTACGGAGTCAACGTCAAGTTTTCCAATTTGAACGGAAGGCAGGTTTTGCTGGGGACGATGTATTATATCCGAGACAGCGGAGTTTTTTTAGGAAAAGGGGAATCGTATGAAAGACACCAGGAAATTTTACGGCAGTGACGGCAGGGAATACTTGCTGGCGGAGAGAACGTGGAAGGAAAAGATACTCATAAGTTTTCGCAAGTATTGGGTGATCTATCTTTTGATATTGCCGGGGATCGTGAGTCTTTTAATCTTTTCGTATGGGCCGATGTTTTTGCAGTTGATCATGTCTTTTACGAACTATCGGTTGATCGACGGAGTCTTCGGGAGCGAGTGGGTGTGGTTCAACAATTTTGTGGAACTGTTTACGGAACTGCCGGAATTTGAGCGGTTGATCACAAACACGCTGGTGCTCAGCGTCTACTATTTCTTTGCCGGTTTTTTCCCGTCGTTGATTTTGGCGATCATGTTGTTTGATCTGTCGTCAACGCGTCTGCGAAAGATATCGCAGACCATCGTCTACATTCCGTATTTTTTTTCCTGGGTAATCGTCTATACGATCTGCTACGGTTTGCTGTCCAACACCGGTTTGATCAATTCGATCATCATCAATTCGGGCGGAACGCGCATTGATTTTCTGTTGAATGCGCATTACATACGTTCCATATTGGTGGTTACCAACATATGGAAATCGGTGGGCTGGGGAACGATCATCTATCTTGCGGCGATGCTGTCCATCGACGTTACGCTGTATGACGTTGCCAAATTGGACGGCTGCGGGCCGATACGCCGCATCTTTGTGATCACGCTGCCCGGGATCAAGAATATAACGGTATTCTTATTGGTGCTTGCGCTGGGCGGGATTTTGAACGGCGGCAACACCGAGCAAATCTTACTGTTCTATTCTCCGGCTACGTGGTCAAAGGCCGATACGATCGGCACGTGGATGTATCGAGAGGGATTGCGAAACCCCGACCAATTCAGTCTGGCGGCATCGCTCAGCTTTTTGCAATCGACGATAGGAATGATTTTGGTATTGATTTCCAATAAACTTTCCACGAAGTATGCAAAGATCAGCATATGGTAAGAGGAGCAGTTATGGAAAAAGAGAAGAGAAGTATTTTCGATCGATTCAAGCGTTTCATGCGCAAAGAGCGTTGGAACAGCGAGCGGTATTATCAAATGTTTCTGTATACGTTCATATTTCTTTTGTCGTTGCTATGTCTGTATCCGTTGATCTACGTATTGAGCGCATCGCTGATGAGCGTATCCGAGTGGCAGGCGCGGAACGGGATCTTTTTGCTTCCGCACAGGCCGACGATCGAGGCGTACAAATATGTTTTGACGCAGCAACAACTCTATAAATCGTTGTGGGTGAGCGTAGCCAGAACGGTCGTAGGCGCGTTGTTATCGACGGTAACGAGCGCGTTGACCGGGTATGCGTTGTCGCGAAGCGACTTCTTCATGAAGCGGCCGCTGTCGATTCTGCTGTTCATCACGCTGATTTACTATGGCGGATTGATACCGAGCTATCTGGTCATCGAGCAAATGGGGCTGTTGAATACCTTTTGGGTATTTGTGATACCGGGTATGCTGGGAGGTTGGAATGCTCTGGTATTCCGGCAGACGTTCCAGGGCGTGCCGCCGGAGATCGAAGAGTCGGCGATGGTCGACGGGGCATCCGCATTGCGGATCTTATGGTCGATTCTGTTGCCGATGAATATGCCCACGGTGGCGGTCATCTTGCTGTTCTGCGCGGTGGGGCAGTGGAACGCGTGGTTCGACGCATCCATGTATATCGATTCGTCCAATGCAAATCTGACGCCGTTGCAATTATTCTTGCAGCATGCGTTTTCAGAACAGAAGCCGGATGCCGGTCAAGTGACGCTGTTGAATATCGAGACCCAGCGCATGGCGGTGGCGGTAATCGGGATCGTACCTATCCTGTGCATTTATCCGTTTTTCCAGAAATATTTTACGAAAGGCGTATATGTGGGCGCAGTGAAGGGATGAAAATAAATAAAAAAAGGAGAAAGTGATGAAATCGTTCAAAAAAGCATGTATGTTGGCGCTGGCACTTTTGTTGGGCGTATCGAGCCTGACCGGGTGCGGCGGACAGGGAAAAGTGGGCGAAACGGCAACCGATAACATCGTGGAAGTTGTTTACAACGGCTGGAACAATCTACCCATTGCAAACTCGTATGAGAACAACCCGTATAAGGAGTACATCGATACGACGTACGGATTTGATTATCGCGTTTCGCTGACGGCGAACTTCAGCGATGAAGTGCCCAAGCGCTTCGCGTCATCCAAGACGCGACTGCCGGACATTGTCGTGTTTGAAACGCGCGACTATGCGACGATGAAGAGCCTGTACAACCAAGGATTTTTCATCGAAGACTATACGCCGTATTTAGACAGTATGCCGCAGATCAAAAAGCTGTTTGAAACCAACGTAGCGGCGAAGGCGAAGCTGACGGAAAACGGCAATATCATTGCGCTTACGCGACCCGCGAACGATCCGGTCTGGATGCACAAGATTCGGCAGGACTGGGTCGACAAATATGCGGGAGGGAAGATTCCCGAAACGGTCGATGAACTGTTGGCGATGGCGGCGAACGTAAAGGCGGATTCCACGACGGACGACGCGAAATATCTGTTTACGGCGGCGGGGTCGAGGAAAGATATCGGAGATCTGCATCGATTCCAATTCATGTTCAGCGATTACGACAGCTGGTATGTAAAAGACGGACAAGTCAGCCATCCGATTTTAGCCGGCTCGCACGAGAAGTTTTTGGATTTTTGCAGGACGATCTAAGAAAACGATTACATCGACCCGAACTTCCTGCTGCAAGACTGGACGCAGAAGAAGACGCTTCTTCACAACAATCATATCGGGATCGATTATTACACGCCGGCGATCGCTACGGAGCAGATTTTCTACAACAACAACGACGAGAGTCAAACGGGAATCTGGGTCAACATGCCCATGCCGACCGATACGGAAGGCGTCAAGCGCGGCGCGGTTGCGCAGGAGACGTTCCAACAGCTATTTGTCATCAACAAGGATATTGTTCACAACGAAGAGAAATTTGCCTCCGTATTGAAATTTTTGAACGACATGCTGTATCCGGAAGACGAATCGACGCGGAACGACAGCTTGTACATGAAGATCCGCTGGGGAGTCGAAATCGACAACTATGAGATCGGTGATGGCAAAGAGATGGAGCCTGTTTTGCGCGACGGAAAGGATACCGGCTTTATCACCTATTATTATCAGATGAATCCGGAAACGCATACGCGTCCTACGAACGGCGCCACATGGGATTACGGCGTCATCATGGCAACGACGGATGATAAAGTGATCGAATATTTGGGAGCGACCCAATACGGGCAGAGCGCGTATGACTACATCGATCTGTATGAAGGCGCGCTGAAGTACAACACGGAAAACGCAAACTTCAATTACAGCGAGATGATCAATCTGAGTTCAAAAATCGAGGGACGTTTAACGGATTTGCTCAACGAATTTGAAACGACGTATATTTTAGGCACCAACACGATGACGTATGAAGAGTTCAGAGAGCAGTGGTTGGAATATGGCGGCGAGACGGCGTTGAAGACGGCGGAAGCGCAGTTCAAAGCCGCGGGGCTCTTATAAATTTTACAGAAGGATCCTGAAATCTGGATTTTATTAAAATAAGGAAGGGAATTTGAAAATGAGGAAGAAACTGATTGGTTTACTGGCTGCGCTGGTATCGGTCTGCGCGCTGTTTGCGGCGGTAGCATGTTCGGGCAAAGTGAAGGTAACGCCGTCGAAGCAGGATTATGACATCGGAACGGGCGGCGATCTGGTTGTGACGGTGGAGCTGGACGGCGGGAAGATCACGCGCATCAAAGACGGCGAGACGGTCGTCGATCCGACCGAATATCTGTTTGAAGAGGAGAGTTCGACGCTGACGATCTTTGAATCGTACATGCTGTACATCGATCAAGGGGAGCACACGTTCACGCTGCTGACGGAAGACGCGGAAGCAACGTTTACGGTGAATGTCGTGAACAATGTGGTTACGACGTTTGACACGACGGACAAGCAGTATGAATATGCTTCGGGAGCGGATCTCGTGATCGATGCGGATTTATCGACGGCGGATATCGTTTCGGTGAAGGCGGGAACCAGAAAGCTGACGGCGAACGACTATACATACGATTCCGCGGCGAAAAAATTTACCGTTCACGCGGCATATTGTCAGACGTTATACGGAACGACGGAATTTACGATATCGCTCTCGAGCAATACGGAGTACAAATTCAAAGTAATATCCGATTGTCTGTTTGCGGCAAATTTCGATGACGACAGCGTGCCGGTATTTTTCAATGAAAATCCTGGCATCACGGCGGACGGTTGGAACGGGACGCGCGCCCTGCATTGGTATGGGAACGGCGGAAACCTGATGCTCTTCTATGCGGGAACTTATACCTACGGCATGAAAGTCGATTTTGACGCGGACAAAATTTACAAGCTGACCTTCCAGTTCAAGAACAACTGGACGGACGATGGAACGCCGGAAGGGTTCGTCGGAATGAATGCGAACGACGCCAACATCTTCTACATGGATTACTTTACGCAGGAAGTAGACGGCGGCATCGCCACTTGCGACGCAGACGGCGTATGGAGCGTGACCATCTATTTCTACGGATGTCCGGAAAACAAATTTACCAATCTGTACACCGGGTATGATCCCAACAATCCGGATAAAAAGCTGTTCGACCTGCTCTTTGACAACATCGTTTTGGTCGAGGCGGAAGACAGGGATCCGGTCATGGCCGATACGGAAAAGAGCGTTTCGAAGGGGAGCGCGGAAGGCGATCTGTGGTTCGACGGGGAGTTCGGCTTATCCGAAGTGGTGTCCGTTCAAACGAACGGGGCGGCGCTTTCCGAGGAGGATTACACGGTAAAGGCGTCGAGCATCGTGCTTTCGCAGGCGTACGTCAATTCGCTGACGGAAACGACGGAATTTGTGGCGTCGTTTGAAAACGGAAAAGAGGTGACGTTCCGCGTCGTGATGGGCAAATCGCAGCCTTCGGAATTTGATGCGGATCGGGATAAAATCTATGAATACGGATCGGGCGATCTTGTCTTTGACGTCAATTTCCGCGGGTTTGCGATAGCGGAAGTAAAGGCGGGCGATGCAATCGTTCCTCAAACGGCATATGCGCTCGAGGGCAACAGCTTTATCATGCGTCAATCCTATCTGGATACGCTCGAAGGAAAGACGGATTTTGTACTGACGCTGGATAACGACGGTCAGGTAGAGGGTGTAGAGGGTGCGGAGCAGCACGCATTCTCGGTCACGAGCAATGCGATCGCCAACATACGGTTTGAAGGCATCGACGCTCTGGCAAATGCGCCGTACGCGGCGTTGATCGGCGTCGTCAGCCCGACGACCAACGCAATCGAAGACGGCATCGACGGCAAATCCTGGCGTGTTGCGGCGACGGGCGGCAACTTTATGGCGATCAAAGGCGCGTCGGCGGCGTGGGAATACGGCGCATACGAAGTGGTCGCGGGAACGATCTATGAACTGAAGTTTGACATCCGTCTGAATTCGCAGGAAAAGATGGGCGGAAGCGCGGAATTTATCAAATTTGCCGTTCATACGCCCAGCAAGGTATACGGGTTCAGCTTTGACCAGAACAAACAGTTGATTCCGGAGGCGGCGGACGGATTTACGATTGCCGATCGCGGCGACGGGGTCTACACGCTGACGTGTCGGTTCACCTATGATACGGTATCGGATTCGGGTTGCGTCCGGCTGGAAGCGATGTATTACAACGAGATCAACTACGATATTTCGCTCGACAACATTATCATTGTGGAAGTCCCGATGGCGACGTCTGCGACGTATGTCTACGGATCCAACCGAGATGTGACGTACAATGTTGCCTTTGAAGCGGTCGAGACTATTACGGCAAACGGCGCAACGCTCACGGCGGAACAGTACGCGATCGAAAACGGAAAGCTGATCATCCGCGCGGCGTACGCGCAGACGTTGACCGGAACGACCGAGATCGTAGCCAGCCTTGCGGGCGGCGGAACGGAGAGCTTCCTCTTAAAATCGACGCGCCTGCAATTTGTGGATTTCGAAGGCGCGTTTGACGAAGGAATGATGGCAAGAGACATCATGACGGCGACCAAGAACGAAGTTGTGGAAAACGGTATCGACGGGAAGTCCTGGAATGTGGCGGCAACGGGCGGAAACTTTATCACCTTTGCGCCGAGCACCTCGAACTGGGTGGCGAATCAAAAATTCCCGGCGGCGGTCACCGATTTTGTGGCGGGTTCGACGTATGTATTCTCCTTTGACATCAAGCTGGTCAGCCAGAACAAAACGGGCACGCAGGATGCGCCGGAGGTGCAATTCAATTTCATTTTGCACGGTACCGATCACGATGCGGCGATGTATTTCGATAAATCGACGAACGAACTGAAGATCGACTCGTCGCGTCCCGATCGCCTCACGATCGAAGGCGGTGAAAACGGCGTATATCACGTAACGTTTGAGTTTGTCTACGTACCTTCCGGGCATGACGGCTGCGTAAGGATGGAAGCGGATATGTATCAGGCAGTTGATTACGAAATTTTGCTCGATAATATTGAAATCTTACAAAAAGTGTGATAGAATACATTTAGGCAAAATTAAATACGGGGAAAGCGGGCGCTTTCCCCGTAAATTTGCATAGTGAATGCGGGGAAGACGAAAAAATTTCTGCGCAAACCGAAATCGAGTCAGAGAGGAGCGAACATGTTGACAATACAGCAGATCACGGTGGAGTATCGCAAAAAGGCGTTGGGACTGGATGCGACTGCGCCGGTCATTTCTTATATTTTGGAATCGGACGGCAGAGACGTCGTACAGACAGCCGTGCAGATCCGCGTGCGAAAGGGGGATACCGTCGTATATGACAGCGGGCGCATGGAAACTTCAAATACCATCCTGCATCGCTATGCGGGGGAGCCTCTGTGCGCGCGCACGGAATACGCGGTCGAGGTCGCGGCGGAGGATAACAGGGGAGAGCGCGCCGTCGGCGCGGCGACGTTTGAGACGGGGTTGTTGTTGCAGGAGAACCCGACGTCGACGCAATTTATTACGCACGGATTTGCGGACGAGACGGTCTGCCCGATCCTGGTAAAGGAATTTCATTGCGGCGAGCCGATCCGCCGCGCGCGGATCTATGCCAGCGCATTGGGGGTTTACGATTTGCACATCAACGGAAAGCGCGTCGGGGATTGCTATTTTACGCCGTACTGGACGAGCTATTCGCACACGTTGGAATACCAGACGTACGACGTGACGGATCTGTTGGGCGAGAGCAACCGATTGGAGATGACGCTGGCGGATGGCTGGTATAAGGGAGATTTGACGTGGCTTCGAAAGCGGAATCTGTACGGAGACCGCCTTGCGGGTTGGCTGGAATTGTACGTCGAATACGCGAGCGGCCGCACGCAGGTGATCCGGACGGATGAAAGCTGGCATTCGGAGCGCAGTCAGATCTTATGCACGTCGTTTTACGACGGCGAAGTGCAGGATACGGCGGCGCAGAGCGTTGAGCGCGAGGGGGTAGCGATTTACCCGCACGCTACGCGCATCCTGGTATCGCAGCTGAACGAGCCGGTGCGCAAGCGCGAGCGCCTTTCGGTAAAGGAAAAGATGATATCGCCGCGCGGGGAAATTCTGTTGGATTTCGGGCAGAATCTTACCGGATGGGTGGAGTTTGTTGCGAGCGGACGGAAGGGACAGAGGGTCACGTTGCGGTTTGCCGAAGTGCTGGACAAATACGGAAATCTTTATACGGAGAATTTGCGCACGGCGAAGGCGACGGACGTATTTATTTTGAACGGAAAAAAGCAGAAACTGATTCCGCGGTTCACCTTTCACGGATTCCGGTATTGTGCCGTAGAGGGGTTGGACGAAGTCGATCCCGCGGCATTTGAGGCGGTAGCGCTGTATTCGGATTTTGAGCGTGCCGGATGGTTTTCCTGTTCGGATGCGGACATCAATCAACTGTATTCCAATCAACTTTGGAGCAATCGCGGGAACTTTTTGGATTTGCCGACCGATTGTCCGCAGAGAGACGAGCGATTGGGCTGGAAGGCAGATGCGATGATCTACTGTCGAACGGCGAGTACCAATTTTCACACCTATTTATTTTATCGGAAATGGCTGCGCGACGTAGCGAGCGAGCAGACGCGCGAATACGGCGTTCCGCACATTGTGCCCAATCCTTTGGAAAAGACGGACGCGGCCGGGGCGGCGTGGAGCGATGCTGCCGTGATGGTGCCGTGGACGCTGTATTGGGTGTACGGGGATCGGCGAATTTTGCAAGAGCAGTACAAGAGCATGTGCGGCTGGGTCGATTTTATCACGCGGCATACGGATGCGGCGGGGCTTTGGAAGACGTATTTTCAATTCGGAGACTGGCTTGGTCTGGACATGCACGAATTTTCCGATCGGACGGGCGCGACGGATAAATATTTTATTGCCAACGTATTTTATCTGCAATCGGCGCGGATCGTGCGGGAAACGGCGGGCATTTTGGGCAAAGAGCGGGATAAGAAGCGCTATGCGCGGCTATGCGAAAAACTTTTGAAGGCGATACAGGACGAATATATAACGAAGACGGGTCGGCTGGTGAGCGAAACGCAAACCGCCTACGTATTGGCGTTGACGTTTTCCGTTGTTCCGGAAAAATTCCGGGAAAAGTTTGTCAACGCGCTTGCGGACGACGTGCGTACGCGCGGGCATTTCATGACGGGGTTTTTAGGTACGCCGTATATTTGCTTTGCCTTGACGGATAACGGCAAGCAAGAGCTTGCGGACGTATTGTTGCGGAGGGAGAAATATCCGAGCTGGCTGTATCCCATATGCAACGGCGCAACGACGATGTGGGAGCGCTGGAACAGTCAGCTGGAGAACGGGGACTTTAATCCCGGAGACATGAATTCCTTTAATCATTGCGCCTATGGAACGATAGCCGAATGGATGTACCGCCGTTTGGCCGGGATCGATGCGCTGGAGCCGGGGTATCGGAAGATTAGGATCTGTCCCGTCCATTCAAAGGGCTTCTATGATTACAGCCGATCGACGGCAACGGCGAGTGACGAGGTGAAGCCGGTCTATGTGCCCGGCATCGATCGGGTCGAGGGGAAGATCGAATGTCCGTACGGTGAAATTTACTGCGGCGTCGATTACGTCGCCAAGAGGATGCGGGTGCGCATTCCGATTGGAGCCACGGCGGAAATTGTTTTGCCGGACGGGAGAACGTTTGAAACGGGATCGGGTAGTTACGAATATACGTTTGAGGTGGAGCGTTGATCCGTTGTGTGTTTTTTGATCGGGACGGTACGTTGGGAACGCTCTCGGATGTGCGATATCCGCAGACGATCACGTACTTTCCGGATGCGCGCGAGACCATTCGCGCCCTGCACGAGAGGGGCATCAAGGCGATGATCGCAACGAATCAATCGAGCATTGCCCGCGGGACGGGCGCGGGATACGATTTCGACGGCGAATTTCGGTTTTTGGGCGCAGACGATTGGTTTATATGTCCGCACGACAATCAGGACGGCTGCGATTGCAGAAAACCTGCCACAGGTCTTTTGCGGCGTGCGCTGGAAAAATATCATTGGAGCGGCGGCGAATGCGCAATGGTCGGCGATCGCGAAACGGATATCCTGTGCGGCGAGCGCATGGGGATGTTTACGGTTCTGTTATCGCCGCAGAGAGAATGCACCTTTGCGACCAGACCTAAGGCGATCATTTCGTCTCTTTCCGAATTGTTGCAGGTGCTTCCGACAGATTGAGGCCAACGTGCCGAAAGGGATAGCCGTCGGCGCCGTCGCAAAATCGTATCGTCGAAACAGCGATTCGGCAGGGGAAGCAAGGAGATCGTCAGGGAAAATTTGTCGGATGCGGGGAAGGGCAAAAAGCGGGAGAAATTCCGAAAATCAGGTAGATTTCGCCGTAAGGCGGGAAAAAGAATATAAGAGGGACGACATGAAAATTATCAAGGGAAAGGAATGGATGACGTCGAAAGAGCGTGTCCGCAAGACGTTTGAGTTTGAAAAGACAGATCGCGTGACGATCGGCTACGAAGCGAACGGGAACATTCACAGGAGGCTGTGTGCGGCGCTGGGCGTATCGGAGCAGGACGGCGAGGGGTTGCTGCAGGCATTGGGCGTAGATTACAGGGGGATCAGCGCGCCGTATATCGGCAAACCTCTGTATCGGGCGCCGGAGGGCAGGCGCGTCGACCCGTTGGAAGGCTGTATCATGCGCTGGGTAGAGCATGAAACGGGCGGATATTGGGATTTTTGCGATTTTCCGCTCAAGGATGCGACGGACGAAATGTTCGACGCCTTCCCCGTTCCGAACGCGGATGACTTTGACTATGAGCAGGCGGCGGCGCAGGCGAAGAGTTACGGCGGAAAATACGGGCTGTATGTCGGCGGAGCGGGCGTGCCGGACGTACTCAACAGCAACGGCAGGATCATGGGGGTTGAGGACGTATTGGTGCATATCATGTTGAACGATGAGGCGGCGATGCGGTTTATTCATCGGAGGGCGAAGTTTCAGTTGCAGATGATGGAGCGGCTGATCGACCGTTGCAAGCAAGATCTGGACTTTGTATGGCTGGGAGAAGACCTGGGCACGCAGATCGCGCCGATGATCAGTTTGGATCTGTACCGAGAGCAGATAAAGCCCATTCACAAGCAGTTTGTGGATCTTGCCAAGTCGTACAATTTGCCGACGATCGTACATACCTGCGGGAGCAGCAGCTGGGTATATGAAGATTTTATCGAGATGGGGGTACGCGGAGTCGACACGCTGCAACCGGAGGCGGCGAACATGAGTCCGCAGTATCTGGCGGACACGTTCGGCGGGCGCTTGAATTTTCGCGGCTGTATCTCGACGGCGGGGCCGTTGGCGTACGGCACGGCGCAAGAGACGGATGAAGTCTGCCGACAGACGTTGGAGATCATGAAGAAGGTGCGCGGCTATCATTTTGCCCCCACGCATGCCATTCAGGACAACACGCCCACCGAAAACGTCGTGGCGATGTACAATGCCGCGCATAAATACGGGCGATACGAGTAGGCGGAGAGCGGGCAAGCACATATTCAAGCGCATATTTTAGAAAGATTGGAAAGGGACGAGGAGGCGAAAAGTGAAAAAGAGAGCTGTCGGCGAATTTGATTCTTTCGGGGTGATGATCGATTGTTCGCGGGGCGCGGTCTATAAAAAAGAAACGATCGTTCGGTACATCGATCTGCTGGCGCAGATGGGGTATAACGTTTTGATGCTCTATACGGAGGACGTCTATGAAGTGGAAGGCGAGCCGTATTTCGGGTATTTGCGCGGCAGGTATACCATTCAGGAGTTGCGGGAAATGGACGCCTATGCGCGGCAAAAGGGGATCGAACTGATCCCGTGCATCCAAACGCTGGCGCATTTGGGCGGTCTTGCGCGCTGGCAGCACTTTGAGCCGTACATCGATACGGGCGATATAGTATTGGCGGAAGAGCCGCGCGTATACGCTCTGATCGAGAAGATGTTTGCGTCGATCGCCAAGAGCTTTACGAGCCGAACGATCCACATCGGGATGGATGAAGCGGCCGCAATCGGATTGGGGAAATACCTGGATCGGCACGGATACAGCGATCGGTTTGAAATTTTATGTCGGCATTTGGAGAAGGTGCTTGCGATCGCGCGCAAGTACGGATTCGAGCCGATCATGTGGTCAGACATGTTTTTTCGGCTGGCGAATCAAGGGCAGTACTATGAAGCGGACACGGCCGTATCGGACGAGGTCAAGAGCCGGATCCCGAACGGGGTCGGGATGGTGTACTGGGATTATTACAGCACCGACAAGTCGCATTACGATGCGATGATCGAAGCGCACGAGCGCCTTTTCGGCAGCGAGATCTGGTTTGCGGGCGGCGCGTGGTCGTGGAACGGGTTTGCTCCGAACAATCGGTATTCCTTCCGTTCGACGCGGGCGGCGATCGAAAGTTGTAGAGAAAAGGGGATACGGAACGTATTTTTGACGGAATGGAGGGACGACGGAGCGGACTGTTCGCTCTTTTCCACGCTTCCCGCGCTGTTGTACGCGTCCTTTTGCGCGAGGGGAGCGTTTGCCGTCGATACGGAACTGGAAGATGCGTTTTATAAGCTGACGGGCATAGCGCTGGACGACTTTTTGCTCGCCGACATGCCCAACGGCGAGGGAATCGATAGGGATTGTTATAATCCGTCGCGATTTGCGCTGTATTCGGATCCGTTTTTGGGGATTTTCGATTACAGTCTGGACGAGGAGAGCGAAGGGAGATTTATCGCGCTGCGCGATCGTTTGGAACGCGTGGCAGAGAACGAAACGTACGGGTACATGTTCCGAACGTTGTCCGCCCTTTGCGACGTGCTCTCGATCAAGTACGGATTGGGCATCAAAACGCGGCGCCTCTATCAATCCAAAGACAAGCAGGCGTTGCGGGCGTTGGCGGAAACGGACTACGTACAGCTGATCGCAAAGGTCAAAAATCTGTACGGCGCTTTTTGTGCGCAGTGGGAAACGGAGTGCAAGCCGAACGGATTTGAAATGCACGATATTCGGTTCGGCGGATTGTTGCAGCGTTTGGAACACTGTCGCTTGCAGTTGCTTGCCTTCGCGGACGGAAAGGTTCGGGAACTTTCCGCGTTGGAGGAGCAGATCCTTCCGTTTGCGGACTTTGCCGAAAAGGGCAAGGCGACGCTGGGCTTCAACAACTGGCTGTACAACGCGATGATCAAACCCACGATGTGAGAAACCTCCGCAACGGATGATCAAACCCCGGACGGGAGAAGATCTGCGCGTTCACGAACAGACGATGCAAAGACGGGGGAATTTTCAACGACCCGCGGCGCCGCATATACAACGGCGTCGCGGGTCGTCGCGTTTCGGATATCGAAACGACCGTGTTCCGGTAAGGGGCAAAGGCAGATTGCGGCGGCAGGGGTAATGGATGCGGAAGGATATGCGGGCGATCGATGGGATATGCGGGAAGGGTTTTTGTGAAGATCGATTGAAAACGGAGAAGGAATATGCTAAAATGAATGCGCAGCGCGCAGGGAGAGAGCGGTTCGGAGAAGCAGAGGGCGGCAAGGGTTCGGGGCGAAGCGGACGTAATTTTCAAGAGGGGATCGTACAAGAGAGAAGGGAGGACAGGAAATGGTATTGAATCGGGAAGCGGTGATCTTTGTGCCGGACGGCGAGAAGGAGGAGATCGCGCTGTCGCGCGTGACGCATCTGGCGATTGCGGCGCATCAAGACGACATTGA
>CALVYJ010000011.1 GCA_944372075.1 uncultured Clostridia bacterium | reverse complement strand
CCATTCCCCTTCGGGACGGAACACCACCTTGCGCGGACTCTCCGCGTCCTGCGTGAGCGTAAAGGTAACCGTGTTGCCCGATTGCGCACTCTCGATTGCATACGACGCCGGACTGATCACGTAGCCGCCCTCTTTCAGATCGCCGTTCCTGTACGTGACGCGGACACCGACCGTTCCCGTAAAATCAAACAGGACGAGCGACGCAACAAACGGTTCATCCGTATTGTACGGCGCCCCTTGCTGCGCAATGAGCGCATCCCCTTTTTGATGACCGTTCCAAACGTTATATACCGCCAATTCCGTCCATTCGGTTCCGTCTGCGGAAATCTCCACTTTGTAGGCATCGTTCCTGCCATACTCTTCGGGAGCTTCCCAAGTCTCTACCGTCGCATCGATTTTATTTCCCATCGGATCGTTCGTATCCTCGTTTGGCTTACTGCAACCCGCCACGGACAATAAGAATAAAAAAGATAATACAACTAAAATTATTCTTTTCATTTGCCTCTCCGTAACGGAAAGGGTATTTTTTTTAGAATACCCTTTCTCCCGATATCGTCCTTATTTGCGCTTACGGAACAAAACTGCCGCTCCGCCGACCATCGCCGCCGCCAACAGCCCCGATGCCGCCGCAATCGAACTTCCGCAGCCGCCTGCTTCATCGACGGTTTCATCATCTTTGTTGTCGTCTTGGTTATCGTCTTGATCGTTCTGATCGTTTCCGCCTTCCGCAGTAAACTTCGCATAGAACGTCTGGTTGCCCGTGGTATTCATCTCGATCGCTTCCACCGCTTCGTCCGTAAATTCAGGGTTCGTATACCATCCGTCAAAGGTGTATCCGTCCTTTTCCGCTACCGGCAGGGAAATGTATTCTTTGAAATTGAATGTGGATACCCAATCTTCATTTTCTATCACCGTATCGCCGTCATAATACGTGATCGTGTACGTCGCCACCTGATACTCGCAATAAACCGTGATGTCCCCGCCGATCGCCGCATCTACTTCCGTAACAACCGCGTCGCTCAAATCCGGCAGGTAATGCCATCCCATGAACGTGTATCCCGCTCTCTCGATCGGCGTCAAAGCCGCACCGTCTCCGTACGTATAGTCGATCGTTCCGATCTCAACCGCCCCCGAAATGCACGTTATCGTATATTGCGCGGGCGCCAGATCCGTTTCCAACGTCTTGAATTCAAAATCGGTGTATTCACAGACATATTGCTTTACTTCCGCACCGACCGCAGGTTCAAACGTCACCGTATCCGGCAACGTATACGTCGTGCCGATCTGTTGATCGTTGATATACGCCGTTACGTTTCCGTTGTCCACGACCGCCGCAATCTTCATCGTGTCGCCGACGGCAATGGTAACATCCCCTTCCGCGCCAAACACATTCAAAAATTCATTGCCTGCCGCCGCAAGATACAACGTCTTGCTGTCAAACCCGTACCAAATGCCGAAAGGCGATTGATCCGCGTCCGTCCCCTTGCCGAGCACGATACCGAGTCCGCCCCAGTCTCTGCGCTCGCCGACTTTGATTTTCGCCGATACGTAGTACGTCTTTACGCCGCTCACATCCTTGCTGGTCGCAAGATATGTTGCCGTGTGCGAACCGCTCGTTACATTCTCCTGCATATTGTTGTTGACGCGCGTATAGAACCCGTCGCTCGTCTTTGCAAATTTTACCCCCCAGTCCGAAGGATACGGCCTGTTTTCCTTTCTCGTCCCGTCAAATTCATATGTATCGTGCAGCCCGATCGTATCTACAAATAAATTCTCCGCCGAAGCAAAATCCGCAGGAGTCATTGCTCCTTCTTCCGCAAACGCTCCGATTGCGCCTCCCATCACTCCGATTGCCATCGCAATCGCCAACACCAAAACTAAAAGTTTTTTCATGTTTCCTCCTCCATCTTTTATTTCTTTCGCGTTTCCGCTAAAATCAACTTCCAAAAACCCCTCGCCTGCGCCTTCTTCCGCTTATCCCTTGTTCCAAAACTTCCGTCGGCCGCTCCCCTTACAATCCGCTTGCCCGCGGTTTTTCTATCGCATTGCGATACGTGTCGCAATATGTGCAATATAGGCGAGCAAATGCTTCCGGTTTGGGAGCATCCTCGCTCTGCAAGGATCGGTCAAAAATCAAACGCAGGATAGGCTGCTCGCAACATAGCCTTAAAATTTTCCTCCGGGATGTAATCCGGAATGCTGTTTCCCGTACCCAATGCGTAACCGACGCATTTTGTCTTATCGACAATGGCTTTACACCGCTCATATACTTCTCGGGAACTGCTCCGACACACAAAATCGACGTCGATACCGCCGAGCACTGTAATGCGATCTTTGAAGCGCTCGTATGCCTCCTCGACCGGCAAAATCTTATCTTCGTAGGAATGTTTCCCGTCGAATTTCATATCGTCAATGATTTCGTCCATCACCCTTTCCAAATTGCCGCAGGAATGCAAAATTACGGGCCTACCCGCCCGATGCGCAAGCGCAACAATCTGTCTGTGATAGGGAAATACATATTTGCGCATATCGTCTGTCGAAAGCATGGTACCGCTGTTGAACCCCCAATCATCGTTGGAAATAATCGCGCCCACACAATCATATCGCAGACATCGCTCATAATAACGAACAAGCCTGCCCCCTACCGCGTCAAAAATTCGTTCCGCCAACTTTTCGTCATCGTGTATCATATAACATAATGTTTCATAGCCGACTAGCGATATCACGTTTTCCAAAACGCCGCTCGGCCCGAATACGATGATCTTCATTCCCTTCGGCAAGAGCTTTTCCGCTTTCGCCAATCTCCCCTCGTCGCATTTGTCCGGATCCATAAACGGATACGCCAAAAAACTCGCCTCATCTTTGATGACCCCGTGGCTCATGGAAACCGTGCGCCCCTGCTGCCGATTTACCGGAAATCCGAAATCACAACTGTGCATCGTCGCATAGTCATACCCCGCCTTTTGCATGGCCGGAATAATCATTTGATAATTCCATGAACAATCCCACGCGGATTTCGCCTTCTGCCCCGTCAAACGCTGACTGATCCCATTATCCAAGTAAAATTCAAACAGCGTAGGACGATCCGGTTGTTGCCTCTTCAAAACCTTCAGTATATTTTCAAAATTGGGTTCCCTCTTCATAGTTATCTCCAACAACTTATACTCTCTGTCAGCAGCCGGATATCCAATACGCAGATCAATTTCCTTGATATTATTCTGTTATCTATATTTCTTATCGGTTGCGACACGTGTCGCAATCAGTCAATAAGAAAGGCAATTTTCATTTTTTTAGAGAAAAAATTGCGAAAAGCCTCAACGTGTATTCTTTGAATTGTGAAGCGACTTGTTGCTTTTTTGCATTGCGATACGTGTCGCTTTTGTACGTTCATTATAACACAAAAAAATGATTTGTCAATAAGTTTTCAAAAAATTTTTTGTAGGTTTGTCAAACATATGAGACAGTTTTCATAAAAAATCAATGCAACAAGCCATCGTGCAAATAATCGGTGATATAGTCTTTCGGGGAATGCCAGTTTAAGGGGCGCATGGGAAACGCGTTGTATTTTCTGTTATGTATGGCAAGCTGTTTTGCAAAATCATCAAAGGAATAAAATTTGTGGGTCGCATAAAAGTATTCGTTATCCTTTCTGTGCGAGCGTTCAACCTTGCCGTTGTGTCTGGGGGTATAAGGACGTATCAGTTTATGCCTGATCCCTAACTGTTTAAGGCGCGCCTCAAACAGCGACATTTTGCCGTGCTTGCGTCCTCTGAACTCTTTAATGAATTCCATACCGTTGTCCGTCTGAATGCACTCTATCTTAAACGGAAACGCTTTGACCAGCATATCCAAGAACTGAACGGAAGAAAATGTACTTTGCTCTTTGAAAGCAGCAACGAAACGGAAGCGCGAATATTCGTCCATAGCAGTGTACTGGAAATATCTCTCCTTTGATCCGTCTGCATTAGGTACAATACATGCGGCAGGAACGACTTTGACATCCATCTGAAATCGTTGTCCCGGGTATAGCATTTGTTCGTATGGTTTGGGAATGTATTTGGGATTAGTCGGCTTAACGGGCAGTAATTTTTGGTTCTTCAGTACACGCCAAAGGGCAGGGATTGAACGGGAATAGCCGCGCAGTTTGAGCTTTACCCAAAAGACGACGAGACCTGCGTCAGGATTGCGTCTGCGCATATTATAAATGAGCAATAATTCTTCGGGGGAATGCTGGTTGGGATGCTGGTGAGGACGGCGAGATTTGTCCTGAAGTGATGAGGTTTGCCCGTTAAAACGAGACCGCCAGCGATAAACCGAGGCGCGAGACACGTTAAACCTGCGAACGGCGGCAGGAACGCCGAAATTAAAAGAATATTGCACAACTGATTGACGAAAGCGGGCGATTTGTGATATAGTTTTCATAGAGTGACAGCCTCGTTTGTTTAGTTTTTTTGTGGTGATTAAACTATATCACAAACTTCTTGGCTTGTTACTCTTTTTTTATCATCTTTGTCTCATATCTATTGTAATCATACAGAGTTCCGGAATTAGAGTTTAACATATTGTTGCGTGAATGGTTATACTTTGATATAATTATATCAAAATAGATTAATCTTACACTTTTAGTATTGATGATTTAAAATAGGGGGGGGGAATATGAGAAATTTTTGGGCTTTTGTTTCAAACGAAAAATTCAGTATCGGATGTACAGGACAAACGGTATATGTTTATAATCACAACAAAGAGCTTTTAGCGACATTTAAAGATTTAAAATACGCCTATTTGCCTGTAATTTCTCCTCGCGGCGATTTGCTTGCGGTAAAATCTACAGCAGGGCAATTAGCGATTTATTCTCTTGAAAAGCTTTGTCTGATAAAAAAATTTCGTTTTTCAAAAATAGACGGCGCACAGGACGAGAATTTTTGTTTTTCCCCAGACGGAAAATTTCTCTATAATATTGAAGATTATTTTGGTAATGGTAATACCTGTATTTCTATTTACGAAACAACTAATTTTTCTTTAATACAACAATTATTCCGTGATGTAAGAAAAATGGATGTATGGTTTATTGAATATGAAATGCAAGACAATACGTTTTATGTTCTCGGTATATTTAGAAGAAAAAATCAAAATGATTATTTTGTGTCAAAATTGAACGATGGGGTTTTAATCGATACTCGCATTATTCCGGAAAAAATATTTGACTTTTATCAGGGATTTAAAAGTTTGGAAGCTATGGGATTTACGAAAAAAGCAAAAGAATGGAGCCTTTTAAAATATAGAAATTATGATTTAACAGATATTGAAAAGAAAAAATATCCTCTTTCAGACTTATTGAAAAAGTATCAAAAAAATTAGAATTTAATTTTTGTTAAAAGAACTCACTATAAAAAATTTTATTTAAATCGCGATAAGTTTTTTATTTAATCGATTAAAGTTTCTATTTCTCCTCCATAAAAAGGGATACTATCAAGAATCGCATTCACACGGAAAGAGTTGATGAATTAAGGTAAAAAAAAGAATGAGACGAGACGCTTTTAGGTCTCGATACTTAACTCATTATTAGTAGAACATTTACGATTAATTTTTGCTTTTTTTAATTCTAGATTTTTTATAAGTGAAAAATGGATATCAGATGGTTATTTGCCGCGAGTTCATGTAGTCGTAAAAAAACTTAAAAATCTATTTTATCGCGGTCGCGCACGATAAGTATACAAACCTGTGCTTGTAAAAGTACAGGTTTGTATGCTAGTCAAGTACCACTGGCTAAGCCGGTGGCTTGATTAGGCGCTTCAAGCGCATGGTACCGGCGGCACTACTCGTGCTCGAAGTTCCTGACAATCGCAACAAATTTTCAGCGGCCACCTCTTGGTGGCTGCTTTTATTTGCTTCCTTTTGCAGGCTCTCCCAAACGGGTCTATATACTCTTTCAAGCTTAATTGTTCATACATTTGATCCTCTTGCAATTGATTCGCTATATATTTTTTATCGCTTCTTTATTCCGTCCTACTGTATCCACATAATATCCTCTACACCAAAAATGCCGATTTCCATATTTGTATTTTAAATGAGCAAATTGGTCAAAGATCATTAGACTACTCTTTCCTTTCAGAAACCCCATAAACCCGGATACACTTATCTTGGGCGGGATCGACAATAGCATATGGATATGATCGGGGCATACTTCGGCTTCTATGATTTCTACTCCTTTCCACCGGCACAACTCCCGAAGTATTGCCCCGATCTCCAATCGCTTCTCTTCATAGAATACTTTTCGCCTGTATTTCGGTGCAAACACTACATGATACTTGCAATTCCACTTTGTATATGTTAAACTTTTTACGTCATCCATTTGGATGTCCTCCTTTTGATTTTTAGTTTGCAACTGCCAGGTCGCACCCTAATTATATCAAAAGGAGTTTTGTTTTCAAGTCTCATCGCTAAAGCTTCTCGTTACCCGCGGACTATCCGCGGGTTTTAGGATACAAAAAATAGGTCTGCCAAGTCAAGGCAGACCTATCAAGCCGTTTTATGAGGGTTAAAAAAATAGGCTTGCCTTAACTCGCAAACCTATTGTAGAATAACATGCTAAAATTTACCTGTAACTTACCCGCGTTTTTTTCAAAAGAATCATCTTCGTTTCCCATACATATCCCCCCTTTTTTAATTTTTCCATAAAACACTGTTTTTTATATTAAAAAAATGTTCATCGATTTTATTATATCATACTCATATTTCTCTTGCAAGCATTGTTTTTATTCTTAAATACTTACCAACATGTTATAATCCTCATATTCAATCTAGGAGGTAGTGTTATGTCAAAACACACAAAAGAAATCAAAACAGAAATCATTGCCCGTTGTAAATCGGGCGAAACTGTACCGGCGGTATCTCAAAACACAGGAATACCCAAAAGTACGATTTATTCGTGGCTTTCAGTGCCAAAGGTTGCCCCTGAATTATCTCCAAAAGAAATGGAAAAACGCCTCCATTTACTGGAAAGCAAAATCGAAAGATTGGAAGGTTTATTGGAAATCATACGCGTATCTGAAAGTTCCCCTTCTGCACCGCTAAAGGAAAAGCTATATGCGTTAGAAAAGCTCAGCGGACAGTACAATGTACATATGCTCTGTGACGCATTAAATGTATCTCGAGGAACTTTTTACAACCATATTCTTCGGAACAAGAAAACTAATACTGTTTATTCCGAGCGTCGTGAAATTATTAAAAATGCCATTCAGACCGTATATGATGAAAGCAGGCAAATTTTTGGCGCAAGAAAAATCACTGCCGTTTTGAGAGAACGCGGCTTCAAAACTTGCGAAGACACTGTGCGTAAACTCATACACGATATGGGATTGTTCAGTATACGGCAAAGAGCAAAGTTCCTCTATGAAAAAGAACGGCGTATTGCCAACAAAAATATTCTTCGCCAACAGTTCAATCCCTCTGCCCCAAACCAAATATGGGTCAGCGATGTAACCTGTTTTTATTTTAACGAAAAGAACTACTACATTTGCGCAATTTTAGATTTATTTTCACGAAAAGTTATCGGCTATAAAATCGGTATTAAAAATAGCACCCAATTAACGAAAAGCACTTTTAAATATGCTTATCTTAACAGAATGCCTGGAAATGAACTTTTATTTCATACCGATAACGGTTCACATTATCGTTCTTACGCTTTTTGCAAATACCTTAAAGAATTAGGAGTACAACAATCTTTTTCTCGTCCTCATATCCCTTATGATAATTCTGTAATGGAAACTTTTTTCTCCTCCATGAAAAGAGAAGAACTTTATAGAACTAAATACAGATCTGAACGCGAATTAAAAAAAGCTATTGACGATTATATACTTTTCTATAATGAAAAAAGGCCCCATGCAAGAAACTCCTATAAAACCCCAACCGAAGTTGAAAAGCTCTATAACGACAAACAAAAGTCAAATTCCGATATTTGAAGGGTTCAAAAATACTGTTTTTTACTATTTGCGCATTGATTTTACGTTTTTTACAAAATCTGCATTCAGACAGTATCCTTAAAATAATACCAAAAATACTATAAAAATCAAGGAAAACATAGTAAAAAACACAAACGCCCGAAGAATTCCGAACCATTGGGGTTCAAACTCTTAGGGCGTTTCATTTGGTGGAGTAGGCGAGAGTTGAACTCGCGTCTTACAAGATTGCCAAAAGGCTTTCTACACGTTTATGCCGCAGTTTTCTTAAAACAGATCCCTCTGCGACCGAAGAAATCTATTCGCAGAAATCAAAATTCCGTCAATTTGCCGACTTCACATCAAATCGACCGTTCCCTGCCTGCTTTGACGCCCATTGCTCCCCGACAGGTTGAAAGTATGGACGAGCGCTTATTTAATTAAGCAGCATATGCGAACTGAGCGTTCGCATTGTAATTTGCATTGTCTGCATTTAAGTTTAAGCCGAATGTTTTAACGAGGCCACTCGTTCCTCGACGTGCTTACCGATCCGCGCACCTGCAATCGAAACCGGTGCTACCCCATTTCATCCGGACGAAATCACTTCGTCCGAATATCAGTATACTCTTTTTTACATGAAATTGCAACTCTTTGCTTACATACTTACGGCTCGTTGTTCATTTGCTTTGCGGCAATTTCCGCCAAAACTTCCGTAAAAATCAATATCCCGAACGCCGCCGCCGACACACTGACCCCGCCAATGAAGAGCACCGCTTGATTTGCCGTTATAAAACAATGGTACACCGTGACGACACCTATCGAGACGATCAGCAATACATCCGCAAGGATCCGGCAAGTCTTATATCGCCTCGGATCGGCTGCCTCCCCGCCTGCAAGCGGATTGTACTTTCTTTCCTTTATGCACACGATGACCCCAAACCCCAGCAATAGTATGGCAACCCCCGCAACTATTATGGAAAATGCCATCACCACCGCCAAGGCAATTCCGCTTGCGAATACCACAAAAACAGCCTCCATCCCCTCTACGCCCGGCGTTATCGAGCGCGGAAGCAGTATAAATGTGTCAAAAAAGATCCATACCGCCATCAAAAATATGAGACCCGCAACCAACATCTTCAGCCGAAAAATATGTTTATGTATCCGCTCTCGCTTCATCTGACCGCCCCCTCTCTAAAATTGGAAAGGCGTTACCTGGTAGACGTAATAATTGAGCCAGTTCGTATAAAATAAGTTCGCAGCGCTCGTCCATGTAACGCGCACGTTCGTGCATGTATCATCCGTAAAATAATTGTACGGAGGATGGATCGGCAAACCCTTTGCCACATCGCGATCGTATTCCTTCTTCAGCGTAAACCGATCGTATTCCATATGTCCCGTCAAAAAAATCTTCTTATTGTCTCGACTTTTGGCGATCGACAGTCCCGTAAATTCCGATTCGCTCAATACGATCAGATCTTTTTCGCGCAAAACGTCTTCCATCCGAACCGTCGTATGCCTCGAATGCGGAATATAAAATACGTCGTCGATCCCCTTTAACAGCGGATCGTGCTGATCCAAAATTTTCTTGTGCGGAAATACTCCGAATAATTTTGTCGGCAATAAATGCTTCGCGATCCCGTAATGATAATACAGCGCCGCCTGCGCTCCCCAACAAATATAGATCGTGCTCGTGACCTTTTGATCCGCAAAATCAAAGATCTTTTTCAGTTCGTCCCAATACGCTACCTCTTCGAACGGCATCGTCTCTACCGGCGCGCCGGTTATGATCATTCCGTCGAAATGCCTGTCCTTGATATCGTCGAAACGCTTGTAAAACCTCTCCAAATGCGCCGCAGCCGTGTTCTTGCTCTTATATGATTCGGTGTAGATCAGCGTGATATTCACTTGCAAGGGCGAATTGGACAGCAAACGCATGAATTGCGTTTCCGTTTCTTCTTTAGTCGGCATGAGATTCAAAATCGCAATCTCCAAAGGCCGTATATCCTGCGTGAAAGCACGCTCATCGGTCATGACAAAGATATTCTCGCGATGCAGGGCGGAATATGCAGGTATGTCTTTCGGAATAACGATAGGCATGGTTCTCTCTCCTTTTTCTCAAAAGGGCGCGCACGCGCTCTTCTTTTTTTGCTTAACGAATCTTTGCAAGCGCCTGTTCGATATCGGCAAGGATATCCTCCGGATTCTCAATACCCACAGACAAACGCACAAGATTTTCCGGTACGCCCGCTTGCTCCAACTCCTCCTTCGTAAGCTGACGATGCGTCGTCGACGCCGGATGCAACACACAGCTGCGCACGTCTGCCACGTGCGTTTCCTGCGTGATCAGCCGAAGAGATTCCATAAATACCGCCGCCTGGTGTACGTCGCCTTTGATCCCGAAACTCAGCATTCCGCCCTGCCCGTCCGGCAAATATTTTTGCGCCAAGGCATGATATTTGTTTTCCGGCAAGGAAGCATGCCATACCCAATCGATTTTCGGATGCTTCGAAAGATATGCAGCCACCTTCTTTGCGTTCGATGCGTGCCGCTCCATCCGCAACGCCAGCGTATCGCAGCCGAGCCAGCTCAAAAAAGCGTTCTGCGGACTCATGATCGCCCCCATGTCGCGGATCATCTGCGCGCGGCACTTGGTCGCAAACGGTGCAACGGCAAGATCGGCATAGACCAGCCCGTGATAGCTTTCGTCGGGAATATTGAAGGACGCATAGCGCGAATTCCCCTTAAAATTGAAATTCCCTCCGTCCACGATCACGCCGCCAAGCGCGGCCGCATGCCCGTCCAAATATTTCGAAGAGGAATGAATGACTACGTTCGCACCCCACTCAAACGGACGACAGAAAATAGGCGTTGCCAACGTGTTGTCCACCGCGAACAAAATCCCGTGCTTTTTCGCGATCGCCGCGATCTTTTCAAAGTCCAGTATCTTGATCGACGGATTCGCAACCGTTTCGGTGAAGATGATCTTCGTGTTTTCATCGATGCACTTCTCGATCTCTTCCGCGGGCGCGTCCGGATCGAAGAACCGCGTTTCAATCCCCAGCTTGGGAAGCGTTACCGCAAACAAATTGAACGTGCCGCCGTAAATCGCCGAAGAGGACACGATGTTGTCGCCCGCATTGCACACGGTAAACGCCATCATCGTCGACGCGGACATCCCCGACGCACAGCCGATCGCCGCAACGCCGCCCTCCAGCGCCGCTACCTTGCCCTCAAACGCCGCCACCGTCGGGTTGGCAAGCCGCGAATAAAAATAACCGTCCGCTTTCAGGTCAAACAGATCCGCCATCCCCTGCGTACTTTCATAAAAATAGGTCGTGCTTTGGGAAATGGGCGGTATGCGCGATTCCCCGGACTTCGGACGATACCCGCCCTGTACACAGATCGTATCTCTCTTGTATGCCATAACTATTCTCCTTTTTTCTGCAAAATCTTCGTTGCGTTAATACAATTCTTTGATCCGACGCTGCGTATCGCGCGCAAGATCTTTCTCCTTGAGCGATTGCTTTTTATCGTATGTATGCTTGCCTCGGCAGAGAGCTACCTCCGCTTTGACCAACGAGTCCTTAAAATAAATTTTTAAGGGTACCAACGTATATCCCTTTTCATTGACCTTGCCGACAATCTTCGCAATTTCCGACTTATGCAGCAGCAACTTCCGATCCCGCCGCGAATCGCGGGTGTTAAATGCGCCGCTCTTATCATATACGGCGATGTGCATGTTCTTGAGCGTCACCTCTCCCTTTCGCACAAAACAAAAACTGTCGTTCAGATTGCAGTTGTTCTTGCGGATGGACTTGACTTCGCTCCCCTCCAGTACGATGCCCGCCTCGAATTTATCCTCGATGAAATATTCAAACCCTGCCGTTTTATTGACCGCAATGATCTTCATACCTTCTCCTTTTTCGGCGCAAGCAATCCGTACAACACCGCATCGTAACACCGCCCGTCTTTCCGGACGCACTGCCGCAAGACGCCCTCTCTTTCAAATCCGCATTTCTCCAAAACGCGACAGGATGCCGCGTTGGGCGCAAAGACCATCGCCTGCAGGCGAGAGATCTGCGTCGTTTCAAACACTTCGCCGCAAAACGCGCGCACTGCCGCCGTCATGACGCCGCCATTCCAAAGCGACGGCGAAAGCCAGTACCCCAGCTCGGCGCAATATCGCAGCGCGCCTCTCTTGCGACCCGCGCCGATCCCGCCGACAACCTTGCCTTCCGCCACAATCGCCCGCTGTATGGAAAGATCGTCCGAAAGAACCTGCTCGATAAATTTTTCCGCATCCTGCAACGTGTACGGATAGGGAAATCCCTCGTTCAGCCACGTCGCAATGCGCGAATCGTTCGCACTTTCCGCAAGCGACGCCGCGTCTGTGCGCTTCCACTCTCTTAATTCGACATCCATGCCTGTCTCCCTGCGCCGATCCCGCTTTATTATACCACAATTCGGAGTAAAATAATATTCTTTCTCGAAATTTTCTTAAAATTTATTCGTCCGAACCCTCTTCGGGCGCGGGAACGAACTCCACCCGCCGCGTGCCGATGTTGCACCCCGCCACCGCGACCCTGCATGCATCCCCGATTTTATAAGAATGCTTGCGGCCTTTGAGCAGATACCGCTCCTCGACAAAGACGTAATCGTCCGGCGGAAGATCCTCGATGCGGATCAGCCCCTCCACCGTGTTGGCAAGCTCCACAAATACGCCGAACGCGGTAACGCCCGAAACGGTCCCGTCGAACGAATCGCCCAGCCGCGAACGCATATACCAGCATTTGTACAGCTCGTCGACGGCGCGTTCCGCCTCGTCCGCCCTGCGCTCGCTCGCCGAACAGCTGTTTGAGGCGATCTGCACGAAATTCTTATACGACTCTTCCGCCTCGCCCGCCTGCCCGTCCAGCACGAGTTTGACGATGCGATGCACCAACAGATCGGGATATCGGCGAATAGGCGACGTGAAATGACAATAACAGCGGGACGCTAACCCGAAATGTCCGCAATTTTCCGCACTGTAGCGCGCCTTGGACATCGAACGCAGCATTACGCGGTTGACCACGCGAAACAAATCGCTCCCTTCCAACGACTCCAATATCTTGCCGTACTCGCCCGGACGCACGTTGTCCGGATGAAATTTCGCGCGAATCCCCAACTCTTCCAGATATTTTTTGAAGCCCGCCGCCTTTTCTTCGCTCGGCTTTTCATGAACTCTGTACACGAACGGAAGCTCGTACGCCGCGATAAATTCCGCAACCGTCTCGTTCGCCAAGATCATAAACTCCTCAATGATGCGATGCGCCATCGTGCGTTTGTATTCGCACACGTCGATCGCGCCGTCCTTCACGGTGATCTGCGCCTCCTTGACGTCCAAATCGATGCTGCCGCGCGCGCTTCGCTTCTTTATCAGTATATTTGCCAGTTCGCGCATATCCGTACACATCGGCACCCGATGCGCATACTCGGCGCACACCTGTTCGTCGTTGGCCAAAATTGCCGCACTCTTCGTATACGTCATGCGGTTTTTGGAACATATGATCCCGCGCTCGATGCGGCTGTCCGATACCGTTCCGCTCGCATCGACGCGCATCACGCACGAGAGCGTATAGCGATCCTCCCCCTCGTTGAGCGAACAGATCCCGTTGGATAATTCCTCGGGCAACATGGGCAGAACGCGATCGGGAAAATATACGCTCGTTCCGCGCGCAAACGCTTCCTTGTCCAATGCTCCGCCGCGGCGCACATAATGCGAGACGTCCGCAATGTGTACTGCCAAAACAAAACATGTTCCGTCGCGCTCGACGTGTACGGCGTCGTCAAAGTCGCGCGAATCCTCGCCGTCGATCGTAATGACCAAATCGCCGCGAAAATCCGTACGTCCCTCCGCCGCGATCGGCTCGGCGGCAACTCTTCGCGCTTCGGCAAGCACCTTTTGCGAAAACGTATCCGCCAAATTCTGCGTGCGGAGAATGGCGTCCTCTTCCGCCGACAACTCGCCGCTCTGCCCCAAAATCTCGACGATCTCTCCCTCCGGATCCTTGCGCTCCGGATATGCCACGATCTTTACGAGTACCTTTTCGCCCGAATAGGCGCGCAGTCCGCCGACGATGCGCACCGGTTCGCTGAATTTGCGCTCGTCCGCTTCCACCATGCCGCACTTTCGATCGCGATAGTACGTTCCCGTCAACTGCGGCATGCCCCGCCGGATCACACTGTACACCGCGCCTTCATCGCCCCGCTCGCCGCCCACTCGCCTGGCGAAGACCCGATCGCCGTGCAATGCGCCCTGCAACGATTTGTGCGGTATGAACAGATCCGCTTCCCCGTCGTCGCGCACCAAAAAAGCAAATCCGCGCTCGTTGCCCTGCAGCTTCCCGGCAATCAGCCCCAATCGCTCCGGCCGCACATACCTGCCTCGCTCATCGCATACGATCGCGCCGTCCGACTCCATCCCCTTCAGAATTTGCGTCAGACTCTCCCGCTCCGATCGGCTGCCGACTCCGAGCAGACGACATATCTCCGATGCCTTCTTATAATCAAATTCGCCGCGCGCAAACCGCTCGCGCAATTCTTCCGTCGCCGCCATACCTTCTCCTTCTCGCTCTTCCCTTTTATCGTTTGTCCTTCGCATCCTTTCGTCCTTCCTTTCGCCCGTCGCGCCCTTCTTTCCTTGTCCCCTTATTATTTTTGACAAAAAGAAAAGCGGCTATCCATCAGAATAGCCGCCGCGTTCGCGTATACATCAAGCGGAGATGCCCCAAATCGTACCGAACTGCAGGATAAAGAACAGAACCGCAAGAACGGAAAGTACGATCAACGAAATCGTCGTCCACTTTTTCATCTTGCTCTCCATCGACCTGCCCTTGTTCTTGCCGAAAAAGGTTTCGCTCGATCCGCCCAGTGCGTCGATACCCGTCGAATTGCCGGGCTGGAACAATACGATCACGATCGAAACGATCGCCGCAATGACCATCAGCGCCAACAGCACGAGGCTGACTATCTGATAAACTCTCCATACTCCGTCGCTGGGCAACGGAGCGAGCATGTTGTTGATCATAAAACTCATCGAGGGCATATTCTTTCTCCCAAAAATACTTTGATAAAATTAAATGCTTGTATAGTATAGCATATCAAAACGATTTTATCAACCGTTTTTGAAACGCTTGTCCGTTTTTTTTTCGCAAATTTCTCTTTTTTCAGCGCACCAACAGCGTTTTTCCGGTCATCTGCTCGGGGATGGGCAATCCCATCATATCCAACAACGTGGGCGCCAGATCCGCAAGCACGCCGCCTTCGCGCAGCTTCGCTCCCTTGAACGCGTCGCAGACCATTACGACCGGCACGGGGTTGGTCGTATGCGCCGTGAACGGAGAACCGTCTTCCGCGATCATCTTGTCCGCATTTCCGTGATCGGCCGTCAACAGCGCGCCGCCGCCCATCTCCAGAATCTTTTTCAAGACCCTGTCCACACAGGTATCCACCGCCGCTACCGCCTGCTCCGCCGCCGCTAAAATCCCCGTATGCCCGACCATGTCGCAATTTGCAAAATTCAGGATCATCGCGTCGTATTCGCCCGTCGAAAGCTGCTCGATCGCCTTGTCCGTCACTTCGTATGCGCTCATTTCCGGCTTGAGATCGTACGTGGCTACCTTCGGAGAGGGGATCAGCACGCGCACTTCGTTTTCGTTGGGCGCCTCTACCCCTCCGTTGAAGAAAAACGTCACATGCGCGTATTTCTCCGTCTCCGCTATGCGAAGCTGCTTCTTGCCCAGCGACGCCAGATATTCACCCAACGTGTTCTTCAAACTCTGCTTCTTAAACGCCACAAGCACGTGCGAAAACGTGGCGTCGTATTCGGTGAAACAGACATAGACGGGCGCGAGATACCCCGTCTTGCGCGCAAACCCCGAAAATTCCGGCTCGGTAAAGGCGCGCGTGATCTCTCTGGCACGGTCGGGACGGAAGTTGAAAAAGATCACGCTGTCGCCCTTCTCCACCAACGCCACCGGCTTGCCGCCCTTTACGACGTTCGTCGGAAGAACGAACTCGTCGGTCACCTCTCCCTTGTACGATTCTTCGATCGCCTGCGCGGCATCCTCCGCCTGCACTCCGTTTCCGAGCGTGAGCATTTCATATGCCTTGACCACTCTCTCCCAGCGGTTGTCGCGATCCATCGCATAATACCTGCCGCATACCGAGGCGATCGTTCCAAATCCCAACGCGTCCATCTCCGCCTGCAACGCGCGCACATACCCCGCTCCGGACGTGGGCGATACGTCTCGCCCGTCCATAAAACAATGTACGTACGCATTGTCTAACCCGCGGTCTTTGCACATCTTCAATAGCGCATACAGATGCGTGTTGTGGCTGTGTACGCCGCCGTCCGACAAAAGTCCCCAAATGTGCAGTTTCTTCCCGCTCTTCTTCGCGCTGTCGATCGCATACTGCAATTCTTTGTTTTCAAAAAATTCGCCGTCTTGGATCTCCTTCGTGATCTTCGTAAGCTCTTGGTATACGATCCTGCCCGCGCCGATATTCAAATGCCCGACTTCGGAATTTCCCATCTGCCCGTCCGGCAAACCTACGCTCATGCCCGAAGCGCCCAGTTGCGACGAGGGATACTCCGCCGCATACCTCTTTACGTTCGGACTCCCCTCCAACGCTATCGCATTGCCTTCCTTCTCCGCATTGATCCCATATCCGTCCATGATTATAATCGCATAAGGTCTTTTCATGTCTGTTACCTCGCTTAAAATCTCTTTCCTTATTATTATATAGCATCGCGCCCGTTTTGACAAGTCCGTTTACGCCCCCTGTCGTTTTTTTTACGATTTTTTTATCCCTTTCTCCCCTCCGTTTTGCCCGCCGCACCCTCCGCTTTCCCTTCCCGCATTCCGCTTTCCGCCCCCAGCCTTTCCACACACGCAATGCTCCCCACCCGCTTCCGCCCTTCCCCTTTTCGCATTTCCTCCCGCGCCCCCTTGCTCCTCGCTTTGCTCCTTTCTCTCGCTTTCCTCCTTCGTATTGCCCTCTGTTTTCATGTTTATTAGACATATTTTATATTATTGTTTAATAAATTGAATAAGGTATGCAATTACAAACTTTTGCTTGACAAAGATACAAAAACTTGGTAAAATAAAATCGAGAAAAAATGAGAGCGCCGAACTTCGGCAAAATTTGGGACATGACGGTAATTGGCCGTAATTTCAATCAGAAGCAATGCCTTCTAACTTGTACAACTAAAACTTTGATTGGCATCAGCCTTTGAATGTATGCGGACATCGGCGAATTGTTTTATTCGGAATGTAAAACAAAATCCAAAACGCCGATCATCTATGCGGTTATGTTTGCAAAAATATTGAAAACTTTAAGAAAAGAAAATGACACCACGCAATGTGAACTGGCTGAAAAGCTGGGCGTAAAACAATCGACGGTCAGCAGTTGGGAAATCGGTCGTTCTCGCCCGACGTTTGAACAGATCATCGAAATTTCCAATTTGTTCAATACCAGCACGGACTATCTGCTCGGCAAATCGGATACCGAAAACAACTACGTCTATACCGACAACAAGACCTTGCAGAATTTTTACGTCGATTTCGGAAAACTTTCCAAAGCCGAGCAAGCGTTCATTGTAAAAAGCGTGCGTGCATACGTGGAAAGCAAATAATCGATCCCCCCGCAGCTATCGCCGCAGGGGGTTTTTCTTTTGAATTGTTAATCCTGTTTACTATTAGCAGCCTTGCACGATTTGCTATCGGGCGCCTTGCACGCCCGCTTTTTACAACCTTGCGCATCTATTATCGGCAACCTTGCGCATCCGCCGCGCCCGCCTCGACAGGCGAGCGCTCTTACCGATGCGCCAAAGGCTTGTCAGGTCATCCCGCTTGCCCTCTCGTGCCGCCCTCCTCCGTTTTTTGGGATCGCAATGTCGCTTTGAAATTGCAACGCTGTCTGTGAGATCGCGGAGCTGTTTTGAGATCGCAAAGCTGTCTTCGGGATCGCGGTACTGTCTATGAGGTCGCGGTCTTTGCGACCTGATTTGGACGATTCCGCAGTGAAATCGCATATCGCACCGTTGATTCGGGGCAATTTTTTGACTTTTTATGACGGCGCGGCGAATTGAAAAATTCAATTCGCCGCGCCGTTTGTTTTTATGGTATTGTTAAAAGGCAGCCGTATCGGCTGCCTTTTTCTCTTTTGCGGAAGAACTCATTTTCCGTTTGGGACACGCCGCACCATACGCAGCAATGCCCGCACCGCTTTGGGCGGCTTGACGCAGATAATTTTTACCATTTTGCTTCCTCCCGCACCTCAAAAATAAAGAGCGCGCCCCGATCGCAACAAACCCGCGCATACGGCTTTTGAATCACATTGCTGATCCCCCTGCAACTTCCCGCCGTGAGCGTGAGATCGCGAAGCGGATATTTCAGCCCTTCACTCTCCAGTATATGCGCCTGCATGCCGACCGGTGCAAGCGATACCGTCCTGCCCGCCTTTTGCAGCCAGACGATCTCCCCGCTCTTACACTCGATCTTGGTATAGCGGGAGATCATCGAGGCCTCCGCGCCCCTGCGATGCGCCGCATACAGGAGCTGCAGGTTGCCGAACCAATGGTCTTCTCTGCCGCCGCTGCCGCCGTAGATCTCGATCGTTCTGCAGCCGCGCGCAAACAAAATTTGCAGGGCGATCTCGCCGTCCGTAAAATCCTTTTCCGCAGGATAGACCGCCGCGCCCTCCGGCACGAATCCCAAGGAATCGAAATCGCCCGCTTTGACGTCGATGCGGACGTTTCCCTCCGCCCAACGCAGTGCGCCGTCGCAGCAGACCACGTACGCACCTTCCGCGTCGATCGGCTCGGTAAACGGCGCCCCGTTTAACAGAATGATCCCCTTCTCCATACCGACCTGCCTATTTTTCGTCTCCATCACGCAGCAGACGGATGGTCTTTGCCATATCGCTCGAACGGAAAACCGTGTTTCCCGCCACGATGACGTTGACGCCCGAAGCCTTGACCTTCGCAATATTTTCTTCGTTGATCCCGCCATCCATCTCTATGTCGCGAACCATGCCCTGCTTTTCTAAAAACCTTGCCACGCTTTTCGCCTTTTCCAAGGTGCGCTCGATCATCTTTTGTCCGCCCAGGCCGGGATATACGCTCATGATCAGCACCATGTCCGCCTCCGAAATGCTGTCAAAGATCGTCTTCTCGTCCGTATCGGGACTGACCGCAATCCCCGCGCGCATGCCGCAACCGCGGATCGCACGCAGCGCCCTCGCGGTATTTTCTCCGCACGCCTCGGCATGCACCGTAAGAATGTCTGCGCCCGCTTTGGCAAATTCCTCGATCTTTTCTTCCGGGCGAACGATCATCAGATGCACGTCCAACGGTACCTTCGTGTGCTTGCGTACCGCCGCGATCATGTCCGTGCCGAACGTGATCTTCGGTACGAACGTTCCGTCCATTACGTCGCAATGGATCAGATCCGCACCGCATGCCTCCAATTTTTCCACCGCCGCTCCCATCGCCGCAAAATCCGCCGATAAAATCGACGGCGCAATCTGAATACGACCCATTTCCTTCTCCTCCCGTAAATTTCTTTTTCAGCTGTTTTTTCCGTCCAGATAACCCGCGCGCAGCTGGCCGCAGGCGCCGCCGATATCCGCGCCGATCTGTCGGCGCAACGTGGCCGACAGTCCGCCCTTTTCCAAAAGTCCCAAAAAGCGGTATGCCTCTTTTTCCGTTATCCCTTGCAGATTCTTCTCTTTGACCGCGTTGAGCCGGATCAGATTGACGTGACACGGCTTGCCGCGCAAGAGCTGTATGAGCATCTGCGCATGGCGCGCATCGGAATTCTCTCCGGCGATCAGCGAGTATTCGAAAATATACCGCCTGCCCGTCCGCTCAAAATAATATTCGCACGCCTTCAAAATTTCATCGATCGAATATGCCTTTGCCACGGGCATGATGCGCTGCCGCTCCTCGTCGGAGGGGGAATGCAGCGATACGGTAAGATTGACGGGAATTCCCTCCCGCGCAAGCTCATACATCTTCGGAACAAGTCCGCACGTGGAGAGCGATATGTTCCGCGCGCTGATACAGATGCCGCCCTCCGCCGTAACGTTCCGCAAAAATTGGACGGTGTTGGCATAATTGTCCAGCGGCTCGCCGCTGCCCATCAGCACGACGTTGGTCACCGCGCGCTTTTCCGCCGTGCCGCCGAACTTGGCGTTCACGATAAGAATCTGCGAGAGGATCTCCCCTGCCGTCAGATTGCGCAACAGACCGTTCAGCCCGGATGCGCAAAAGGCACAGTTCATGCGGCACCCAACTTGCGTGGATACGCATTGCGTCCTGCCGTATTTATAGGACATCAGCACGCCCTCGACAATGTTTCCGTCGGCAAGCTCGAACAGGTATTTTTCCGTACCGTCCGAAGAGGTGAACGTCTCGCGGATACGCACCGGCTCGTCTTCAAACCGTTCGAGCAGTTTCCCCTTGAACGCTTTGGAAAGCTCGGAAATCTCCGAAATGCGCTTGCCGCGCATCAATCCGCGATACAGCTGCCCCGCGCGATAGCTCGGCTCGCCATACTCCGCCACCAGCGCTTGCAGCTCCGCCGCCGTAAAATCCTGTAAAATCTCTTTCATTCGCCTACCTTCCTGAGCTTGCACACGTAAAACCCTGCGCCCATCGAACAATGCGGCAAGAATTGCAGACCGAAGCGCGTGCGCATGTGCGCAAGCGCGCACGCGGCCGGCTCCACGCGAAATGCAGGGTGATCCTTCAAAAAATACTCGACGGTGCCGTCGTTTTCTTCCTCAAAGATCGAGCAAGTCGAATAATACAGACATCCGCCCGCGCGCACATAGTCGCTGCAGCAATCCAGTATCGCGCGCTGCGTCTTTGTCAGCTGCGCCAGACTCTCCTCCTTTCGGAAAAATTTGATATCCGGGTTTTCCCCGATCACGCCGTACCCTGAACAGGGAGCGTCGACCAATACTCCGTCAAATTGCGCAACATAGCGCGCATCGGAAACGGACGAATCGCGGCAAACGACGTCGACGTTGCCCGCCCCCATGCGCCGCGCATATTGTCCGATCAGATCGGCGCGGTGCTCGTACAGCTCAAACGCCGTCACACGGCCGCACTTTTGCGACAACAGCACGCTCTTTCCGCCCGGCGCCGCGCACGCATCCAACATGCGCTCGCACGGCTCGACCACCGAACAGACGGCGACCGATCCGACCGATTGAAAGGTATAATCGCCCGCATCGTATCCCGCATCGCGCCGAAAATTGGAAAAGGCATAGACGTTCGGAAAGGGCGTTTGCTCCGCCTTTTCTCCCGCCGCCTGCACGTACGCCCGCGCCGTTTCGGCGTCCTTGAACCGCACAAACGTGCGCGGCGGACGAAACGCAAGGATCTGTTCCGCCCCCTGCTCGCCATACGTTTTTACAATGCGCTCCGCCGCAAATCTCGGTACCGAGTACCGAAGAGACAGCCTGTCCGTCGGATCCTGCGGCAAACGCAGTTTTGCTTCGTCAAAGGCGCGCAAAAAGGCATTCAAAAAACCCGCCGCGCCGCCCTTGCCCAGCTTTTTCGCCAGCGCGACCGCGTTGTCCGTGACCATATATCGCGGCTTCTCCATGTACAAAAGCATGTACAGCGAAATTTTCAAAAGAATGCGCACGGGCAGTTTCGGATTCTTCGGCGCGAAACTCCGTATGCAAAAATCCAGATACAGATCGCGCTCCAAAACGCCGTAACAGATCTTGACCGTGCGCGCTCGGTGCAATTCTTCAATGGGCGTCTCGTTGAGCGCCTGCTTCAGATACGCGCCGCCGCCATATACCTTTTGCAGCACCGCGTAGGCATCGTACAGCGGGTTCGTCATGCCTGCCCTCCGAATCTGTCGCCGACGACGATCTTCCTTCCGTTCACAAAATCCGCCGCTCGCATGCGTTTGCCGCCCTCCTGCTGCAACTCCAAAATCTGCAATACGCCCTCTCCCGCTTTGACATAGATGCCCGTTTTATCCGCGCGTACCACCTCGCCGCATTCGCCGCTTACCCGTTCGCACTGCACGCACGCCGAATAGAGATTGACCAGCTTGCCGTGCAGCGTCGTGAATGCCAACGGCTCCGGATTCATCGCCCGAATCAGACAGCAAAGCTCCTTCGCCGGCCTTGCAAAATCCAGCTCGCACTCCTGCTTCCGTATTTTTTTGCAGAGCGTTACCCCTTCCGACGGCTGCTTCCGAAAGCATGCGCAGCCTTCGCACACCTGCTTAAGCGCGCGAACAATGCACTCCCCGCCGAGCGCCGACAACCGCTCCGACAGGCTTTCGGCCGTGTCCTGCGCGGTGATGTCCGTCTCTTCCTGCAACAAAATATCCCCGGTGTCCAACCCCGCGTCCGTGCGCATGATCGTAACGCCCGTCTTTGCATCGCCCGCCCGCAACGCATGCTGTACGGGCGATGCGCCCCGCCAGCGCGGCAACAGCGACGTGTGAATATTATATACGCCCATCGGAAAACTCTGCAATACTTCCTGCGTCAAGATCTGCCCGTACGCGCACGTCACCATGCAGTCGGCGCCGATCTGCCGCAAGTTTGCCACATTGTCGCGGATCCTGGCAAAATCGTATACCGGTATGCCGCGCTCCGCCGCGTATGCCTTCAGAGGCGTCGGCGTCATGACCGCCTTTCTGCCTGCCGGCTTATCCGGCTGCGTGATCACCGCACAGACGCAAAAACCCGCGTCCAGCAACGCACGCAGCGGCGTTATGGAAAAAACGGGCGCCCCCGCATAGATCAATTTCATACCATTCCCTCCCGCGCCGTATCGCGCCGAACCCGTCGCCGCATCCCGATCCGATCGGACTATGCCAAAACCTCTTCGGCAAATTCTCCGCCAATCGGCGCACAGATTTCCAAACCCTTTGCCGTCAATCGGCGCAGCGCTCGACGACTTGCGCGCGATCGGTGTACAGAACGCCGTCCAGATGATCCAATTCGTGGCAGACCGCCCGCGCAAAGAAACCGCGCGCCGTCAGCTTCTTTTTCTTGCCCGTCCGATCGAAATACTCGACCTTTACCATCATCGGACGCGTCACCACGCCGCGCTTCCCGCGAACGGACAGACATCCTTCATATCCCGTCTGCTCGCCCTTGCTCTCCACGATCACGGGGTTCACAAACTCGAAAAATCCCTCTTTGACGTCCACGACGACTACCCTGCGCAATATCCCGACCTGCGGCGCCGCCAGCCCGGCGCCCTCTTCCTTCCGAACGGTGTCGCGCAGATCCTCCAACAGCTGATGCAGCTTTTCATCGAACACCGTTACCTCAAAACACTTTTTGCGCAGGACTTCATCGCCCTCCTGTACCACATTCCGAATTGCCATATATCCTCCTTCGCCCGATCGCAGGGTCTTTCTCGTATTAACTCAAATTCGCAGGGTTTTCTTCCACATACACCAGTACGTCGCGCGTCTTTTCGCGCAGCGCGCGCTCGTAGATCTCCGGCAACACCCGCTCCTCCGCTATGCGCATCAGCACCTGATAGCGATATCGGTTCTGTATCTTCTTGACGGGCGCCTTCATCTTGTTGAAAAATAAAAACACCGAGCGGTTTGCTTCGTATATTTCCTTGAGCGAAAAGTAGACGCTCTTCAATACGTCCAATGCCTTCCGCTCCTCCTCCGCCGTGATCATCACGCGCACGATCTTTGCAAACGGCGGAAAACACGTCGCCTTGCGCAGCGCGATCTCGTGCTTGAAAAATCCCTTATAATCGTAGTTGACGGCAAAGCGCAAAATATAGTTTTCGGGCGAATACGTCTGCAACACGACCTTGCCCGTTTCCTCCGCGCGGCCGCTCCTGCCCGCCACCTGCGTGACCAGCTGAAAGGTGCGCTCATTGCTCCGATAATCGGAAAAATGCAGGCTCATATCCGCATCCAGGATCCCTACCAGCGTAACCGCGGGAAAATCGTGTCCCTTTGCGATCATCTGCGTGCCCACCAGTATATCCGCTTTGCGCTCGGCAAACTGCTTCAAGATCTTATAATGTCCCTCTTTGCCGCCCGTCGTATCGACGTCCATGCGCAAAACGCGCGCCGCGGGAAACAGCTTCTTGATCTCGCCGACCACCTTCTGCGTGCCCGTGCCCGTATAGCTCAAATGAACGCCGCCGCAGGATGGACACGCCTTCACCATCCGATACGTCGCGCCGCACATGTGGCATTTGAGACAGTTCTCTTCGCTGTGATAGGTCAACGACACGTCGCATTGCGCGCATTTGATCGCGCTGCCGCACTCGCGGCATACCACGCTCTGGGCAAACCCGCGGCGATTCAAAAACAGGATCGCCTGTTTGCCTTCCGAAAGACAGGTTTCCAGTTCGTCCCGAAGCGCCGCGGAAAAAGGCCCGTTGTTGCCCCGACGAACCTCCCTGCGCATATCCGCAACGATCATCTCCGGCAACGGGTTCCGATTGATGCGCTCCGGCATCTCGATCAGGTTGTATTCCCCTTCCGTCGCCTTGCGATACGTTTCGACGGAGGGCGTGGCACTGCCCAATATCAGCTTGCAACCGTTGTACGCGGCTCGCATCGCGGCGACCTCACCCGTGTTGTAGCGAGGATTGTTTTCGCTGGAATAGCTCCCGTCATGCTCCTCGTCGATGATGATCACGCCCACATTTTCCACCGGCGCAAACACCGCGCTGCGCGCCCCGATCGCGATCCTTGCCTCTCCCGTGCGCAGCCGATGCCATTCGTCAAACTTCTCGCCCGCCGACAGCCCGCTGTGCATGATCGCCGCCGCGCCGCCGAATCGCGCGCGCAGCTGCGTAAACATCTGCGGCGTAAGGGAAATTTCCGGAACCAGAAAAATCGCCGTCTTGCCCGCGCGCAGCGCGTCCGCGATCAGCCGCAGATAGACTTCCGTCTTTCCGCT